>JANQFA010000203.1 GCA_028278065.1 Myxococcota bacterium
GGGGTATGCCATTCCGGAGCTCTGCTCCGGCCTCCAACGTCGCGAGTCTGCAGAGCTCTTTCGCCGATTCGCGGAGCAGTCACCGGAGGGCTGGGCGCGCGACTGGGCTGAAGGCCTGGCCCAGCTCGGAGCGCGATAGAGGCGCTTTCGCTGGTCACACACGGGCCCCGGACCCGCTTGGCGGCTGGGGGCCGACACGGCCTCGAACCGAACTGGTAGACTCGCGGCTTCGCTACCCGAGTACCCGCTGCGGCCTCCGGCGGCCGCAGCGGGCCCCTGGGCCGTCAAGCGGGGGAAGCCACCATGAATCGCTGGGCAAAGCGGGTCGGAATCGCCGTCGGCGCCTTCTTGCTGCTCAACGGAGCAGCCTTCCTGCTCATCGAGTCCGGCGAAGTCGTCGTGCTCCGGTCAGAGCCCGAGAACGAGCTTCTCGCCCGTCTGTGGGTGGTCGACCAGGGAGGCTACCCCTGGGTCGGCACGGCCAATCCCTCGAAGACCCGCTGGGTAGCGGCTCTGCGCGAGGACCCCTGGATTCGTTTCACACGCGGCGGTGTCACGGAATGCCGGAACGCCGCGTTCGTGGACGACCGGACCATTGGAGGGCCCCTCGGAGATCTCGTGGAGACGAAGTACCGCATTCCGCTCTACGGATCCCGATTCCTCAAGTTCACCCAGTGCAATCGCCTCGACGACGCCGAGGCGATCTGGTTCAGGCTCGAGCCCTGCGTCTGAACCGGGGTGATCGTCCGCCCAAGGAGGAGAAGTGGACTACAAGCTCTACGCGGTGCGTGTGTTCGTCGCGGACTGGAGCCGGGCGCTGCGCTTCTATACCGAGACTCTCGGGATTCCCACGACCTTCCGGGACGACACCATGGGGTGGGCCCAGCTCGCCACCGGCGAAGGCCAGCTCGCGCTCGAGCGGCTTGCGCCCGACGATCCCGAGGCGCCTCATCTCGTGGGCCGCTTCACCGGCGTCTCCCTCGAGGTTCCGGACATCGAGGCGGCCTACCGAACCCTGATCGGGCGTGGCGTGGAGTTCCACGCGCCGCCCCAGAAGCAACCCTGGGGCGGTGTTCTGGCGCACTTCCGGGATCCGGATGGAAACCTCCTCACGCTTCTCGGCTCCTCTTCCTAGGGCGCGCCGAGTCCACAGTGGAGCACCAGGACCTTCTCCAGACCTTCGCGGAAGTGGCCGTCGCGTTCGCCGGCTTCTCGGCGGTGGTCAGCGTCTTCGACCGCCGCACCGAGGCCGATGATCCTCGCGTTCGCCACTATCGAATCCGCGTCATGGTCGAGTACAGCCTGTGCGTCTCGATCTTCTCGTTCGTCCCGTATCTCCTGAATGCCCTCTTCGCCTCCGAGGCGATCGCCTGGCGCGCTGCCAGCGCGCTGCTGGCGATCTCCTGGTCTGCGGTCGGCCTCACCGCGAGCCGACGCGCGCGACAGATCTTCGGCAGATCCGCTTTCTCTGTAGCGCCGGCCTTCTCCGCCATCGCGACCCTCCTCGGCTACTCCGGAGCCGCGATCCTGCTCTGCAACGCGGCCGGCCTCTCGCTTCGCTCCCCCGGCGTGTCGTACATCGTCGGGCTGTTCTTCCCGCTGCTTCAGTCCGCCCTCTACTTCTTGCGGATCGTCGTGCACGGCGATCCGCTCAAGCGGCCCGCCGCCTGACGGGCCAGTGTCAGTGGTGTGGCACACGATGCGGCGAGGCGTGTTAGCCTGTCCATCCGGCCGCCGCCCTGCGACTGCTCACTTCGAGACGCTGAATGGACCCCACCGAGTTCACGACCCTGCGAAGCTTCTCCGATCCCGCGTCGGCGGAAGCGGCCAGGGCCCTGCTGCGCGAGGAGGGCATCCCTGCGCACCTGGGCCCTCAGGACCCGATCAGCGGGCCCATCGCCTCGGCGCAGCGCGGGGTTCGCCTCTTCGTGCCCACGCCGGACGCAGACCGCGCGCGTCATGTCCTCGCGGACACCGACCTCACGGACCGGGAGCTCGGCTACCTGGCCACCGGACGACTCGGTCCCATCGACTAGGCGTCCCGTCAGCGTGGATCGAGCCGAACCGGGATGGCGATCCTGCCGCCGCCCACCAGGGTGTACAGGCTCTCCCGCCAGCCGTACTTCGTCGCCGTCAACGCGCCGATCCGGGCGTGATCGGCGGGCTCGCGGGAGGGAACGGCGCGCATCGTGAGGGTCTCGCCGCCGCGTTCGATCGTGACGTCGGGCCGCGCCTCGAGATCGCGGAACCACGGCAGGCCGTCGTGGCCGGCGCGCAGCCAGGCCCCGTCCGCGTCGTCCACGATCCAGAGGCGGGTCGTGCGGTCCGCCCCGTCCGCACGGGTCGTGTGCAGGACGACCACCTCGCCACTCTCGGCGCCGAACACCCCGACGGCGATCAGAGCGACGATCACACCGACGAACACCAGCAAGACACGGGTGCGCATTGGGCTGTCTCTCGCGGCTCGCCCCGGCAGGGTAGCAGCGACGCGTGGTGCCCGGGCGGCCTTCCTCCTCCTCCCGGGCGCGGCTCCCGGGCCGAGCGTCGGACGGGACTCCCCGCATCCACCGCGAGGTCCGGCGGCGCCGACGGCCGCGCACGATCTCCTTGCGAGGTCCTAGGCGATGCGGAATCGCGCTGACGTGATCCGCTCGCCCTTGCACTTCGGGCAGTGGCTCGGCGGGTGGAGGTGGCGCCGCTCGCGACCCGGAAACCCGAAGCCGCAGTCCCGACACTCCGGGCCCTTCACCCTGAGGCGCATGCCCTTGCCGCGGGCGCTGCGCTCGACGTGCCGCAGCGCATCCTCCAGATCCCTCGCAGACAGCTCGAAAGCCACCCGGAGATCATCGAAGTCGTGCTCTCCCCGGGTCAGCCAGCGGGCGAGTCTCTGACGCACCGTCTCCGGCATCCGCCCTCGGGATCAGAGAGGCCCCCTGCCGCTGCGCAGGAGCTTGTCGAGGAGGACGTCGCGGACGCGGTCCGGAGCGAGGCCGGCCAGGGCGGCCTGGAGCTTCGCGTCGGTACCCACCAGGTAGCGGGTGTTCGGGCGACGCGCGACCAGGGCGTGCTCGATCGCCTCGGCACAGGCCTGGGGACTCGCGCCGCCCTTCGCGCCCTCGTCGATGCGCGCGCGGATGGCGTCGATCACCTCCCCATACATCGCCTTCGCCTCCTCGGGGAGCCGCGCCTCCATCTCATCGGCGAACTGCTTGCTCTTCTCCCAGATGGGCGTCTTGACGTCGCCGGGCTCGACGAGCGCCACGTGGATCTTCCACGGCCGCAGCTCGACGCGGAGGGAATCGCAGATCGCCTCCACCGCGAACTTGGACGCCGCATAGGGCCCGACGAACGGAACGGCCAGGCGGCCCGAGACGCTGCCCACCACCGCGATGCGGCCGGTGGCGCGGCGGACGAGGGGAAGGAAGGCCTGCACCGTGGCGACCACGCCGACCGTGTTGACCTCGAGCACCCGGCGCAGCTCTTCGAGGGGCAGGAACTCGAGCGGCCCTCCGACGGCGATGCCCGCGTTGGCCACTACTCCCGCCAGGCCCTGGCCGCCGAGCTGGCTCTCCACCTCCTTCGCCGCCGACGCCAGCGCCGACTCGTCGGTGACATCGAGAAGGAGCGGCCGCAGGCGCGGCGACGCCTCGGGACGCAGCGACGCTCCGTCCGGCTCGCGCCGCACGCCCGCGAAGACCTCGAATCCGGCCTGGTCCAGATGCAGGGCCGTGGCCCGCCCGATCCCGGACGAGGCGCCCGTCACCACCACGGCTCCCTTCGACATGGCCAGGCCTCCCTCGCGCCGCAGCGCCACAGCACAGCCTAGGCCACTCGCCGCATCCCGTGCACGCCCGCACGACGGGCCGGCCGATCCGCAACGGCAGCGCGGAGCGCGGTCAGGCCAGGCGCAGGCCCAGGGTGAGGGGCTCGCCGTCGATGGAGACCTCGCTCACCCGGGCGTCTGCCGCGGGCGGGGCGCCCACTTCCACCTTCACGGCCAGGGTCTCGGCGCCCAGCTCCTCGACACGGGGTCTGACCGCATCGAGCAGACGGGGCGCTCCGTCGAGCGTCAGCCGGATGCGCCCGGTGTACTCCAGGTCGAGCTCCTTGCGGAAGGCCTGCACCCGGTTCAGGACCTCGCGGTAGAGCCCCTCCGCGACGAGCTCCGGAGAGAGCGCCGTGCGCAGGACGACGACACCGGCCGGGCCGGCCGCCGCAGCGAAGCCCTCGCGCGCCTCGAGCGCAACGGCGATCTCCTCGGGCCCCAGCTCGAGCGGCTCTCCGTCCACCTCGAGCGCGACCCGCCCTTCGCTCTCCAGTGACGCGAGCAGCGCGGACCCGTCGCTCGCCGCCAGAGCCGCCTTCACCGCGGGCATCTTCTTCCCGACGCGGGGGCCCAGGGCGCGGAAGTTGGGCTTCACCACGTAGCGAACGTACTGGTCGGCCTTCGGCACGAAGTGGAGCGCCTTCACGTTCAGCTCCTCGCGCACCAGCTCCTCGTGCTCGGCCAGGGCGGCCTCCAGCTCGGGATCGGCCAGCACCACCTCGGCGGCCTCCAGCGGCTGGCGCACGCGGAGCTTCTCGGCGGTACGCACCTGCATGCCCTGGGAGACCAGGTTCCGCACGACGCCCATCACCCGGGAGAGATCCTCGTCGATCGCCGTCTCGTCCGCGTCGGGGTAGTCGCAGAGGTGCACCGAGCCGGCGTCGGAGTCCGGGAACGGTCTGCAGACCAGGTTCTGCCACATCTCCTCGCTGGCGAAGGGCAGGAAGGGGGCCAGCAGCCTGGCCGCCGTGACGAGGCACTCGTAGAGGGTCCAGTGAGCGTCGAGCTTGTCCTGCTCGAGACCCGGCGCCCAGAAGCGGTCGCGGCTGCGGCGCACGTACCAGTTGGAGAGCGCGTCCACGAACTCGGTGAGGGCGCTCGTGGCCTCGTAGATGCGCCACGTGTCCATGAGCTCGGTCGCCCGGCGCGTGGTGAGGCCCAGCTCCGAGAGGATCCAGCGGTCGAGGAGCGAGCGCTCGGCGGAGGCGCGGCGCCCCCTTCCGCAGGCGGCGTCCGACGGGTCGAAGCCGTCGATGTTCGCGTAGATGCTGAAGAACGCGTAGACGTTGCGGAGCTTGAGCGGGAGCTCGCGCTGCTGCGCGCGCACCGCGCCGAGGGAGAGGCGCGAGTTGCTCCAGGGCGGATTCGAGGCGAAGAAGAACCAGCGGAATGCGTCTGCCCCGGGAGCCGCCGAGCCGGGATCCTCCACCCAGACCTTGTGGTCGTGGGGAAGGCCGAGCACCTCGCGGGGCAGCGTGGCGTGTCCGTGGGGCGCGAGCTCCACGTCGAGGGCCGAGCGGTCCGCAGCGGAGAGCTCGATCAGACGGCGCGGCAGCTTCGCCGGACGCAGGAGCACCTCCACCCCCCGGGTCTCGTCGTCGCCCCGGCTGAGGCGCACCTTCGTCGACTCCCCGCTGAAGTCGAGACCCTCGTAGTCCTCGCGCGCGATGCGCGCCTCGCCCTGGGGCGGAGGCTCGCCGCCGGACGCGATCGGCGCGAACTCGAGCCGCACCCGCTCGAGGATCACCTCGGGCGGCGTGTAGTTGCCCTTGCTCTTGCTCTCCTTGCGCCCGTCCCGGTCGCCGATGTGGCCGAGCACGAGGCAGCTCTTGTAGGGCTGCGGGTCCGGCGCATCGGGGAAGAGCAGGGTGGAGACCCAGAGGAGCGAGTTGAACCAGCCTCGTGTCTGATCGATCGCCTCGCTGATGAAGTCCGCGCGCGACGCCGCCTTGTATTCGCTCTCGCCGGTGTGCGGCCAGCCCCACTGGGCGAAGGGCATCGAGCCCGAGTCGAACCAGACGTCGATCACCTCGGGCACGCGCCGGTAGACGCCGGGCTCGCCCGGCCGGGTCCAGGTGACGTCGTCGATCCACGGCTTGTGGACCATCAGGTGCTCGGAGATGGACGGATCGGCTGCCACCGCGTCCTCGAAGGCGGCGAAGGCGTCGGGATTGCGCTCGCGGATGTCGGCGACGCAGGTGGGCATGTCGACCGCTCCGGTCTCGTCGTTGATCCAGACGTTGAGCGGCGTTCCCCAGTAGCGCTCGCGCGAGAGTGCCCAATCGACGTTGTTGCGCAGGAAGTCGCCGAAACGGCCGTCCCGGATGTGCTCGGGAAGCCACTCGATCCGGCTGTTGTTCTCGAGCGCCTGCTCGACCTTCTCGGTGGTGCGGATGTACCAGGCGGGCCGCGCGTACTGGATGAGGGGATCGTCGGGCGAGCGCTCGCAGAAGGGGTAGTCGTGGCGATAGGTCTCGGCATGCCAGAGAAGGCCCCGCTCGCGGAGCGCGCGCGACAGGTCACGGTCGGCCTCCTTCACCCAGCGTCCCGCGAAGGCTTCCGGCGCCAGCTCGGTATCGAAGGTCCCGTCCGGGCGCACCGCGCAGAGGAGAGGAAGATCTCGATCGCTCCTGCGCTGGTCCTGCAGGAGCTCGAAGTCGACCTCGCCGAAGGCCGGGGCCGCGTGCACGACGCCGGTGCCCGCGTCGAGCTCGACGAAGTCCGCGCCTACGACGCGCCAGAGCCTCTCCGCCGCCGGGCTGCCGGCGTACCAGTCGAAGGGCGGGACGTAGCGGCGCCCCACCAGCTCGGCTCCCGGCAGCGTGCGCTCCACCTCGAGCTCGCGCCCGATCTTCTCCGCCAGCACGGGAAGCAGCGCCTCGGCCACCAGGAGCCGACTGCCCTGGTCGCGCACGACCGCATAGGTCGTGTCGGGCTTCACCGCGGCGAACATGTTGGAGGGCAGGGTCCAGGGCGTAGTCGTCCAGACCAGCAGGGCGGTGTCCGGCTCGTCGCGCAGCGGGAAGCGCACGTAGATCGAAGGATCGTCGACGGTCTTGTAGCCCTGCCCCACCTCGGCGGCCGACAGGGCGGTTCCGCCCTGGGCCCACCACCACACGACCTTGTGTCCCCGGTAGAGGAGCCCTCGCTCGTGTAGCCGCGCGAGAGCCCACCAGACGCTCTCGACGTACGGCTTGTGGTAGGTGACGTAGGCCTGGTCCAGGTCGACCCAGAAGCCCAGCTGCTCGGTGAAGCGGGTCCACTCCTCGGTGTAGCGAAACACCGACTCGAGACAGCGCCGCACGAAGCGCTCGACCCCGTACTCCTCGATGGCCGCCTTGCCGGAGATGCGGAGCTCCTTCTCCACCTCGGTCTCGACCGGCAGGCCGTGGGTGTCCCAGCCCGCCTTCCGCGGCACGTGGAAGCCCCGCATGGTCTTGTAGCGGGGGAAGACGTCCTTCATCACGCGGGTCAGTGCATGGCCGTTGTGGGGCAGGCCGTTCGCGGTGGGCGGGCCCTCGTAGAACACGAAGCGCGGCGCGCCTTCGCGACGGCGCAGGCTCTCGTGAAAGACGTCGTGCTCCTTCCAGAAGGCGCGAATCCGCGCTTCCAGGGCGGGGAAGTCGACGAGGGGCGCGACCTGTTCGAAGCGGGGCGAGGCCATGGGGCGCCAAGGCTACCACTTCCCCCGGGGCGGACGCCCGCTCGGAGGACTAACTTCGAGGGTCGTGAAGATCCGGATCCTCGGCTCGTGCGCGGGCGGCGGCCTGCCCCAGTGGAACTGCGGATGCCCCAACTGCGTGCGCGCCCGTGCAGGCGACGAGGACCTTCCGACCCGCACCCAGCCGTCGATCGCGGTCTCCGCCGACGGGACGCGCTGGTCGATCCTGAACGCAGCACCGGACATCCGCCATCAGCTGGCCGACTTCCCCGGACTGCACCCGCGCCCCGGCACGCGCGACCTCCCGCTCGACACGATCCTCCTCACCAGCGCCGAGCTCGACCACGCCCTGGGGCTCCTGATCCTGCGCGAGGCGCTCTGCTACCGGATCGTGTCGACACCCTGGGTACGCGACACGGTTCTGGAGAGCAACGCGGCCTTCCGGCTGCTCGAGCCCGCCTGGAGCGTGATGCCCCTGGATCGCCCGTTTCCGCTGGACGGGGACGGCAGGCTCGAGGCACGGCTCTTTCCGGTGCCGGGCAAGGTGCCGGGCTGGGCGCGCGAGGTGGCGAAGCCTCATCCCGAGATGTGCGCCGCGCTGCGCCTCACCGACACCGGGAGTGGCGCGCGCCTCGTCTACGCACCCGGCGTCAAGTCACTGGACGACGCGACCTGGGCGGAGATCCAGGCCGCCCGCTGCGCCTTCGTCGACGGCACCTTCTTCACCCGCGACGAGCTGCTCGCTCACCGCCCGGGCGCGCCGGACGCGATCGCCATGGGACACCTCCCCATCACCGGCGCCGAAGGCAGCCTGGAGCGCCTCGCCTCCCACACAGGACGGCGCTTCTACATCCACATGAACAACACCAACCCCGTCCTCGACCGATCCTCGCCGGAGCTCGATCGCGTGCAGCGCGCCGGAGTCGAGGTGGCCATGGACGGGCTCGAGTTCGAGCTGTGAGCCAGGGCCGCGCCGCGTTCGAGGCCCGCCTCCAGGACGTTCTCGAGCGTCGCTATCACGACAAGCACCCGTTCAACCTGCGCATGCACCAGGGCCTCCTCAGCCGCGAGGAGATCCAGACCTGGGTGCGCCAGCGCTACTACTACCAGACGCGCATCCCCCTCAAGGACTCGGTCATCCTCACCAAGTCGGGCGATCCCGCCTTCCGCCGCGAGTGGGTGCAGCGCATCCACGACCACGACGGACGCGCACCCGGCGAAGGCGGCCTGGAGAAGTGGCTGCGCCTGGCCGAGACCGTCGGTCTCGACCGCGGCGACGTGGAGAGCCTGGCCGGCGTGCTCCCGGCGGTGCGCGACGCCTGCGACGACTACGTGCGCCTGGTCGAGGAGCGGGATCTGCTCGAGGCCGTCGCCTCGTCGCTCACCGAGATGGGCGCCCACCGGATCATGCGCGTCCGGCTCGCCGCCTTCGAGAAGCACTATCCCTGGGTGGACGAGGAGGGTCTCGCCTACTTCCGCTCGCGGGTCAGCCAGGCCGCCCGGGACTCGGAGTGGGGACTCGCCTGGGTGCTGGAGAACGCCGCGACCGGCGAGGAGCAGGATCGCTGCGTCGCGGCCCTCGAGAAGAAGTGCGAGATCCTCTGGCGACTCCTCGATGCCGTGGAGCTCGCCCATCGCAAGCCGCGCATCGCCTCGGCGGCTCAGCTGCGCAACGACCCGAAGGATGGAGCGCTGACCGCCGTGCTCCCCGAACGCGCGGTGCGCCTCAACGAGTCCGGGCGCGAGATTCTCGAGGCCTGCGACGGCGAGCGCACGGCCGATGCGGTCGCTCGCGAGCTGGCAGCCCGGCATCCGGAGGTCCCGGGCGTCGAGCCGGACGTCCACACCTTCCTCGGAGAGATGGAGCGGCTGGGGGTGGTCGAGTCCCGACGATGATCGTACCGCGCCCGTACAACCTGATCGCCGAGCTCACCTATCGCTGCCCGCTGCGCTGCGCCTACTGCTCCAATCCCCTCGACTACGCCGGCGTGCGCGAAGGCCTCGACGCGAAGGAGTGGGCTCGCGTATTCCGCCAGGCGGCGGAGCTGGGCGTGCTCCACGTCGGACTCACCGGGGGCGAGCCCTGCGTGCGCGAGGATCTCGCCGAGATCGTCGCCGCGGCCGCCGAGGCCGAGCTCTACATCCACCTCGTCACGGCGGGGACGCACCTCGACGCCGACGGACTCGACGCACTCGTCGACGCGGGACTGCGCAGCGTCCAGCTATCGCTCCAGGACGTCGAGCCGGAGCCGGCGGACCGGCTGGCGGGTGGAGCCTTCTTCGAGCGCAAGCTCGCCTTCGCCGCGTGGGTCCGCGCGCGGGACCTGCCGCTCACCCTCAACGTGGTGCTCCACCGCGGCAACCTGGAGCGGACGCGCGACGCCGTCGAGCTGGCGGCGCGGCTGGGCGCCCACCGGGTGGAGCTGGCCAACGTACAGCTCCACGGCTGGGCGCTGCGCAACCGCGAGGCCCTCCTGCCCGGCCGAGCCCAGCTCGAGGCGGCCTCGCAGGCGGTGCGCGAGGCGCGCCGGGACCACCCGAAGCTGCAGATCGTCTTCGTGCTCCCGGATCATTTCTCGGACCGGCCCAAGCCCTGCATGGGCGGCTGGGGGCGCAAGAACGCGGTCGTCGCGCCCGACGGCCTGGTGCTCCCCTGCCACGGTGCCCGCGCACTTCCACTCGAGTTCTGGTCGGCGCGCGAGCACGCGTTCGGCGTCTGCTGGAGCGACGCCCCGGGCATGAACGCCTACCGCGGCGAGACGTGGATGCGCGATCCCTGCCGCACGTGTCCCGAGCGGGAGCGCGACTTCGGCGGGTGCCGTTGCCAGGCCTTCGCCCTGGCGGGCGACGCAGCCGAGGCCGACCCGGCCTGTGCCCTGGCCCCGGCACACGACGTCGTGCTGGCGGCGCGCCGCCGTGCGGACGCCGCCGGCGAAGCCCCCGGGCTCGTCTACCGTGGAGATCGATGAGGGACGACATCCGCAGAGGAATGAGGACGCACCTGGCAGCGCTCGAAGAGGCGCTGGAGCGAGGTGACCGTCGGGCGGGTTGGAAGATCGGGTTCAACGACCCCGCGGCGCAGGAGCGCATGGGCCTGGATGCGACGCTGATCGGCCACCTGGTAGGAAGCCGCGTCCTCGCGTCCGGCGCCACCTGCACGCTTCCCGAGGGCGCGGCCGGCCGTGTGGAGGTCGAGGTGGCGATCGAGCTGGCGAGCGACGTCCCCGCGTCGGCCGACCTGGCGGACGCGCGCGACGCGATCCGACGCCTGCTTCCCGCCCTGGAGGTGGTGGACTTCTCGCGCTCCTTCGACGACGTCGAGACCATCCTGGGCCACGACATCTTCCACGAGGCCGTCGTCTTCGGGAAGGAAGGCAGCGGCCGCTTCGGCTCCTCCCTCGAGGGCGTGGCGGCGATCGCGTCGCGGAACGGGGAGCGCGTCGCGGAGGGCGACCTGTCCCTGGTGCCCGCGGACCTCGCCGAGGTCGTGCGGCACGTGGCCGACAGCCTCGCTGCGGTCGGCGAGCACCTGCGCGCGGGCGAGCGCATCATCGCAGGCTCGCTGGTGAAGCCGATCGAAGTCGCACCGGGTGATCGCGTCAGCGCCGATCTCGGCCCCCTCGGCACGGTCGAGGTGCGCTTCTAGGAGTCGTCCAGGGCGTAGCCCCGCACCAGCGCGTCGAGCCGATCGCAGAGCGCGGCGGCGGATGCGGCCCGGCGCGGGTGGGGCAGCCCGCGCAGACGCCGCAGCCAGCCTTCGACCCGCCCCTCCGGATAGAGCCGCGGGATCTGGTGGCTTCGGTAGAGCGCGCACTCGCGCAGGAGGTCGAGGCTCCCGTCCTTGGCGCGGCGCAGGAAGGTCTTGGCGTGGTAGATGCGCGTATCGTCGAAGGTCAGCCTGCCGCTCGCGTAGAAGAGGTCGAAGCCGTGCAGGAGTGGAGGAAGCGGACGGCAGGCGAGTCCTCCGTCCCGTACCCGGGCGGCGCCGACGGCGAGGCTGGGCTGATCGTTTCCGCAGACGTGGCGCTCCCACTCGCTCCCGGCGAAGGCGGCGGCCAGCGTGCGTGCCGCGTCCTCCCAGGCCTCGCGCAGACCGCAGTCCACCGGGGCGAGCACCACCCCGCTGTTCCAGTGGAGGGGCACCTCCTCCCGGAACGGCTCCCGCATCACGCTGGGCGGAAGCTCGGCCTCCATCTCCCCGATCAGCGGCAGCATGCGCTCGCCGGGGGGCTTCACCCCGCAGGCCTCGAACACGTCGGACCAGACGCGCTCCGGGATGCGATTGGTGGCGGCGGGCAGCGCGGCGAAGCACTCGCCCAGCGCGAGGGCCGGCGAGAGATCGCCGAGCACGACCGTGTCGGCGTCCAGGAGGAGGACCCGCCCGCTGCGGCTCGGCACCTCGAGACCGCGCAGCTTGTTCAGGTAGGGCTGCGCCGGGTCCACCGCATCGCAGGCGTGGACCTGCGCGCCCGCGCGCCCGGCCAGCTCGCGAACGGAGACCGGCGGATCCCCGATGCAGACCAGGTGGAGCGGCCACCCCTGCGACACGCCCCGGTGTTCGATCCAGGAGCCCAGGAATACCCGCGTGCGCGCCTCGAACAGGGCAGAGGCCGGGCCGGAGAAGTCGGGGACGACCACCACGTCGAGGACCTCCCGATCCGCCGAAGGACCCGTGCCGGCGGCGCGGGCTCGGGCCGACGGACCGGCCGCGGACACCGCGAGCCGAGCTGCGACGGCTGCGCGCGCCTCCTCGACGACGGAATCCCCCCAGAGATCCGCGTCCCGTGCCGTGACGGGCAGGGAGCGCGCCATCGCAGCGTCGAGCGCATCCCCGAGGCGCGCCAGGAAACCGCCGCCCTCAGCGGGGATGGCGTCGACCGATTCGCGGCGCAGGATCGCAGCGGGCACGCTGGCCGCCAGGTCTCTTTCCAGAGCCACCTCGGGGAGACGTCCCACCGCTCCGAGCACGCCGGCGCGGCGCGGCGCGAGCCGGGGGTCCTCGTGGGCGTCTACCTGGAGCCAGCGCTCCCGCCCCTGCATGCGCACGGCGAGGGGGCCCAGATAGGGCCAGCGCGCGGGCTCCGCGAGCAGCGCCTCCAGGCCCATGGTGAAGAGGACCGGTCCCAGCGCGCTCTCGCTGGCGCTGAGGCTCCCGGCGCGGAAGCGCCGGTCCGCGAGAGGCTCGTCCAGCGCCACGACCTTGGCATCGCGCAGCGCGAGCCGGAACCAGTAGCGAGCGTCCTCGCCTTGCGGGAACTCCTCCTCGAAGGGTCCGGTCTCGAGCAAGAGCCAGCGCGGGATCAGCACCGTGCTGGTCTGGAACGGGTAGCGGCGCACCCAGGTCGCCAGGAGGTCGCGGGTCGGACACCAGGTGTCGCCGAAGCCCGGCCCGTGGGCGCCGCGCGAGCCCGGGTCGTCGCCCACCGAGCGGTAGCGGCTCACGCAGAGGTCGGCGTCGGGAACGGCGAGCAGGGCCGCCAGCTTCTTCTCGACCGCGTCGGGGTGGAGCGTGTCGTCGGCGTCCAGGAAGTGGATCCAGTCACCGCGCGCGGCGGCGATACCGGTGTTGCGCGCGGCCGACACGCCGCGGTTTTCCTGGCGGAGGATCCTCACCTCGCGCTCGCCATCGAGGAGCGACGCCAGCGCCCGCTCCGGGTGATCCCGCGAGCCGTCGTCGACGACCACCACATCCAGGTCGGCGTGGGTCTGGGCCAGGGCGCTCCGCACCGCCCCGACGACCAGCTCCGCCGCGTCGTAGACCGGGACCACGACGCTGACGCTCGGCCTCCACTCGGGAGCTTCGGGCTCGAGGAGCCGGAGGAGGAAGCGTGCGTGGTGCCGCACGCGAGCGCTCGCCGACTGTCGTCCAGCCGACAGTGCAGCGAGGATCCCGCGACCGTGCACCTCGGCGGCGCAACGCCGCGCGGGTCGGCAGACCAGGCGCTGGGGCGCCGCTGGCGCGCTCCGACCCGAGAGCGCAGCCTCCAGCGTCGCGACGTCGAGCTCGGTCCAGGCTCCCGCACCCTCCCGCGCCAGCTGCACGAGCCGTTCGCGCGCAGCGGCGAGACCCTGCTGCGAAGACATCGACATCCTCCGACGTCAGCGTGACGCCCGGCACGGCGACTCTATCACGCTACCCTCCGAGCCGTGGCGACGCGCCGACGAAAGAGACCCGCCGTGGCGGCCCGGCGCGACGAGGCTCCGGTCCTGGTTCTCGCCAACCGCCTGCCCTTCACCATCCAGCGCACGCGCGACGGGCTGGAACGGAAGCCCTCTGCGGGTGGACTCGTGTCCGCACTGGAGCCGGTCCTGCGCCAGCGCGGCGGCGACTGGATCGGTTGGCCTGGCATCGCGTTGAAGGAGCGCGAGAAGATCCCCCGCAACGGTGGCGAGCCCTACGGCGTGCAGGCGGTTCCGCTCACCGATACCGAGGCCAACCGCTACTACCACGGGTTCTCGAACCGCACGCTCTGGCCCCTCTTCCACTCGCTTCCGGCACGCGCCGTCTTCGACGCCCGCGACTGGGCCGCCTACGACGCCGTGAACGAGCGTTTCGCCCAGGTCGCCGCGCCGGCGGCCCGCGATGCAGGGCTCGTCTGGGTGCACGACTACCACCTGATGCGGACCCCGGGCTTCCTGCGGCTCCGCGTTCCGGATGCGCACATCGCCTTCTTCCTGCACATCCCCTTCCCGCCGTGGGACATCTTCCGCCTGCTGCCCTGGTCACGCGAGATGCTGCTCGGGATCCTCTCCTGTGACCTGGTCGGCTTCCACGTCGAAGGCTACGCACAGAACTTCCTCGACTGCGTGGAGAAGCGCCTCGGAGACCGGGTCGACCGGACCGCCGGACTCGTCGACCACGGTGGGCGGGTCGTACGCGTGGGCTCCTTTCCACTGGGCATCGACTTCGAGCTGTTCGAGAAGCGCGCGCTCGAAGCCTCCGAAGGCCGCGTCGGCCGCGAGGGCGAGCGCATGGTGCTGGGAGTCGACCGGCTGGACTACACGAAGGGAATCCCGGAGCGCATTCGCGCGTTCGAACGCCTCCTGGAGCGGCACCCCCAACACCGGGGAGTGGTCGTGCTCCTCCAGCTTGCGGTCCCGAGCCGCTCGCAGGTGGCGGACTACCGCGATCTCAAGCGCGAGATCGACGAGCTGGTCGGACGCGTCAACGGCCGCTTCGCGACGGCCACCTGGTCGCCCATCCGCTACCTGTATCGCTCCGTCACGCCGGAACGCCTCGCGGCGATGTACCGCGAGGCGGACGTGGCGCTGGTGACACCCCTGCGCGACGGCATGAATCTCGTGGCCAAGGAGTACGTCGCGTGCCAGGTGGGCGACCCCGGCGTCCTGATCCTCTCGGAGCTGGCGGGCGCGGCGGCCACCATGCGCGAGGCGATCCAGGTCAACCCCTACGACATCGACGAGACCGCCGACGCCATCCACCGCGCCCTGACCATGGACGAGAGCGAGCGCCGCTCGCGCGTGGCTTCCATGCGCGTCCGCGAGGAGCGTGACAACGTGTACTCCTGGGTGAGCCAGTTCCTCGAGGAGGCCGACCTGGAGAACGCCCAGCTCCGGCCGCTCACCGACGACGAGATCGGGGGCTGGCTCGAGCCCTTCCTCAAGAAGTACCACCTCTCGGTCTTCCTCGACTACGACGGAACGCTCACGCCGCTGGTGGATCATCCCTCCAAGGCGACGCTCTCCTCGGAGGTGCGCGACCGCCTCGAAGCCCTGGTCGCCCGTGACGACACCGACGTTGCCATCGTGAGCGGTCGCGCACTCGAAGACGTGCGCGCGATGGTCGGCATCGACGGGATCACCTTCGCGGGCAACCACGGTCTGGAGGTCGCGGCGCCGGACCTGCCACACTTCCGCCACGAGGACGTCGACCACTACGAGGGCCGCATCGTCGAGCTGGGCAAGGCCCTCCAGGAGGTGTGCAGCGACGGCGCCTGGGTGGAGCTGAAGGGGCACACCCTCACCTGGCACTACCGGCCGGTGAAGGGCGATGCCACCCAGCTCGTGGCGCGGGCTCGCGAGATCGTGCTCGAGTCGGGCTTCCAGGCCCGCGATGCCCACCTGGCCGTCGAGGCGCGCCCTCCCATCGGCTGGGACAAGGGCCGTGCGGTCCTGCACGTGCTGCGCTCGCGCCACGGTCCCTCCTGGACCGAGAACGTGCGCGTCATCTACATCGGCGACGACGAGACCGACGAGGACGCCTTCCGCATCCTCGCGGGGATGGCTGCCACGTTCCGGGTCGGGCCGGCCGACACGATCAGCCTGGCCGGAAGGCGCCTCCCCGACGCGAGCGCCGTGGCCGCGATCCTGCGCTGGCTCGCCGGCCGCAAGCGACCGAGCTGACTCAGTCGATCCTCCAGAGCGGCGCCGTCTGCGCCTCCTGGACGTTGAAGATCTCGTACAGCGCCGGGATGTGGGTCAGCATGAGCAGCAGGGCCACCGCCGCGCAGGCCAGCACGTAGAGCAGGAAGCCCCGCTCGCGATGGAGCTTCTCCGGGTTCTGTACCGGGCTGTCGGGACGCAGCCCGATCCTCATGTAGTAGGCGAAGAACCCGCCCACCAGCGGGAGAGCGAGAATCAGCTCGAGGCGGTAGCGCACGATGAAGACGCCGGTGAAGAGACCGGCCGTCACCGCGTAGAAGAAGAGGCTCACCATCAGGCGGTCTTCGGTGTAGTGACGGAAGGAGCGACGGTAGCTCGCCGCCACCTCGGGATCGTCGATCCTGCGGTACTCGGCCAGCCGCTTGATCGCCATGAAGAAGGCGCCGGCCATCCAGTAGGCGACGAAGAGAGAGACCGGCGGCACCGTCTGCTGATCCACCGCGAACCAGCCCAGGAGCAGACGCAGCGGGTTGTTGATCGACTCCGACAGCACGTCCAGGTAGGGGAGCTCCTTCGTCCGGATCGGAGGGACGTTGTAGGCGATGCCCGCGATCCAGAAGAGGAGCGCCGTCGCCGCGACGATGGGATGGACCATCCAGGCGAGGCCGATGCCCGCTGCGGCGAGCAGGAGCCACTCGACGATCGCCACCCAGGGGCGCACCAGCCCTGCGGCCGCGGGCCGCGTCCGCTTGACGGGGTGGAGGCGATCGTAGGGCGCGTCCAGGAGCTCGTTGATCACGTAGTTGCTGGAGGCCACCAGGCAGGTGGCGGCCAGGGCCAGGAGCACGTCGGGGAGGCTCGAGAGGGATACCTTGGCGGGATCCAGGAACCAGGCGAGCACCACGCCCAGCAGCATGAAGACGTTCTTGAACCAGTGGTCGATCCGCGCGATCTGGACGTACGGACGGATGCCGTGGGCCTCAGGGGCCTGCGCGGTCGACGTCATCGAGGAGCTCCGAGAAGGAGGACACCGCCAGGAGGCGGCCGGGAGCGGCCGCCTGATCCCCCCGTCGCTGCAGAGTAGGGCTGCGTCCGATGAGTGCGCAAGCCATCCCCGCCCGCGCCGCGCCCTCCGCATCCACCTCGGCCCGATCTCCGACGTAGAGCACTTCATGCGGCTCCAGATCCCAGAGCGCGCAGGCGCGCAGGAATCCCCGAGGATCCGGCTTGAAGGCGTCGATCTCGGGATCGGTGGCACAGAGCAGGGGATCGAAGCGGCCCGCCACGCCCAGCGCTTCGAGCTTGGACGCCACCGGATGGTCCGAGAAGATCCCGGCGCGCAGGCCTCGCGCGGCGAGCCCGTCGAGGAGCGCGTCCAGGCCCCGGCGCCGGCAGCGCGCCAGGTGGCGCAGGGGCCGCCGCTGGATCCAGTCGCGCACCCACTCTTCCATGCGCTCGACGTCGACACCGGCGCGCTCGGCGGCCAGCTCGTACTGCAGGCGCTCCAGAGGCCGCTCGTGGGGCGCCTCGCGCAGCTCCTCGCGGACACGGCGGAACACGGCCACGGCGCGCACCTCCCTGCGGGCCGCCGACACCGAGCGGCGACGCAGGGGAAGCAGGGCCAGCTCCAGCACCATCGCGGTGCGCAGGGGCGCCTGGTGGTAGAGGGTCCCGTCCAGATCGAATAGGACCGCGCGAATCGGCGACGTGTCGGGCATCGGGAAGGACGATATCGCGCCCAGGCTCAGCGCCCCTCGGCCACCGCTTCGGCTTGTCGGCGCAGCACCTCGGGGCCCTCGGCGAAGAAGAGGCGGGCGCGGTCGTACGCTTCCCGGCGCTGACGATCCCACGCCTCGCGTTCCTCCGGCGTGGACGGCCAGTCGGGGCCCGCGCGGCGCGGCCGGCCCCAGCGCGCGTCCAGGTCCTGGAGGGCCTCGATCTCCTCGAGCCAGCGCGGCTCCGCCGCCACGGCGAGGAAGCGCTCCGCGGCCTCCCGGTAGATCCCGGCGAAGAGCGGATCGTCGCGGAGGAGACGGTCCACGACCTGCTCCGCGAGATAGCGGGTATCCCAGGGCTGGCGGCGCACGAAGGCGCGGTGGTCGGCGAGCGCATCGGGGTTGAGGCTCCGAAAGCCGTGGTCCAGGTCCCACGGCACAGCGTGCACCACCCCCGGCTCGCGCGTGCGGTCGATCGCCAGGTAGCCCTGCACGGCGTCGTCGGGAAAGCGGCCTCCGTCGGTGGCGTCCGGGAAGACCAGGGCGAAGTGCGCGGCGAGTGCACTCCCCAGATCGATCCGCCGGCGGGCCTCCTCCAGGCTGAGAGTACCGCTCGAGAGACGCGCGGCGGTGTCCTCGAGTCGCAGTCGGTCGCCGCGCTTCACCTTGAACGGCTTTCCCTTGATCAGGTCGAAGTCCGTGTGGCCGAAGCGGCTCTCGAGAAAGCCGTCGTCCACGTCCTCGAAGGCGATGGCACGGTTGTGCAGCCTCCCGTTCACGAACAGGACGGCGCGGCGGCTGCGCGCGGCCACGCCGCCGCTGGCGGCTGCCAGGTCGTAGGCCAGCCTGTCGGTCCAGGCGCCGGCGGCCGCGTCGAGGATGAGCCGATCGGGAAGCGGTGTGAGCGCGGGCTCGAACGGATCGCGCGTCGCGTGGGCTGCCCCGAGAGACGGACGCCAGCGCAGCTGGAAGGACGTGGCGCGCCCCCGGTCCGAGCCGTTCCCCGCGTGGGTGCGCAGACCCGCCTCGCCGTCGAAGTGCACGCCGCTCTGATCGAAGACGAGAACCCGGGCCACCCGTTCCCAGGCCATGCCGCGCGCGGCGTTGTTCGGGACGATCCCCCACTCGGGGTCGTCCAGCGCGCGGCGGTCGATTCCGACGTGGACCACCAGCGCGTCCGGCGTCGGGCCCGGGTGGAAGACACGGGAGGCCACCGGCGTCGCGGGCAGGCCGGCCCGGAACCCGCGCACCCGCAGGAAGGTGGGCCCCGCGATCTCGAGCGCGCCTTCGAGCCGCGCCGAGTCGCCTCGGGGCGGCGTTCCGTCGAGGGTGTAGCGGAGTACATCGACACCGGAGGGAAGCGCGGCCGAGACGCGGATCGGATCGTCCCCGACGGGGGGCGAAGCCGAGAGGTCCGGGGCAGCCGCGCTCGTCCGACCCAGGGGCGTGGGCGGCGCGATCTCGAAGTGCGCATCGCCGTCGGGAACGCGCTGCCAGGTTCGCCCGGGCACGAAGCGCTGGGGGGTGGCGTAGTCCGCGGCGGCGCCGCGGGGGTCGAGCAGCACCACCGTCTCCCCCGACCGGGAGAGCCGGAACGAGGCGTGCATGTGGAGACCCAGGCGCCCCGCATGCGGTCCGGGGAGCGCGAACGAGGCCCGAGATACGTACACGCTCCCCTGCGACTCGAGCCGCACCGTGCGCGCCCGCCCGCCGCGAACTCCGGCGGCGAGGCGCAGGTGCCGGAGTCGGCGCGACGGACGCAGCACGGCCTCCACCGGATCGCCTCCGTCCAGCGACACGCGCAGCACCGCCGGCACGTCTCCGCTGGCGCGGGCCCCGACCCAGAGCTCCCAGGGTCCGCGAGCGGGGAGGTCGAGCGCGACTCGCGCGCGGCGGCGGGGCCTGCGATCCGGCTCCGGGTCCACGATCCGCGCAGGCGCCTCGAGGAGGTCCAGGTCGTCCGCGCCGGACGGGTGGAGCTCGACGTCCAGCGTGCGCGCGATCGCGCTTCCAACCCTGTCCCGGCCCGAAGCGAACACGATCGCGTGGGAGCGGGGGGCGAGCGTGCGCTCGGGCAGGATCCAGCGCCGAGCCGGATCGCGCCCGTCGGCCAGGCTCCAGCCGCCCAGGGCCACGGGCTGGTCCGAGCGGTTGTAGAGCTCGATCCAGTCCGGGGCGGCGCCCTCCTCGTCGAGCAGGACGTGGGGGTTGGTCGTCGCGATCTCGTTCAGCACCACAGGAGACGAGGCCGTCGAGACCCGCTCGAGCTGAGCCAGGGTCCGGGCCGTACGCGTGGCACGTGCCGTGGGAGGCGACGGGCCGCGCTCGCCGATCGGGGTGCGCGGCAGCCGATCCCGGACGAGTGCCGCCCCCGCGATCACGGCCAGCGCGACGACGACGAGGAGCGCCGATCGGGTTCGGCTGCGCGGGCGCCGGGGCACGGGACGCTAGATGCCGCCCTGCCGAGCAAAGAGCACCGAGACGTCTTCGGGCGTGCACAGGATGTCGAGCGCCGCGCGGGTCTCGGGCCAGTCGATGCCGGGCCGGCCGCGGAAGGCGTAGTTGAGATGGGTGCGCCCGTCCCGGGTCGAGAGGTGCTCCAGCCGGATGCGCCCCAGACGCTCGAGGAGGAGCGACTCGATCGCCGACGCATGCTGCGCGTAGGAGTCGTCGGCGAGCGTGAGCATCAGGAGGCCGCCGTCGCGCCCGCGCCCGCCGAGCCGCGCGGCGGTGAGGTGCCGGACCACCAGCACCCCGATCACGATGGCCAACAGGATCAGGAGCAGCCCGTAGCTGGCCGTCGCGCAGGCGATCGACGATGCGATCACCACCATGAGGAAGCCGACTTCTTCGGGCTCCTTGATGGGGACCCGGAAGCGCACGATCGAGAGGGCACCGAGGAGACCCAGGGAGAGAGGGAGGGAGAGCTGCACGACCAGGAAGAGGAGCGTCACGGAGGGCCCGACCAGGAGGAACGAGCGGTGGATCTGGGACCCGGTCTCGACGTGCTCGTAGAAGGTCGTGTAGAGGATCTGCGCCAGGAGGGCCGACGCGGTCGAGACGGCGAGAGCCAGGATCATGCCCTCGACTCCGAGCTCGGCGCCGGGCGGCGCGGCCATCAGACGATCCAGAAGCGTCTGCATCAGGAAGCTCCTCCCCGGACGTGCTCGACGCAGAGGGCGTACTTGGAGAAGGCCGTGCGCCGCGCGTAGCGCCCGATCGTCTCCGACAGCCAGGCGGGGGGCTGGGGCGCGTCGCCCTTCACCTCCACGACGAAGAACGGCAGGGCTCCGGGCGGACGGCGCGGCGGCAGCACCGGCGAGGCCCAGCGCACGACCACGTCCCGGTCCAGGCACACGCGCACCGCCCCGTCGGGAGTGACGAAACGGAGGCGGCTGTAGTCGAGCCAGAGCGCCGGCGGGTGGGTCGCACCCAGGTGCTCGCGCAGGAGCGCGGCCAGGGAGCGCGCATCGACGCGGCCCGGCGGCCGGAACGGCACCCGCTTGCGTCGCTTGGATCCCCGCGCTCCCGTGCGGCCCTTCAGCTCGAGCCAGGCATGACCGTCCCCCGGGTCGTACCAGCGCAGCCGGATCTTCTCCTTCACGTACTGCCCGGCGGCCTTGTCCTCGTAGGCCGCGAGGCGCCCCGTGTCGAAGTAGATCGAGTGCACGCGGTTCTCCGGGAACTCGGGATCGGGACGACAGCGCGCCCGCAGCAGGGCCTCCATGCGGGCGGCGAGCGACGCGCGCCCTTCGAACTTGATCTCGAAGCGCTCCGTCGACTCCGACCAGCCGGTGAGGCCGGCTGCGACGGGCTCGGGCGCCGCGCTCACGGCTGAGCGGGGCAGGACCGGGGCCAGCCGCCCAGGAAGGCGGCCTTCCCCATGGTGGGCGAGGTGGCGAAGCGCAGCACGTAGATCGGGTTCGGCGCGTCGCCTTCCACCACGAAGAACTCGCCGCGTCCGTAGGCCAGGCCCTTGGCCGTGTTCAGGCCCTGGCCGGAGAGGTCGTAGGTCTCCACCTCCTCGCGCTCCTTCCAGTCGACCTTGGAGAGGATGTTGTCGGTCGAGAGGAGCCACATGTAGGCGCCCTGGGGAGCCATGCCCACGATGCCCCGGTGCGGCGTCGTGTAGGCCACCTCACCCTCCTCCCCCCAGTCCCCGCCGCCGAAGGCGTTGGTCTCGAGGTCGTAGACGCGCACGTCGTTGCCGATGGCGAACAGGATCCGCTTGCCGCGCACCGCGACCGGTCCGTACTTGTGGCCGGGCTGGAGCGGCTGCCACTTCGCGAAGCGCATGTTCTCGCCCTTCGCGGGGCTGGTCAGCTTGAAGAGGGCCGGCTTGTCTACGGCGGGATCCAGGTTCAGGCGGTTGACCGTGTTGACCACGTAGATGGAGCGCGTCTTCCTGTCGTAGCCCAGCGACTCGAGCTCGGCGGTGTAGGAGCAGTCCACGTCCGGACTGCCGTTGTCGCAGACCCCCGCATCGGGGAAGGCGGCCACGAAGTCGCGCTCGCGGAGGCGGCCGAGCAATCGTCCGTTCTCGGCCTCGATGATGTAGATCTGGTTGGCGTTGTCGTCGCCCAGCCAGAGGTTGTCGGCGCCCCTCTCGTAGGCGATCCCCTCCACGTCGTTGGACGAGACTCGCGAGCCTTCGAAGGGCTTGGTCCGGATGGTCCGCGCGCGACACAGCCCCTCCTCGGGAACGGACCGGTAGGCGCAGGCGGAAGCGAGCAGAGAGACGAGCGCGACGACGAGTGTCGCGCGTGAGCCAGGCATCCCCGATGACCCCTCCTGGGTGGCGAACTCGCGGCCAATCCTAGGGATTCCGCCCTGCCGCCACCAGCGGCGCTGGCCCCCTCGGGCGCGGGCCCGTAGACTGCGCGACACCCTGGAGGGCTCCCGTGCCCACCCGTCTCGAACGCCTCCTGCACCGGCTCGCTCCCCGCAGCGCCGCACGCCTCCGCCTGCCGGACTTCCTGGGGATCGGCGCGCAGAAGGCCGGCACCACCTGGCTGGCCGAGAACCTCCGGCTACACCCTGAGGTGTTTATTCCGGAACGCAAGGAGCTCCACTACTTCGACAACAAGTGGGAGCGTCCCCTGGCCGAGTACGCGCGACACTTCGTCGCCGCGGGCGACCGGGTGTGCGGAGAGATCACGCCTGCCTACGGCATCCTCTCGCCCGAGCGCATTCGCTACGTCGGACGGATCCTGCCCCGGCTCCGGCTGGTGCTGCTGCTGCGCAACCCGGTAGAGCGCGCCTGGTCCCACGCGCTCATGGACCTGGCCGCCCGACGGGGCCGGGACCCGGCGGAGGTCTCCACCGACGAGGTGATCGCCTTTCTGGAGTCGGACGTGGCGGAGCGGCGCGGCGACTACCCGGCGATCCTGGACGCGTGGAACGCGGTCTTCCCACGCGAGCAGCTCTACGTGGGCTTCTTCGACTGGATCCAGGAACGTCCGCGGGACCTCTTCTGTGAGGTGCTTCGCCACATCGGCGCGTCGACCGACGTGGATTGGGAGCGCTTCCCGCTGGGCAAGGTGATCGTCCCCGGAGTCGCACCGGGCCGAAAGGGCCACACGGTGGAGGAGCTCGATGGCAGCGGGCCGGCCCGGACCGGCCGCCATCCCTGCCCGGAGCCCGTGCGTCGCTGGCTGACGGAGCACTACGCCGAAGACCTGGAACGGCTCGCCGAGCGGCTCGGAGGTCCGGCCGCCGCCTGGCGCGCGGGCTGACGCCGCCGTCTCCATGCGGGCGGAGACGCAGGGTGGCGGCTGGCGCTCATCGCGGCGGGACGGGCTGGCGGTCACCCGTCCGTCGCGTATGCTGAGCCCTCCTCGCACCCGGTCTCCATCGACGCCATGACCGCCGGATCCCGCAGCCCGAGGTCGCTCCTCTCACGTCTGCTCTCGAGGGACGAGCGCCCCGCCGGAGCACCGCCCAACGTGCTCCTCGTCATGTCCGATGAGCACAACCACGGCGTCGCCGGCTTCGCCGGAAGCCCGCTCGCCCGTACACCCCACCTCGACGCGTTGGCGGAGCGGGGTGTGGTCTTCGACGCGGCCTACTGCAACTCCCCCCTCTGCGGCCCCTCCCGACTCTCGCTCACCGCCGGACGCTATCCCTCGCGCGTAGGCGCCTGGGGAAACGCATGCTGGCTCCCCAGCGACGATACGCCCTCGATCGCCCGGGTGATGAACGCAGCGGGCTACGAGTCGGTTCTCTGCGGCAAGCAGCACTACGACTCGACGCGACGCTACGGCTTCCGCGAGCTGGGGAGCTTCCGCACCAACCAGTACACCAAGAGCGGCCTCGTGACGCGGCGCGATCCGGACGACCTCGCGCCGCCCTCAGGCCTCTCCAGACGCTTCGGCAACTTCCGCGCTGCCCCGGATTCGCCGGTGCTGCGTCACGATCGCGAGGTCACGCGACGCGCCTGCGAGTTCCTCGCGGGGCGCCGCCGCAGCGACCCGCCCTTCTTCCTGTTCGCCGGCTACCTGGCACCCCACTTCCCGCTGATCGTCCCCGACGACTACTGGGAGCACTTTCGGGGCCGCGTGCCGATGCCCGAGATCCCGGACGGCCACCTCGAGGGGCTTCCGCTCAACTACCGGCACCTGCGCATCGCGTTCTCGATGGTCGACGTGCCCGAGGAGACCGTGCGTCGGGGCCGCGAGCTCTACCATGGACTGACCGAGTGGTTCGATGATCAGGTGGGCCGGCTCCTCGCCACGCTGTCGCGAAGCCGGGTCGCGGACGACACGGTCGTGATCTACGTGAGCGACCACGGCGAGAACCTGGGCGAGCACGGTCTCTGGTGGAAGAACTGCGCGTTCGAGTCCGCCACCCGCGTTCCCATGATCGTGAGCTGGCCGGAGCGCTTCCGCCCGGGCCGACGGGCGGGGGCGTGCTCGCTGGTCGACCTGATGGCGACCCTCCCGGCGCTGAGCGGGTCGAGCGCCCCGGAGGACTGGGACGGGGATTCGCTGCTGGACTGGCTCGATTCCGAGGACTCGGTCTGGAAGGACCGCGCGATCTCCGAGTACTACGGGCACAACGTGGCGTCCGCGTTCACGATGCTGCGCGAGGGGAGCTGGAAGTACGTCTATCACGCTCCTCCGTCCGAGCGTCATCCGGCCGAGCGGGAGCTCTACCACCTGGAGAGCGATCCCGGCGAGCTGACCAACCGGGCGGGTGACCCGGACCAGGCGGACCGGGTCGCAGCGATGCACGCGCGACTCGTGCGCGAGCTCGGCGAGAACCCGGACGACATCGACGCGCGCTGCCGGACCGAGGTGGCGGTCGGCTACGGCCGGGGCGAAGGGTGAAGACCGTCCTCTTCCACCGGCGCTTCAAGAAGTTCCAGGGCGGCCACCTGAAGGCCTACCACTACTTCACGCACGTGCTCTCGTCGCCCGCATGGACGGCCCGGGTACGCTTCACCGAGAGCTCGATCTTCGACGAGAGCAATCCCTGGCGTGCCCATCCCGGGAACATCCTGGGCGCAGACGAGAGCTGCGAGCCCGACGTCCTCTTCCTGGGCGGGCGCGACTGGGAGCGCATCCCGCCGGACTGGGTGGAGAAGCCGCCCGCCCCGGTGATCAACCTGATCCAGCACGTACGACACGGGTTCCCCGACGACCCGCGCCGGCCCCATCTGCGCCACTACGCCACGCGCATCTGCTGCAGCCAGCAGGTCGCGGACTCGATCCGCGAGGCGGGCGCCAACGGGCCGGTCTTCGTGAACGAGTACGGCCTCGACCCCGGCGAGTTCCCCGCGCCGATCCCCTTCGAGGCGAAGGACCTGGACGTGCTGATCGTGGCCATCAAGGACCCGGCGCTGGGGAGACGTCTGCGCCGGCGCCTGTGGCGGCCGGGCCGCAGGGTCCAGCTCCTGCAGGAGCCCGCCCTGCGCAGCGACTTCATCGGGCTCATGAACCGCGCGAGGGTCACCGTCCACATCCCGCACGAGACCGAGGGCTTCTACATCCCCGCCCTCGAGAGCATGGCCCTCGACACGATCACGGTGTGTCCGGACTGCATCGGGAACCGCGACTTCTGCCTTCCGGGCGAGAACGCCTTCCGCCCCGCCTTCGATCTCGGCGCGATCCGCGCCGCCAGCGAGGAGGCCCTGGCCCTCTCCACGCGGCAGGCCGCCCCGCTCCTGGCGGCCGCGCGCGAGACCTTCGCGCGCCACGACATCACCCGCGAGCGCGGGCGCTTCCTGGACATCCTGGAGGACGTGGGGGCGGGCTCTTGAGAAGCGGGGCGGCTGCCGTCGGCGCAGCGCTGCTGGCCGCGCTCTCCTCGGCCCTCCTCCTGGACCGCACCGGCTACGACTTCCTCTTCTACGAAGACCGTCTCCTGATGAAGCGCCTCGCCTGGGCCGCGCTGCTCGTACCGCTCCTCACCGTCCCCGCGGCGCTTCGCTTCGGCTGGCACGAGCGGGCCGCCTCCACCGCCGAGACGATCGCGCGGCGCTGGCTTGCAGCACCACCCCATCTGCGGGCCCTCTGCGTCGCGGGAACCGCGGTGGTCGGCATCGCGATCTCCTCGATCGTGCTCCTCCACTTCCCCAATTCGGCCGACGAGTACGCCTACGTCTTCCAGGCCGAGACCTACGCCGGGGGCCGACTCTGGGAGGACGCGCACCCGCTGCACCGCTTCGTGCGCTTCATGCACGACAAGGACATCGACGGGAAGTGGGTCAGCCGCTTCCCCCCCGGCTGGCCTCTCTTCATGGCGCCCTTCCTCGCCGTGGGGCTGCCGGCGTGGGCGGTCAACCCACTCGTCGCGGCCGGCTGTGTCGCCATCCTGTTCGCGTTCGCGCGTCGCGCGTATGGCGAGCGCGTCGCCCTGCTGGCGGCCCTGCTCTTCGGCCTGAGCGGGTTCCTGCTGCTGAACGCCGGCTCCTACTACAGCCATCCCTTCGGTGCGCTCCTCTCCCTCGCCTTCGTCGCCGCCGCGACACGCTACCTGGAGAGACCCACGCTGGCGGCCGCGCTGGTCGCCGGTGTCGCGATCGGCTGGCTGGGCCTCGCTCGCCACATGAACGCCGTGCTCCTCTTCCCGCCCTTCCTCCTCGCCCTGGCCTGGCGGCGCTCCTGGAGCCACCTGCTGAACCTCTGGCCCATGGCCCTCGCGGCAGGCGCCTTCCTGGCGGCCCTCCTGGCCTACAACCTGGCGATCACGGGAGATCCCTTCGTGCTCCCCACCACCGTGAACGATCCGCGCCAGGCGATCGGATTCGTCGGAGACCACACTCCGGCACGCGCGTACAAGTGGATCCAGGTGCGCCTCCTGCTGCTGCCGCGCTACACGTCGGGCCTGTTCCTGTTCCTCTACGTCGTCGCGCTCGCGCGGGCGGCGCTGCGCGGCGAGCTGCGCTGGTGGGACGGCTACTTCCTGCTCGCGCTCCTCGGCTACTCGCTCTACCGCAACAGCGCCCACGAGACCTACGGACCCCGCTACCTCTTCGAGGCCTTCCCGTTCGCCGCACTGCGCATCGCTGCGGCGTGCGCACCGGCGCGCGACGGGGAGCGCTGGCGACCGCTCACCACCTGGCTGGTGGGCGTGCACCTGGCCGGGGCCGCGGCCTCGCTGGTCGGCGCAGCGCTGATGCACGGCACCATCGTGCGCGAGCGCCGCGATCCGATGCGCGCGGTCGAGGAGGCGGGCCTGCGCGACGCGGTGGTCTTCGTCGCCACCGACACCAGTCCGACGCGGCGCATGCCCCGCTTCGATCTGGTTCGCAACGGGGCGCGCGTGGACGAGCAGTCGATCGTCTGGGCGCAGGCGAGACCCGAGAGCTGGGAGCCGGTCACGGCCCGCTATCCGGAGCGGAGCTTCTGGGTGTACGTGCGCGAACCCGACGTGGTGCGGGGGCGGCTCGTGGAGCTGGAGGCCTGGCGGGCCGAACGCGGCGAGGACGCAGGACCCGGAGCTTGACGGCCTCGGGGGCGTGGGGGACATTCGCCGCGTTTCCGCCGTCGGCGGACGCGTTTCTGGGGGACCGCGATGCACCGGGAGAAGAAGACGGTCCTGCCGGCCTCCCGCACGGCGACCGCCGGCCTGCGCATGCTCCCCTCCTTCGTCCTCGCCTCCGTGGAGCGCGGGGGCAGCACCTCCCTGTACCGCTACATCACCGCACACCCGTGTGTCGGCGAGGCGTTTCGCAAGGAGGTGCACTACTTCGACATGAACGCGGAGCGGGGGCTCGACTGGTACCGCGCACACTTCCCGACGCGCGCGTGGGCCGCCTGGACACGCCTGCGGCACGGCGCGGCCATGACGGGCGAAGCCAGTCCCTACTACCTCTACCACCCCCACGTCCCGGCGCGGCTCGCGCGCGTCCTCCCCGACGCGCGCCTCATCGCGCTCGTGCGCAATCCGGTCGAGCGCGCCTACTCGCACTACCACCTGAACGTGCGCCAGGGAAAGGAGGAACTCTCCTTCGAGGAGGCCATCGATCGGGAGGACGAGCGCCTGAAGGGCGAGTGGGACCGCCTGGTGGCCGATGAGCACGCCTGGAGCGACCGCCACTACCAGTTCGCCTACCTCGGCCGCGGCCACTATGCCGAGCGCATCGCGGCCTGGCGCGAGCACTTCCCCGCCGAGCAGCTCCTGGTGCTGCGCAGCGAGGACCTCTACGCGGATCCGGAGGCGACGGTGGGTCGGGCGTTCGAGCACATCGGCCTGCCCGCGTGGCGGGCGTCCGGCTACAAGGTCTACAACCAGAAGCCCTACCCGGGCCTGGATCCCGCCACGCGGCGGAGGCTGGTCGAGCACTTCGAGCCCCACAACCAGCGGCTGGAGGATCTCCTCGGCCGCGAGCTCGGCTGGGCGTGAGCGCCGACGCGGGCGCCCGCGGTCGTGGCGTCCGTCTGCTGGGACGCGGGCTCGGCCTGGTCCTCCTCGTCGGGCTCTGGCTGACGATCGACTTCGCGCGCGTGCCCGCCCTGCTGCGCGGCGCAGATCCCTGGTGCCTGCTCCTGGCCGCCCCGTGCTTCCTCGCCTCGACCCTCGTGAAGGCCGTCCGCTGGCGCCTCATCCTGCGCGGACTCGACGTCGACTACCCGCTGGGCCGCTGCCTCTCCGTCTATCAGGCAGGAGCGTTCCTGGGCTTCGTCACCCCGGGCCGCGTCGGGGATCTGGCCCGGACCGCCTGGCTGCACGAGGAGCGCGGAACGCCGCTGGCCGTGGGGGTGGCGTCGGTGCTGGCCGATCGCCTGCTCGATCTCGCGCTCCTCGGCGCCGCGGCGGGCCTGGCGGGCTGGGTCGCCGCGCCGCCGGGTCCGCTGCGCGCGGCCACGCTGGCGCTCCTGGGCCTGCTCGCGGTCGGCATCCTGGTGCTGGCGACGCCCGGCGTCGCCCGCGCGCTGCTCGATGCCGGAACGCGCCTTCCCGGGGCCGGAAGGATCGTCGCTCCCGTGCGCCGCGCCCTCGCCGAGCTCTGGCGACCTCTCTCGCGCCTGGCCCTCGGCGAGCTGGTGGTTCCCGCGCTGCTCACCGCAGTACAGTGGGCGCTCCTCTTCGTCGGTGGCTTCGCCCTGATCCGCGCCCTCGGCATCCCGCTCGGACTCGGCGAGGCGGTGTGGTGCATCTCGCTCTCCACCGCAGTCTCGCTGGTCCCGGTCAGCGTGTCGGGAATCGGCACCCGCGACGCCGCGCTGGTGGCGCTCTTCTCCACCCGCGGCATCGGCGCGCCCGAGGCGCTGACGTTCGCGCTCCTGTATCTCGTCTGGAGCCTGGT
>JANQFA010000256.1 GCA_028278065.1 Myxococcota bacterium
TTCGTCTCTTTCTGGTCCCCCTCAGACAATCTCGTACCGGGGGACACCAACCTCGTCAACGACGTGTTCGTCCACGACCGGGACGTCAGCAACGACGGCACCTTCGACCAGCTCGGCGACGTCCGCACCGTCCGCGTGAGCATCGATTCCAACGGGAACCAGGCCTTCGGGTCCTCTACCCACGCGCAGCTGACCCCGGACGGGCGCTTCGTCCTGTTCGACAGCGACGACGGGGGCCAGCTCGACCCCGGCGACTTCAACGGGTGGCGGGACGTATACCTCCACGATCGCGACGCCGACAACGATGGCCTCTTCGATCACGAGGGGGACAGCATCTACCAGCCCGGCGAGGTCTCGACGATCCGCGTCAGTCTCGGCAGCGGCGGCCAGCAGACCGACAACTACAGCTCCATCGACTGCAATCATCGCGCGCGCGGGTCGCGAGGAAACCCGGCCGTTCGCTATCGCGGCATCAGCGACGACGGCCGCTACGCGGTCTTCGCGACGGTGGACTCCGACCTGGACCCCCAGCACCACATCCAGGCCGAGCTGAATGGGTGGTGCGTCGCCTATCTCCGCGACACCGTTGCCGACGTCACCCACCTCGTGGCGCGGCCGCTTCCCGGGCGGACCCTCACCACCTGGGCCAGTGGCAACGGCCTGAGCTCAGACGGCCGCTTCGTGCTGTTCGGTAGCGACTCCCGCGACCTCGACGTCGAGCCCAACGACAACTTCCCGCAGGGCACCCTCCTCCTGAACCTCAGCCGCGGCGCCGATTCCTTCCTGTTCGACCGGGTGACCGGCACGGTCGAGCGGGTCAGTGTCAACGCGCTGGGCGAGCCTGCAAACGACTGGGCCGGGTCTTTCGGCTTGTCCTCCGACGGCCGCGCCGCGTACGTCGCCACCCTGGCCACGAACATGGTCGGCGGCGACTCCGGTCTCACCGTAGACGTCTTCGCCAAGGACCTGGTCAGCGGGGCGGTCTCCCGCGTGGGCCTCGACAACCTGAACCTCCTCGACTTCATCAACCTGACCTTCGAGGCCAGCTCCGCCGACCGCCAGCTGAGCGCCGGAGTCTTCGACACGGCCTTCCCCCAGGGCTCGACCGTGGACACGAATGGCGTCCAGGACGTCTACGCAAACGGAATCGACGCCCTGGACCCGGCCAACCAGAGCCGCGACTTCAACAACGATGGAGACTGGGCGGACACCCTGCTCCAGGTCGCCGACGTGGTGAACACCTGCACGAGCGATCCGGAATGTCAGACGAACCTGGGCCCCGAGGCCGTCTGCTCGGGCGCGCCGGCCAATCGTTGCGTCGTCACCCTCCCGGCGGCCCAGTCCGGCACCGTCGCCGCGGGGAGGATCGCCTTCCTGCGCGCCGAGAAGGACGTCGGCGGCGGCGCGAGCGGCGGCGACGAGCAGCTGAACGGCGACAGCGATTTCGACGACCTGGTGGCCCATCTCTACCAGGGTCGGCAGGGTCACCCGGCCGCGAACCTGGAGCGCGCCGCCACCAAGCTGGCGCTCTCGGACGCCGCGCTGGCGATCCTCGGCGACGACGGCACCCTGGCGTGGCTCGATCCCAGACTGGATCCGGCCACCAGCGCGGACGTCGTCGAGACCGCGATTCCGGTCTCGGACGTCGACGCCAACGGTGACCTGATCGGTCTGCTCAGGCCCTTCGTCGGCCTGCAGTTCGCCAACGTGTACGACACGGCTCTCCAGGATCTCCTCGAGATCGTGGACGAAGCCGGCGCCAGCGATTCTCCCCAGCAGGCCGAGGAGTTCGTGCTGGGCGATCGGATGGTGGCGTTCCGCACCGACGAGTCGAAGATCGGCGTCAACCTGACGCCCACCACCGACAACGACACCGACGACATCGTCCTCCAGGTCTACAAGATCGACGAGGGCCCTCCCCGCCGCCTGGTTCGGATCAACACGGGGACCGAGGCCCAGCTCTGCGACCTCGAGGCCTGCGATCCCCAGGTTCCGTACCGGGTGAAGGACAACATCGTGCGCTTCATCCACGACGAGACCGTCTCGGGGCGCGACCTGAACGCCGACGGCGACATGGTCGACCTGCTCGTCGCGGTCTTCAACACCGAGGAGGAGGAGGCGAAGCCGCAGGTGGTCGGCGACCTCGCCCGCGTCCCCGCCGGCCAGGAAGAGGAAGGCACCGACCTGGACCCGCTGCGCGACCCCCCGCTGGACGAGAAGAACGACAACTCCCAGTACTTCCTCAGCAAGGGCATCTGCCTGGAGGACTCGGGCGTGCCCTGTGCGTCGGATGCGCAGTGCACCGGAGAGGGTGAAGCCTGCGACGTGAACAGCGGAACCTGCCGGCGATTCGAAGGCACCACCTGCACCGAAGACGCGGACTGCACGGGCGGGGCCACCTGTGAGCCGGAGTTCGTGGCGGTGACCACCACGGACTCCGACGGAGACGAGATCCCGGACCCGCTGGACAACTGCCCGGACGTGGCCAACGTGGACCAGGCCGACGCCGACGAGGACGAGGTCGGCGACGTGTGCGACCTCCAGACCTGCGGCAACGGCGCGCTCCAGCCGGGCGAGGAGTGCGACGACGGCGACCTCGTCGATGGAGACGGCTGCGACTCGAACTGTCGCCAGACAGCCTGCGGGAACGGGATCCAGACAGCCGGCGAGGCCTGCGACGACGGGAACCTCATCGACGGCGACGGCTGTGATTCGAACTGCCAGGTGACACTCTGCGGCAACGGCGTCCAGACGGCCGGCGAGGCCTGCGACGACGGGAACCTGGTGAACGGAGACGGCTGCGACGCCGACTGCCAGCCCAGCGCGTGCGGCAACGGCTTCGTGGGCGGTCCCGAGCAGTGCGACGACGGCAACACCGTGGGCGGCGATGGCTGCTCCGCCGACTGCCTGTCCAACGAGACCTGCGGCAACGCGGTCCAGGATCCCGGCGAGGTCTGCGACGACGGGAACCTGGTGGACGGCGACGGCTGCTCGGCCGACTGCTCGTCCACCGAGGTCTGCGGCAACGGCGTCCAGGACCCGGGCGAAGCCTGCGACGACGGCAACACGACGAGCGGCGACGGCTGCTCGGCGGACTGTGCGACCGTCGAGAGCGTCTGCGGCGACGGCGTCCAGGGCCCCGGCGAGGCGTGCGACGACGGCAATACCGTGGGTGGCGACGGCTGCTCCGCCGACTGCCTGTCCAACGAGACCTGCGGCAACGCGGTCCAGGATCCCGGCGAGGTCTGTGACGACGGGAACCTGGTGGACGGCGACGGGTGCTCCGCCGACTGCTCGTCCGACGAGACCTGCGGCAACTCCATCGTCGATCCGGGCGAGACCTGCGACGACGGCAACACCACGGGAGGGGATGGCTGCTCGAGCACGTGCGCGGAGGAGGCCACCACCGGCGGCTTCCATCCCGTGGCGGGGCTCCGCGCCGTGATCCGGAACAGCAGCGACTACGATCCGGGCAAGACGCGGATCAGCATCCGGGCGAAGGACGCCGCCATCCAGGTGGGCGCGGCGGGCTCGCCCGGCGATCCGCGCTGCGGCGCGGCCGACGGCGCGACCATCAGCTTCTCGAGCTCGACGAGCGGCCAGGCCTTCAGCCAGAACCTCCCGTGTGGGAACTGGACGCTGCTGGGCCGCGAGGACAAGCCGCGCGGCTACCGCTACCGCGACAGCCGTTTCGAGGCGGGTGCCTGTTCGACCGTGATCCTGCGACCCGGCTCGTTCATCGCCAAGTGCGGCGGCAAGCTCGGTCCGATCACCTTCGAGCTCCTGCCCGGTCAGAGCCAGGCCCCCCTGCGCGGCACGCTGCGCGTGGGGGACGCCACCTACTGCACCGAGTTCGGCGGACAGATCCGCTCCGACCAGCCGACACGCTTCCTGGCATCCGGCGCCCTGGCCCCGTTCACGTGCCCCTAGGAGAGCCGCCCAACCGCTGACGACCGGAGTCCCCCATGTTGAAGTTGAAGCTCCTCCCCAGTGCGCTCCTGCTCTTCCTCGCAGCCACGGCCCAGGCCGAGCCCGGCCTGCTCCTCTACGGCACCGAGGGGAATCGTCTGCGCCGCTACGACGTGGACACGTTCGATGGGGGCGCTCTCCGCGAGGATGTCTTCATCGATCGGGCCAGCGCCTCGGAGACGGGCGGCACGCCCGCCAGCGGCAGCTTCCGCGACCTCAACGGCATGATCTGCCTGCTTCCCGACGGCTCGGGACGGTTCGTGGCCGGCGAGGACACGGGACAGCCGAACCCCCCGGCCGGATTCGGCGTCTTCGAGAAGGACGGCCGCCAGATCGGCAAGCTGACGCCCACCTACTCGAACACCACCTCCAACCCGGAGCCGTTCGGGTGTGCATTCGATGCCGCGGGGAGGCTCTTCACGAGCGACGTGGGAGATCAGGGCTTCGTCACCCCGACCGGCCAGCTCACGGTCTGGTTCCCGCCCTTCGACGTCTTCCCCGGACCTCCCGGGGCGTACCCGGGGACGGACGACGCCAGCACGAGCTTCTGCAAGCTGGCCACCGACATCGGGACCGCGGCGGGCGTCGCCATCGACGCGCAGGGCCGCGTCTACGTGGCCTCCGCCAGCGGCCTCCAGATCCACCGCTTCTCACCGCCCTTCCCCACCGCGCCGGACGCCGCAGGAGGCTGCGGCGCCGTCGACGCACAGGGCTCTCCGCTCGCCACCAGCGTCAACCGCGAGGTCTTCGCCTCGGGTTTCGTGTTCTCCGGGCTGGCGCTCTCGCCCGCCGGAACCCTCTACGCCTCGAGCGTCCTGAGCGGAGACGTCCTCGAGTACGACCTGGACGGCACGCTCCTGCGCACGATCCTCGATCCCCCCGAGGCGCTCCCGCCCGTCTCGACCGGAAGCCCCCAGACGCTCGCAGTCGGCCCCGACGGCACGATCTACTACGCGGACCTCGACCTCGTGGGCACGCTGCCGAACGTCGGGCCCGGCCCCAACGGCAAGGTGCGGCGCATCCGCTTCGACGCGGCCGGCGATCCCCTCCCGCCCGAGATCATCCGCGAAGGCCTGAGCTTCCCGGACGGCGTGGCCCTCCTGCCGGGCGACCTCGAGCCCCACGAGTGGTCCACCTACTTCGGCGGTCCCAGGAGGCTCGGATTCCAGCCGTCCGAGGTGCAGATCGGATCGGACAACGTGGATGCGCTGAGCCTGCGCTGGGAAGCCCCGAGCGGCGCGATCATCACGGGCTCGGCGGCGGTCGCGCGCGTGGAGCTCCCGGGCGAGGGAGTGGTCCCGGTGGTCTACTTCCTGTCCTGGGATGCGAACGTCTACGCCGTCCGGCTCGGCGACGGCAGCGAGGTCTGGCGCTTCGGCGCCGATGACCAGCCCGGCAAGACCTTCCCGTACGCCGCCTCGCCCCACGTGGAGACGGTGAACGGGCGTCCGACCGTCTTCATCGGCGCGGGCGAGACCTTCTATGCCCTCGATGCGGTCGACGGCACGGAGATCTGGCGCTTCGACGCGGGAACCGGCTGCGTCGATCCGCCGGGCTACTGCGCCCTCGGCGTGGAGCGCAACCAGATCGAGTCGTCGGCGCTCGTCGTGGACGGCAAGGTCGTGTTCGGCATGGACGTGGACGATCGGGCCGGCGGCAAGGGCGGCCTCTACGCCCTCGACGCCGCGGGCGGCCACCTGACCTGGTACTTCGACGTCACCACGGGCTCGACCTGTACGCCCTTCCCCGAGGACCGCATCCGGCGCTACGACGGCTACCACTCGGAGGCCGATCTCGGTCTGCCCGCAGGCTTCACCAGCACCCGCCCCGGCTGCGACCACGAGCGGATCGGAAACGGCTGCGGAAACGTGTGGTCTTCGCCCGCAGCGGACCTCGAGCGAGGCTGGCTCTTCTTCGCCTCGAGCAACTGCGATACGGACAACGATCCCGGCACCCTGGTCCCGCCTCCCCCGATGCCGCCCTACGAGGAGGCGCTCTTCGCGCTCGACCTCGACGGCAACCCCGTGTGGCGCTGGCGACCGCGCGAGATCGACAACGACGACCTCGCCTACGGCGGCGTGCCGAACCTCTTCCAGGTGCGCATAGACGGCGTGCTGCGAGACGTGGTCGGGATCGGCAACAAGGACGGGACCTACACCCTGCTCGACCGCGAAGGCACCAACATCCGGAGCGGCGTGGCCTGGGACGATCCCGATCCCTCGGCCCTGCCCTACTGGAGCACCCAGGTCGTGCCCGGTGGCGCCGCGGGAGGCGTCATCGCGACGGCGGCGGTGGACGAAGGCGCCGGCCGCGTCTACTTCAGCACGGCGCCCGGCTCCTTCTCGACCGTACTGAACCCCCAGCGCCCCACCATGCACGCCCTCGACGCGGGCACGGGCGACGTCCTCTGGCAGAACACGGCGGAGGCCAACGCCGATGCCAGCTTCTCCCCGACCAGCGCGATCCCCGGAGTCGCCTTCACGGGCAGCATCCTCGGTGGCTTCGTGCGCGGGTACCACACGGCGACCGGCGAGCGCCTGGCGCGCGTTCCCAACGGGTCCGCCGTCGCCGGACCGGCCGTGGCGCTCGACGGCATGCTGCTGGTGGGCGCCGGCGTGGGACGGCGCACCGGCAATCCGTCGGACCCGAGCGAGATCAGCTCGCGGATCCCGGAGCCCCTGCGCGCCTACTGCGTCCCGGGCACCCGGGCCTGCGAGGACGCCGCACTCCTGCCCGGTACCTCGGTCACGGTGAGGGATCGCCTGGGCGATCCCTCGCGGCGCCGGGTCCTGCTGCGCGCGCGCGCGTCCTCGCTGGCGACGCCCGCGCCGGGTTCGGCGGGAGACCCCACGCTGTTCGGCGCGGAGCTCCGCTTCGGCAATCCCCTCACCGGCGAGCGCATGGCGGCCGCCCTGCCCGCCTCCGGCTGGACGGGAATCGGCACGCCCCTGGGCAGCAGGGGCTGGGAGTACCGCGACCGCCGCGGCGAGCTCGGACCGTGCACCCGGGTGGCCCTGCGGACCGGCCGCTACCTGTCGATCCGCTGCGGGGGGGCCGACGTCGAGCTGAGCCTCGACGAGCCCGAGCAGCGCATGCTCGGCGCGCGCCTCGTGATGGGCGAAGCCGATCCCTACTGCGTCACCTTCGGCGGCGACGTACGCCGGGACGAGCCGGAGATCTTCCGCGCGGCGCGGGCTCCCGCTCCATCGATCTGCCCCGACCTGTGAACCAGCTCATAGTCGTGTTGGCTCCCGCCATCCTAGGCTGGCGCAACGGATGGACGGGACTCGCGAGCTGAAGGCAGCTCGCGGGATTGCTAGACCATCCGTCCCACCAGAACCGTCCCTTGGAAGGAGCTCAAGCTCGTGCGATCGCGGCTCTACCTGATCGGCTGTCTCATCCTGCTGTTGTCCGGCCTCTCGAACTCGGCGAGTGCAGTGTGCAACGTCGTGCCCGCCGCGCGCGGCGAGGTCCGCGGGGCTCTCGGAAGCCTGGATCGACCCTTCGCCGGCCCCGGCGATCTCGTGGAGATGACGGTCCAACCGGCGCTCTGCGACGGGACGTCGACGGGATTCGTCGACCTCGACAACGACGGCGACGCGGCAGACGATCACGTGGTCGCCGTGCTCTTCCAGCCACCCGGCGGCGGACCGGCCAGCGCGGCGCTGCTCGCCGAGGGCTGTGCCGGAATCGACACGGCCGGCTGTGCCGCAGACCTCGGGGTCGGGGGCACGGCCACCTGCGTGGACACGGCTGCGCCCCTTCCGCCTCCCTTCGACTTCCCGGGCCTGGTGGTGAGCCCGCCCGAACGTCTGCAGTTCCGCTTCCCGGACACGGACGCGCAGGTGGGGGGCGCCAGCGACGGCCGCACGCTCGCCGGCCCGGCGACGATCGTGGTGACCCGCCGGGACCGTCCCCTGCGCTGCGACCTCGTCGCGACCCGTTGCGCCGACCTCGCCGGCGATACGTCCACCACCGGGGTGGTCGCCTGCACCGATGAGCTCTACGAGCCGGACGGCACCTGCCGCACGGACCCGGCCCAGGTGGCCACGACCTTCGGCAACTTCACGGCCCTGCCTCCTGCGAACGACCTGGAGGCGATGATCGACCTGCCCGGCACCACCGAGGTGCGCTTCACCACCGACGGGGCCGGCAACGCACTGGTGCCGATGGACTACGCCGGAGTGCTGGTACGGGTCGATTCCATCCCCGTCCCCCAGCTCGCACGCGCCGGGACCAACATCGAGGCCTTCTCGGGCGGCGGAGCCAAGGTGGACCTCCCGGGCGACGGCTTCGTGGGCTCCTACTCACCGGAGGGGATCCCGCTGCCGCCGGTCTTCACCCCGCTCCAGGATCCGACGACGCCGAGCGAGGCGACGCTCTTCGGATCGGTGGATGCGCCTCGGGGCGTGATCCGAATCGCCCGTCGCGGCTGTATCGGCGGCCCCGACGAGGGTGCGACCTGCAGCCAGGACAGCGAGTGCACCAGCGACCAGTGCAGCACGGACCTCTTCGACTTCTCGGACCGCTACGTGGCGGGGGTGGGTCCCGTGGTGCTCTCGGGATCTCCCGGACCCGACAGCTACAACGCGAGCCTGGACGATCCGGTCCCGATCGCGGCCCTGGCCCAGGGAGAGGAGAGCTTCGTCTTCCCGGTGCCCGAGGGGGTGGACGGAATCGACCGCAACGGCGACGGCGACGTGACGGACCTCGTCGTGACGGTGCGCGACCCGGCGAGCGCCGCGACGCTGCCCATCGGGCCCCTGGCTTCGAAGGGCCGCGCGGTGGCGCAGCTCAACCAGGTGCCGTTCCGCTTCCCGGGTGTGGTGAGCGCGGGCGACCTGGTGGCGTTCCTCGAGCCCGAGGCGCTCCAGGGGATGCAGGACGCGCCGCTCACGCAGGACACCAACGCCAACGGGGACGTGTTCGAGACCACGCTGAAGGCCTACCGGCGCACCGGGTCCACCGTCGCGGAGCTCACCGACCCCACGAGCCCCATCAGCGCCGACGCCGGGCTGGTCGTCGATGGCCAGAGCGCCGCCTTCTCCGACGGCCAGCTCTTCTTCCGCACCGCGGAGTGGGTGGAAGCCGTACAGGAGACCGTCCGCGTCAACCTGGGCCCGGGTGGCGTGGAGGCCAACGACGAGACCCCGTCCGGTAGCGATCCGGCCATCTCCGACGACGGCCGCTACGTGGCCTTCGACAGCCACGCGAACAACCTGGTCAGCGGGGACAGCGGCACGACCTCCGACGTGTTCGTGCGGGACCTGCTCCTGGACAGCACGATCCGCGTGAGCATCGCTTCGGACGGAACCCCTGGCAACGCCGCCAGCGTCGGGCCGGACATCTCGGCCGATGGCCGCTTCGTCGTGTTCGGCAGCAACGCGACCAACCTCGTTCCCGGGGACACCAACGGCCACTGGGACATCTTCCTCCACGATCGCGATGTGGACGAAGACGGCGTCTTCGACGAGCCGGGTGAGATCGGGACGAGCCGCGTGAACCTGGACTCCTTCGGCGCGGAGGCGAACGCCAACTCGTGCCCCTTCCTCCTCCCCTTCTTCGGAGGCGAGCCCTGTGGCGCGCGCACTCCGACGATCACCGGCAACGGTCGCTTCGTGGGGTTCTACAGCGAAGCGGACAACCTCGTCCCGGACGACACGAACGGCGAGATCGACTGCTTCGTCCGCGATCTCGAATCGGGGGAGACGCGACGGGTCAACGTGTCCACGGGTGGAGGCCAGGCCAACGGTCTGTGCTTCGACACCCAGGTCTCCGACGACGGCCGGATCGCGGTGTTCACGAGCTCGGCCCCCGACCTGGTGCCGGACGACACCAACGCCCGTTCGGACGTCTTCGCCCACGACCTCGCCACCGGAGAGACCGTGCGCCTGAGCGTCAACTCCGTGGGCGAGGAGACCAGCGGATTCACCTTCGCCGGGGAGCTCGGGTCGTACACCCAGAGCAACGGGCTCTCGCGGGATGGCCGCTTCGTCTCGATCTTCTCCATCGCGGACAATCTGACGCCGGAGCCCATCTTCGGCTTCGAGGGCTACCTGCACGACCGGCTCACCGGCACGACGACGCTCCTCACCCAGCCCTTGACCGGAGCGGCGACGGACAACGGTGCGGCCCCCGCCAGCCTGTCGCCGTCCGGCCGCTTCGGCTCCTTCGTGAGCTTCTCCTCGAACATGACGACCCTCCCCGACACCAACTCGTCGGGCGACGTGTTCCTGCGAGATCAGAGCTCCGGCCAGGTGAAGATGGTGAGCGTGGACAGCAACGGGGTGCAGGGCGTGGGTGGCTCCAGCTTCCTCGACACGGTGTCCGCGAACGGCCGCATCGTGGTCTTCGGGAGCGACGCGACCAACCTGGTGCCGAGCGATGGAAACGGGGAACGGGATCTCTTCGTGCGGCGGGCCGACCCGACGGATCTGGCTGCGGACCTCACCGGCGACGGCGCGCTGGACGATCTCGTTCTGCGCGTTCTGGATACCAGCACGGGTCCGCCGAGCACGGTGACGGATCTCTGTCCGGCGGCACAGGTCTCCGTGGCAGCCGGTCGCGCGGCCTTCCTGCGTCCGGAGTCGGCCGGAACCACCACGAACCCCGCCTGCACGGGGCCCGCCCTCAGCGGGCCCGAGCTGAACGCCGACGGGGACACCGTCCCCGACGACGAGGTGGTGCACTTGTGGGACGGCCTGGCGGTCACGAACCTGCGCTGTGCGGCCAGCGACCTGGCGCTCTCGGACACGCGCCTCGCCGCGCTGGTCTCCGAGGCCCATCAGGGCGACGTCGACCGCACGGGCGACGCCGACACGGACGATGCGGTCCTGGCCGTGAGGGCGGCGACGGCAGCCGGGGCAGGCGCGGACTGCGCCGGCTCGGGCTGGATCGATACGGGCCTGGCCGGCGATGCGCTGGCCGTGGTGGGCGACCGCGTGCTTCTCGCCAGCTCCGAGGCCGACCAGGGCGACACGGACCTGAACGGCGACACGGACGCCGAGGATCGGGTGCTGCGCCTCGTGGAGGGCACCACGGGCACTCCCGTGGCGCTCCAGGACGCGGGGGGCGGGGCGACCCTCCCGCCGGCCGTCGAGGAGTTCGTGGTGGGATCGCAGCTCGTGGCGCTGCGAACGTCGGAGGCGGCCCAGGGCGACACCGATCTCAACGGCGACGGAGACACGGCGGACTTCGTGCTGCAGGTCGTGGAGCTGGACACGGGCCGGGTGCTCTCGAGCGGCGAGGCCGCGCGCCCCTGCGAGCTCGTCGCCTGCGATCCGCGCCGAGCCTACCGGGTGCTGGCGGACACGGTGCGCTTCCTGCAGCTCGAGTCCGACCAGGGCAGCCTGGGCGGTCAGGTCGAGTGCGACGGAAACGCCGACGGCGACTGCGACGATCTCCTCGTGAAGCTCTTCAACGCCGCAAGCGGCGAGACCGAGGTGATCGGCGAGGTGCTGCCCGAGGCTGCGGACCCGACCGTCGCGCAGAACCCGGCCACCGCCTCCGATCCCCTGGGCGACGTGGAGGAGGGAGGCGACGCCGAGGCGGACGTCCTGGTCTCGGCGGGCCGCTGCGTGGCCCTGGAGGGAACCGACTGCAGCCTGGATCCCTCGCTCTGTGCCTCGGGCCAGGTGTGCGTCGCCGATGGACTCGGCGGAGCCGTGTGTGCGCTCACCCAGGGCACCTGCTCGAGCGTGAACGACTGCGCCGACGGCGCGTCGTGCGTGCCCGATCCGGTCGTGATCGGCGTCGTCGACACCGACGGCGACCAGATCCCCGAGGGTCTCGACAACTGCTCCCGCTTCGCCAACACGGACCAGGCGGATGCCGATGGGGACGGCGTGGGCGACCCCTGCGACCTGCAGACCTGCGGCAACGGGGCGACGGAGCTCGACGAGGCCTGCGACGATGGCGACCTCATCAGCGGCGACGGCTGCGACGCCAACTGCACCGTCACCGCCTGCGGCAACGGCATCGTGACCGGATCCGAGGAGTGCGACGACGGGAACCTGCTGAACGGCGACGGCTGCTCGGCCACCTGCACGCTGAGCTTCGCCGGTGCGGCCGGGGCGCTCTCGGCCAGGACCGTGCTCGTGCGCGACAAGGACGGCGACCCGACGCGCCGGCGCCTGGTGCTTCTCTCGAAGGACGCCAACCTGGTGGTGCCCGTCGCGGGCCCCGGCGATCCGACCCAGGCGGGCGGCGTACTCCACCTCGAGAACCCGGTCACGGGCGAGAGCGACGCGTACGCCCTGCCCGCAGCGGGCTGGCGTGGCCTGGGCCGCGACCCGGTGGGCGCCAAGGGCTGGATCTACAAGGATCCCAAGGGCAACCTCGGCCCCTGCAAGGTGGTGAAGCTGGTCCCGGGACGGGTGCTCAAGGCCGTCTGCCTCGGCGACCAGATGAGCTTCAGCCTCGACGAGGCCCAGCAGGGCGAGCTCGTGGCCAGCCTGACGCTCGGGGCCGACCCTCCCCAGTGCATGGCCTTCCCGCCGCCGACGGTCGTCCGGGACACCTCTGCCAGCGGCGGGGCCACCGGCCTCTTCAAGGCCCGCGATGCGCCGGCTCCGGCAAGCTGCGGGCAGTAGGGAAGCGTTCGATCTCGGGTGCCCTCGCCAACACGGGGGCACCCGAACCGGACGCGACGGATCGGCGGCGCCCGCGCTACCCTGCTTCCAGGCTTCGCGCCGAGACCTCCCGAGATTGCGCATGGACCTCGCCCTCCCCGACCTCCACGCGGCCCTCGTCCGCTTCCCGATCGCGCTGCGGGACGTGGACCGGATCGGAGACCCCCTGCCGACGGTGCGCCGCCTGTCCGAGGAGCTCGATCGGACGGTCGCCCCGCGGCGCTGATGCCGGGCCCGCTCTCCGGGATCCGCGTGGTGGACTGCACCGGCTTCGTGTCGGGGCCCATCGCGACGCGCATCCTGGGCGACCAGGGCGCCGACGTCATCAAGGTCGAGGCGCCCGGACACGGCGATCTGACCCGCCACATGGGCGCGCGCCGCGCGGGGCTGGGTGCCCTGTTCGTCACCGCGAACCGCAACAAGCGCTCCCTCGCCCTCGACCTGAAGCATCCCGACGGCGCGGCGGCGCTGCGCCGCCTGGTGGCCTGCGCCGACGTCTTCGTCCAGAACTTCCGACCGGGCACGGCCGAGCGTCTGGGGATCGCGGAGCCCGACCTGCGCGGGGCCAACCCCGAGCTCGTCTACGTCTCCATCTCCGGGTTCGGCGAGACCGGACCGTACGCCCACAAGCGCACCTACGACCCGGTGGTCCAGGCGCTGTCGGGCCTGGCCGACATCCAGCGGGACCGGGAGACCGGGCGTCCGCGCATGGTGCGCACCATCATCCCCGACACCGTCTCCGCCCTCGCCGCGGCCCAGGCCGTCACGGCCGCCCTGCTGGCGCGGGAGCGGAGCGGCGGGGGGCAGCACGTGCGACTCGCCATGCTCGACGCGGTCCTCGAG
>JANQFA010000260.1 GCA_028278065.1 Myxococcota bacterium
TGCCGCGCGACCGCTGGGGAGGCAGACCCCTCGACGACGCCAGGCGGCACGGCCACGCACGCGTGGCCAGCCTCCTGGAAGGCTCGCGAGATGAGTGGAGTGCGAGTGTTCGCCTCGTACCGATTCACGACTCCAAATCGGCGGCAGCTTCGCGTTAGGATGAAGTCGCACCTGAGGGAACTCCTCTCTGAGGGTTCGAGGTCTTGAGCAACCCCATGATTCCTCAGAGAGAAGCCTCAGGTAACAACAACGTCCGTGGGCACCACAACTAGCGCCGCTAGCGGCGGAGCCGGGCCCACCGGGAGGCGACCGGCCGCGGGTGATTGGGTTCCGCAAGGGCCGGAGGTTCGGCCGCCGAACCTCCGGCGCAGCGGTCTCGATGGCACGCTCGCAAGTTGCCAGCGAGAACTTCGCGACCGACGATGCGTCGCATTCTGGCATACCTTCGCGTTCGTGTGCGGCATGATGCGCCGCACGCGGGGACCGCGCCGTCCTCCCGGGTGGACGGCGCCGCATCCCGGCCCCGTCCCGGAAGCCGGACGCACGGCCCGGGGTTCCCAGGACGCCCGTGCTTGAGAGAGAATGGGCCGCGCTTCCATCCCGCAGCGACCCGGACTCTCGCGTCGGCGCAAAGCCGAGCGGTCGCGGCGGCCTCGAGCGAGCGAAGCCGATGGCACGTGGCGACGAGAGATTCGGCAAGCGGTTCCTGCGGGTCTTCCTGCCCGTGCTCCTCTCGGTGGTGGTGATCGGCTCCCTCGACCTCTTCCGCCTGCGCTCGCAGAGCGAGGACCTCTCGCAGACGATCATCCTGCTGCTGCTGGCGCCCTTCTATCCGGATCCCACCGAGCCGCGGGACGCCACCGCGCGCTCGCCGCTCGTCGTCACCCTGGAGCGCAGCCTGGTGGAGCGGCTCGGGGCGACCTGGCCGCTCAGCTTTCCCGAGTACGCGAACGTTCTGCGGAGGATCGACCGGCACCGTCCCCGGGCGGTCTTCATCGACCTATTCTTCGTGGAGCCCCGGGGCTCGCGGGAGGACGCCGCCATCTTCACCCGGCAGGTCGAGCGGATGCGGGCGCGCGGGACCCCGGTCTTCCTGGCTGCCCCGAACCCGTGCCTAATCGACGTGATGAGCGAGCGGCGCGTCCGGGAGCGTCGGCCGGGGAGGGGGCTCCTCCTGGAGATCGACCAGGCGGCCCCCTCGGCGATCGCGGACTGGGCCGGCTATGGCGACAGCTATCCGCTCGTCATCGACGTGCGCGAGCTCGAGCGCGCCGTCGATACGGAGAACCGCTGCGGAACGGTCGAGAACGGGCACTGGAAGACGCCAGCCTTCGCGCTCTTCGCCTCGCTCTGCGAGGACGATGCCTTCGCGTCCTGCGAGCCCAGCGCCGGGGGCGAGGCCCTCGACCGCTTCGGCGAGCCCATGATCGTGCGCTGGAGCGCGGCCGTGCCTTCGGAGTCCGGGACATTCGCCTCGCTGAAGGACTGTGGACTCGTGAACCCCGACGGCACCGAGCGCGTCCTCTGGTCCCTGGAGGTCGGCGTGCGCCAGCTCCTGAGCGGCCTGACCCGACTCGCCGACCGCAGCTTCGAGCGCTTCCCCAGCGTTCCCACCCTCCACGGGAGCGCGCTCTTCCCGACGGACCCGCACGGCACCAACGTGCGCAGCGACGACTACGACGACCGCCTCGACGCGCTGCTGCGGGACCGGGTGGTCCTCGTCGGCGCCGACCTCTTCGGAACCGGTGACACCGTGCTCTCCCCCGTGCACGGGACCCTGCCCGGCGTCTATCTCCACGCGATGGCGCTCGAGAACCTGATCCGCTTCGGGGACGACTACTGGCGCGAGTCGTGGGATCCCCGCTGGCGCTTCCAGAAGCGGTGGGGGCCCGAAGTGCTGGCCACCGCCTTCCTGCTCGCGGTCTTCGCAGCGATCCGCCTGTTGGTCCAGGACCGCGCGTCGCCGGAGTCGCTGGCCCAGCTGATGGGCTGGATGGCGGGCGCCTTCGCGGTCTGGGTCCTCGTGGCCGTGCTCGTGCTCGGGGCCGCGATGGCGCTCGTGGCGAAGACGAACGTGAGTCCACTCAACTGGCTCGGCGCGAGCGCCGTGCTCGGCTTCCCGCTGGTCGCCGTTCTTCGCGAGATCTGGAAGAGCTGGCGGTCCGGACAGGAGAATGGAGGGATTGCAGATGCAGCAGGAGAGGCGGCGACGGACGGGTGATCTCGCGGCCTGCGTGCTCCTGGCGGTGCTCCTCGCCGCGCCCGCGTGGGCCGGCGACGACGCGCTCACGGCGGAGATCGTCTCGGAGGAGGTGGGCGTCTGGAACGCGGAGGGCAAGTACCTGGGGCTCGTCCCGCAGAAGGACTTCTCGAAGGGCGAGCTGTCCGTCATCGACCTGAACCGCAGCGCCGTGCTGCTCGAGAACAAGAACGGCGAGCCCGTCTGGGTCGACCGCATCGACGTGTCGCTCAGCCAGACCGGCTCGGTCGACGAGCCGTGCAAGAAGCTCTCGATCGCGGGCAGCCCGGACCGCAAGAACACGAGCACCATGGGCGTGGCCTCGGCCTGCGAAGGCTCCCGGTGAGGGGGGCCGCCCGGATCGGGCTGCTGGCGTGCCTGGCGGCGGGGCAGCTGGCCTGCACCACCCACATCCTGAAGACGCCGCACGAGCAGTTCGAGGGCAAGTTCATCGACCAGGTCGAGCCCGAGGCGGCCCACCAGAAGCTCGTCGGCGGAGCGCGCTCGAAGCGGGCGCTCGACGGGCAGCCGCACGCTGAGAGCACGCTGGACATGTTTGGCGGCTGGGGGCTGATGCAGGCTCGCGGGCTCGAGAAGGAGCTGCGGCGCATCGCCGGCAAGCTCCTGGTCGTCTACCCGCACGAGAAGCCCGATGTCGCGATCTTCGCGACATCGAAGCGGGAGTTCAACGCCTACGCGACGCCGTACAACGACATCTTCGTCTCGCTGGGCCTGCTCGAGCGGGTGGAGACCGAGGACGAGATGGCGTTCATCCTGGGCCACGAGCTGGCCCACCTCGCCCTCGGGCACTTCCAGCGCGGGGACTTCTTCGCGCTCGAGGGCAAGGCCATGACGATGGCGGCGGGCGCCTCCACGGTCGCGATGGTCTTCGCGAACTCCGACCTGAAGGAGGTCTCGGGCGGCAAGCGCGAGCTCCGGGTCACGAACACCGCGGAGGTCAAGACCAACGTCGCCTATGCGGCGCTGGCTTACCTGGCGGTGCAGGAGCTCTCGATGAGCGTGCTCTCCCCCATGTGGCAGCGCCACCAGGAGGACGAGGCCGACCTGCTCGCCATCGACCTGATGGCCCGGGCCGGCTACGAGCCGCGGCAGGCCATGGAAACGCTCGAGCAGCTCGAGGCGATCGAGGCGGACAAGCAGGAGCGCAAGGCCGCCGCGCTGAAGGAGGTCCGCTCGACCTACGACGACCTGCTGCTGGCCGCCGGCCTGAAGGAGGGCATGGACGGCGTCGTCAAGATGGGGACGAAGCTGGCGCTGGTGGAGGGCGCACGCACGCTGAAGGACGTGCGGGACTACGCGCGGAACCCGCATCGCCTGGCGGTCCAGCGCCGGGAAGACCTCAAGAGCTACTTCATTCGCGAGTACCGCAGGCGGGGGAGCCTGGACGTCTCGGCGGGCCCGGCCGACACCTTCCACACGCGGATCTGGTCGGGCACGAGCGGCCGCGTGCTCACGAACCACATCGCCGCCCACGAGGCCCTAACGGCGCTCGGGGAGGATCGCATCGCCGACGCGGAAGAGCTCGGGCGTCGCTCGATCTCGGGGCCCACCTACCACGCCCCGTTCCCGCGCTTCGCGATGTACCAGATCCGGAAGTCGCAGGGCCGGTTGGGGTCGGCGATCAAGAACCTCGAGATCGCCCGCAAGGGCCCGAACGTCTCGGGAGCCGTCCTGCTGGCGCTGGGCGAGGAGTACCTGGTGGTGAGGCGCCCGAAAGATGCCCTCCGCGTGGTGCGGGAAGGCGTGAGCCGCTTCGGCAAGGAGGACCCCTTCCTCCCGATCGCCGTCGCCGCGCACGGGATGCTGCGGGACGAGGAGGCCATGGAGGCGGCGCTGGCCCGTTGCGAGGAGACGGAGAACGGCGACCTGATCGAGCGCTGCCGCTCACGCATTCCCGAGGAGATGAAGAAGGAGCCGGACCCGGTCGAGATCTTCAAGAAGCTGCTGCAAGCGGGCGGGTGAGGCGCCGCGCGGCATCGGCGATGTGGCAGTGGCTGATCGCGTCCCGGATGCGGCTGCTCATGATCACGTGGCGGCGGTGGTAGCTCATCTCCTTCGGTAGGATGACGCGCTCCAGGACGTCCTTGGTCCACGTTGGTCGCGGCGGCGTCGGTGGCTTGCGCTGCACGACCGGCTCGCCAGAGACCGGCCCTGAGGGCGCGAGCGGCAGGGCGAGCCCGCCCCGGATCGTCGGCAACGGCACGGTCTTCGATCCACCCGCAATGTCCCTGCGATCTCCATGCGAATCGCCCGTCCGCCCGGGCGGAGGCGTCAGCCGCCCCGGCCGATCACGATCGGCTCGCCCACGCGCACGTGGCGGTAGGCCGGGCCGAAGGCCTCGGCGAACAGGGCGATCACCTCGTCGCTGCTGTCGTGGCCGCCCACCCCGATCACGCCCAGGTCCCGGGCGCGCAGCAGGGCGAGCTGGTCGCGGACGTCGGCCAGGGTGGGCAGTGAGAAGAGCCCGTCTCCCGTGCCCAGCACCCGTTGCACGCCGAGGCCCAGCGCCCTCATCCGCCCCTCGGGCACGGGCAGGTGCAGGCCGCCGATGATGCCGTGGAGCGGCGCGTCGAAGACCCGTTCGTAGCGCCGCAGCAGGTTCAGGATCGGCTGGTGGCCGCAGCCCACCACCAGCACGATGCCCTTGCCCGCGACGTGTACCACCAGCGACTGCTCGTCGATCCAGCCGAGCACGAGCTGCCAGGGCACCGTTCCGTTGGTAGCCACGGCTTCGCCGACGACGATGGGCCCGGCCGCGTGGACGGGCTCCAGGCCCGGGTAGCTCATGGCGATCGGCAGCGGCTAGTTGACGCCGGCGGGGCTCGGCAGGCCGGGGCCGGGATCGTCGCCGCG
>JANQFA010000050.1 GCA_028278065.1 Myxococcota bacterium
TCCAGGGTCGCGGCCGGAAGGCCCGGCTCCACCTGGAGGTCGTGCCCGTCCCAGTGCATGCGCGGCGCGGTCACCGCCGCGGCCGGATCGGTAGCGAAGTCCACCCAGCGGCTGGCCACCTGCAGCACCGCCGTGCGGATGCGCTTGCTCCCCCCGCTCCCGAGCACGAGCTCGACGCCCGCGGGCCCCAGCACCAGGGAGGGCGCCATCATCGATCCCACCCGCTCGCCCGGCGGACTCGCGTGGAAGCCGTCGGGGTGGAGGTCGTCCTCGCCCAGCATGTTGTTGATCTGGATGCCGGTCCCGGGCACGACGTAGCCCGAGCCCTCGCCGTTGCTGGTGGTCATGCTGGCGACGTTCCCCTCGGCATCCGCCACGCTCGCGTGGGTGGTCCCGCGGGCAAAGGCGGGACCGGTCCCGCGCTCGCGGTGCCGCTCCATCGCCTCCAGGGTCGCCGCGACGGCACACGCGTGCTCGGGGCCGTCCGCGGAGAGCGGCGCCAGCCGGGTCTCGGAGAGGCGCTCGAGCCCGAATGCGATGAGGCTCCCGCCGAGCGAGGGCGGCGGATTCGTGAGCAGTCGGCGGTCCCGGTACCCCACCTCGAGAGGGCGGCGCTCCGCAACCCGGTAGGCCGCCAGGTCGTCGCCGGTGAGCAGCCCGTCGCCCTCCTTCATGTCGCGCGCGATCCGCTCGGCGTGCTCTCCCTCGTAGAAGCGCCGCCCCCCGTCATCGGGAAGCGCTTCCAGGAAGTCGGCCAGCTCCGGGTTCAGGAGCCGCTCTCCCTCGCGCGGCGCGCGCCCGCGCGGAACGTAGAGGCGCCGGCCGTCGGCGCAGAGCGAGAAGATCGGCTCGAGGAGACCCAGCACGTAGGCCTGGATCGCGGTGACCTCCACCCCGCGGCGGCCCAGCGCCACGGCCGGAGCCACCACCTCGGCCAGGGGCAGCCGCCCCAGTCTCTCGTGTACGTGCAGGAGACCCGCCAGGACTCCGGGCACCGCGGCCGAGCCGCGGCCGACGTTGAAGACCTGCTCCGACGCGGGAAACGCGATCGTGATCGGGAGAAAGTGGGGCTCGGCCTCGACGGCCTCGGCGCCGCGTCCAGGCGTATCGACGAAGAAGTCGAACAGCACCTCCTCTCCCGAGCCCGTCCGCGCCAGCAGGAAGCCGCCGCCGCCCAGACTGGTGAAGCCCGGCTCCGCCACGGACGCGGCGAAGCCCGCCGCGACCATCGCGTCGAAGGCGTTGCCTCCCGAGCGAAGCACGGCGGCCGCCGCGTCGCTCGTCCTGGCGTGTCCTGTAGCGATGGCCCCCAGCACCGGTGCTCGAACCATAGCGCCGGCGCGGCGTGTAGAATCGACGGATGACCACGCTCTCGCGGCGAGACTTCCTGCGCGCGGGTCTCGCCGCGACCGCAGGGGCCGCAGCCGGCGGCTGCAGCGGCCCCGCGCCGCCGCAGGTTTCCGACGAGGCGCGGGGCCTGCACGACGAGTCCGCGGTGATCGACCTCCACCTCGACACCCTCATCCAGATGCGCCTGCTGGGCTACGACGTCGCCCGGCGCCACGTGAACCGGCTCCCGGCGTCTCCCTTCAGCTGGCACATGGATCTGCCTCGCGCGCGCGAGGGCGGGCTCGACGGCGCGGTGCTGGGCGTCGTCACCAATCCGCGCGAGGTCAGCGACGACCTGATCGCGCCGCTCCGCTTCGCCGCCTGGATCGACGGCGCGAGCGGGATCGGCCAGACCCTGGAGACCCTCGAGCTCCTCGACGCGACGGCCCGGCGGCTCCCGGACGAGCTCGTCTTCTGCCGCAGCGGAGGCGAAATGCGCGCCGCCATCCGGCAGGGGCGCTTCGCGGCCCTGGCCGGACTGGAGGGCGCCCACGGGATCGAGGACGATCTCGAGAACGTGCGCCGTGCACACAGCGCCGGCCTGCGCATGCTCGGCCTGGTGCACTTCCAGTCGTCCGCCGCGGCGCACCCGATGACCGTGGCCACCTACGACGGGCAGGGACTCACGCCTTTCGGCTTCGAGCTGATCGACGAGATGGACCGTCTGGCGATGGTCGTGGATCTCGCACACGTGAACTACGCCGGAGTCGACGACGCCCTGGCGCGCATGAAGAAGCCGTTCGTGGTGAGCCACACCGCCTGCCGCGCCTTGCACGACTTCCGGCGCAACCTGGAGGACGAGCACATCCGCCAGATCGCCGACCGCGGCGGCGTGATCGGTCTCTGCCTGGCGCGCAGCTTCGTCGGCCGACCCGGCGTCGAGGGCTTCGCCGACCACATCGAGCACGCCCTGCGCGTGGGCGGCGAGGACTGCGTCGCCCTGGGTAGCGACTGGGACGGCGCCATCGTGCCCGTTGCGGGACTCGACGACGTCACCGGCCTGCCGCGCCTCACCGACGTCCTCCTCCGGCGCGGCCACTCGGCGGACACCGTCCGGAAGATCCTCGGCGAGAACGCCCTGCGCGCGATCAGCGACGTGACGGGCTAGCTGCGCGGCCCGGAGTCGTCGAGACGGGAGCGGCCCGTGTAGTCGTCGACGAACTGGCGCGCAGTGCGACCCGAACGGCTGGCACGCCGCACGGACCAGGTGAGGGCCTCCCGGTGGAGCTGGTCGCGCGGCGCGTCCAGGCCGCGGAGCTCCGCCCAGCGGTCGACGATGCGCAGGTAGGTGTCCTGATCGAAGGCGTAGAAGCCGATCAGGAGGCCGAAACGGTCCGACAGCGCCATCTTCTCCTCGACCACCTCGCCGAGATGGAGGTCGCCGTGCTCGTCGAGACGCGGATCGGCGTCGGCCAGGCTCTCGGGAAGGAGGTGACGGCGGTTGCTGGTCACCACGACCCGCACGTTGTCCGCCGGCGCCTCGAAGCTCCCCTCCAGGGCGGCCTTCAGCTCGCGGTGCCCGCGCTCCCCGGCGTCGAAGGAGAGATCGTCGCAGAAGATGAGAAAACGGTGCGGCGCACCGCGCAGGGCGGCGAGGATCCTGGGGAGGTGCATCAGGTCTTCCTTGTGGACCTCGATCACGCGCAGGCCGCGGTCGCCGAAGCGCGACAGCAGGCCACGCACGGCGGACGACTTCCCGGTACCGCGCTCCCCGAACAGGAGGACGTGGTTGGAGGGCAGCCCCCGCACGAACTGCTCGGTGTTGCGCACCAGCTTCTCGACCCCGGCGTCGACGCCGACCAGGTCCTCCAGCTCGAAGAGCTGGGGGTCGGACACGGGCAGCAGCCAGCCGCCTTCGCCGGACGCCTCCCAGCGGAAGGCGAGGTGATCCGTGAAGAACCCCGGCTCGGGCGACGCACCCAGACGTCGCCGCAGGAGCTCCTCCGCCAGCTCGAGAACCCTCCCGAGCCGTGCGCTCAGTTCGCGTAGGCGCGCCACGGCCAGCGATTGTAGACTGCGGACGTGGCGAAGCCGAGGAATCCGTTGAAGGACGTGCCCCTGCCGGAGGTGGGCCTCTGCTCCGCCTGCTCGCATCGGCTGGAGCAGACCAGCGCCAAGGGCCAGCAGTTCTGGCGCTGCAAGCGCGCCGACACCGACCCCGCCTTTCGCCGCTACCCGCCGCTCCCGGTCACCGACTGCGGCGGCTTCGAGAAGGGCGCGGCGACCTCGCCCGCCTGACAGGAGCCCTCATGAAGCGCTGGTTCGTCCTCTCCGCCATCGGCCGCGACCGCCCCGGCCTCGTCGCCGAGCTGGCACGGCTCATCTACGACTGCGACGCGAACCTCGAGGACTCGCGCATGACGATCCTCGGAAGCGACTTCGCGGTGATCCTGCTGGGATCCCACCCGGAGGGAGACGCCGCCGATCGCCTCACCGTCGGCGCCAAGCGCCTCGAGCGCGAGCACGGTCTGACCATCCTGATCCGAGGCCTGGAAGACGGCGGCCGAGCCGCCGCGCCGGCGCCCGACGCCGCGCTCTACCGGGTCCACGCAGCGGGGGAGGACAAGGCCGGGATCGTCGCGGGCGTGTGCGGGGCGATCGCCGAGCACGGGGTCAACATCGTCGAGCTGGCCTCGCGCAGCCGGCCGGGACCGGGCGGCTCGCCGCACTACGAGCTCGAGATCACCGTCGAGGTACCGGGCGGCGGCGACGTGGACGAGCTGAAGGCGGCCCTCGATGCCGAGGCCGACCGGCTCGTGGTGGACGTCTCCCTCGCCCCGCTCTGAGCCTCAGTCCGCGATGTAGCCGAGGGCGCGCAGCTTGTCCTCGGTCTCCTGGCTGGTCTCGGCCAGGGTCGCCTCGTCGGCGTCCGCGTAGTTGCGCTCGCGGCGCGTGAGGTTCTCGCGTCGGAAGCGCTCGACCGTCTCGTACATGGCGCTCGCGCGCTCGCTCTCCCGGCGGGACAGGTCGCGGGTCTCGCCCGGGTCGTCGACCAGGTTGTAGAGCTCCAGGCCCTTCTCGGCCTCCGCGATGAGCTTGTAGTCACCCTCCACCAGGGCGTCCTCGAAGTTGTCGCCCCAGGTGGCCTTGACCAGGTAGTGGCTTCCGCCCCCACTCCGGCCTCCGCGCAGCAACGCGGCGCGGCTCCTGCCGCGCAGATCCGCGCGCAGCCCGTCGACGCCCAGCAGCTCCGCGAGCGTGGGAACCAGGTCCAGGTGCGACACCGGCTCCTCGATCACCACGCCCTCCGCCACTCCCGGCCCCGCCACGATCCACGGCACCCGCACCACCTCGTCGTAGTAGGAGTTCCCGTGGGCGAAGCGGCGATGCTCGCCGAAGCCCTCGCCGTGGTCGGAGGTGAAGACCACCAGGGTGTCGTCCTCCCGTCCCGAGCGGCGCAGCGCATCCAGGATCCAGCCCACGCGCTCGTCGACGGATTCGAGCTCTGCGCGATACAGCCCGCGCAGGTGTGCGACCTCCTCGGCGGACAGGTTCTTCCCCTCGGACTTGATCGATAGGATCCCGAGCTCGCGGTTGGGCTTGCTGCCCAGACGCCGGTACCAGAGCGGCGGATGCGGCAGCCCCTGCGCCGACGGCCGGACGGCGAAGCCCTCCGGCGGCTCGTAGAGGAGATGGGGGTCGAAGATCCAGACGACGGTGAAGCGACGCGGTCCGTCGGCCCGGCCCAGGTGCTCGAGTGCCGGAACGAGCATGCGGTAGCGGCGGTCGCGAAGGGCGATGCCCAGCTCCTCCGCGCGGCGCAGCTCCTCCGCGTCGGGCGCCGGATCCGAATCGGGCGCGAAGGCGTGGATCGTGAAGCCCTGGAAGGCGTTGGAGACGGTTGCCAGGGCGTTCTCGACGAAGGCCGTCAACGAGAAGCCCCGCCCGGCCAGCGCCTCACCGAGCAGGGGCTCCTCGTCGGGAACACGGAAGAGCGGAAGCTCGCTGCCGCCGTCCGCGGCTCGGGCGTACTCGCTGGGGTGGTTCCCGGTCAGCATGGCCACCGCAGAGGGCAGCGTCCACGAGGACGCGCTGTAGGCGCGCTCGAAGCGGGCGCCCCGCTCGGCCAGCGAGCAGATCTCGGGCGTGCGTGCCGCACCCCCGTAGCACGAGAGCTCGTCGGCACGCAGCGTGTCGACCACGAGCATCAGCACGTCCCGCGGCTCGCGCGCTTCGACCCGGGGAACCTCCCCACCGCAGCCGGACGCGAGCAGGCCCGCCACGACGAGCCCGGCGACAGCGGAGCGGCTCGTCATCGCGGCGAGGCCTCCTCGCGCAGGGACCGGTCCCAGCGGTTCACGAGGGGTCTCCCGACCGCCTCGAAGAAGATCTCGAGAAAGCGGTAGGTGAGGCCCCAGACGACCTGGCGCTCCGGATGGCCGACCACGATCCCGGGAAAGGAGGGCATCCCGTCCGGCAGACGGGGATAGCGGAAGTCGACGTGACGCTCGGGACTCTGCAGCTCCCCGACCGGAACCCAGAGCGCCTCGCGCACCTCGTGATTGATCGCGAGGGGCGCGGTCTCGGCCAGGTGGTAGACGAAACCGGAGATCACCAGGCCGGCCGGGCGGCCCGCGTGGCGGCCCTCGAGGTCGTCCAGCCGGCCCAGGCGCTCCGCGCCGGCCAGCGAGAGCCCGACTTCCTCGAGGGTCTCGCGCTCCGCGGCGTCGCGCGGGCCGCAGTCCTCCGGATCGACGCGCCCGCCGGGAAAGGCCATGTGCCCCGACCAGGGATCGAGCGGGTGCTCCGCCCGCTCGAT
>JANQFA010000078.1 GCA_028278065.1 Myxococcota bacterium
CGGGACAGCGCGAGACGAGCCGCGGGCTGGCGCACTTCCTCGGCGAGATGCGCGAGGACGCCTTCGCGGCGCTGGGGGTGCCGCTGGCACTGCTCGCCCTGGCCGGCGCGGCGGTCGCGCTGGTGCGCCGCGAGCGCGCGGCCTGGCTGCTGGTGCCGGCGTTCTCGTACGTGGTGTTCTCGATCGTCCTCTCCCGTTTCTCGGCGCCCCGCTTCGCGATTCCCCTGGTGCCCATCCTGGCGGTCCTGGCGGGTGTGGGGGCCGCCGCCGCGCTGCGCCTCCGGCCCATGCGCTGGGCGACGGCTCCGGTGCTCCTCTTCTGCCTCGGCCACGGCTTCCTCTACGCCGTGCACGGGGATCTCCTCTTCCTCGACGACGGTCGCTTCCGGGCCGAGGCGTGGCTCGTGGAGAACGCACCCGAAGGCGCGCGGATCGCATCGTGCAGCCCGGCGGTGGACCTGCCGCGGCTGGACTTCCACGGCTTCGAGCCGATCTACGTCGAGCGGCCCGTCGACTGCCTGGCGGGCCTGGCCGCCGCCGCGCCCGAGTACGTCCTCACCAGCTCGGCCTCGCCCGGCGTCTTCCGTCGCGCGGACCACGGCTATCGGGAGGTGTTCCGCGGGCGGGGCACGCGGAATCTCTCCCGCTGGTTCGACTCGCCTTTCTCCTGGCTGAATCCGGAGGTGCGCGTCCTCGCGCCGCCCGAAGGGTAGTCAGGCCGCGTCGTGGAAGATGATGCCGAGGGTGGTGCGGCGCCCGCGTGCGAGGCGGCTCACGCCGTGGCGCACCTGGACGCGGTAGGCGCCTCGCGCTCCGCCCACGGGCCGCTCCGCGTTGGGGAAGAAGACCGCGCAGCCCTGCTTCAGGCGGATCGCCTCGCCACGTGACTGGGCGCGCGGGCGCTGCTCTACCAGCAGGAACTCGCCCCCGGAGAATGCGTGCGAGGGCGAGAGCAGGATCACGGCCTGGATCGGGAAGGCGACGCTCCCGTAGCGGTCCTGGTGGAGGCAGTTGTACCCCTCGCGCTCGTAGCGCAGCAGGAGCGGAGTGGGGCGGGCCTGCCCCGCACGGTGACAGCGATCGAGGAACGCGGCGAGGCGCGCCGGGAAGTCGGGCTCGGCGCCGAGCCGGGCGCGCCACGCGTTGGCGATCCGCGCCAGGGGCGGATAGAGATGGGTGCGCAGCTGGCGGACCGGGGGCGGGAGCGGGTTGGCGAAGTAGCGGTACGTCCCCTCGCCGTAGCGTCGCGGGCCCATCACCACCTCGGAGCGGAAGCGCTCGCGCTCCCCCCACAGCGCGGCGATCCCGGCGCATTCCTGCGCGGAGAGCAGCGCGGGCGTCCCCGCCCACCCCCGCTCGTCGAGTGCCCGCCCGATCTCCTCCCAGTCGAGCGATCGGATCCGCTCGCGCAGAGCGGCCTTCAGGGGCTTCCGCTCTCGCCGAGGAGGGCGTGGGCGAGGTGGCGGCGGTGGTGGGTGGGGTCGCCGAGGGTGGCGCGGTTCCAGAGCGCCCGCTTCACGTGGAGGTGCGCGTCGCAGTCCCAGGTGAAGCCGTAGCCCCCGTGGAACTGCACCGCGCGGTTGCCCGCGAAGTGGTAGGCGTCCGAAGCCGCCGCCTTGGCCATGCGGCAGGGCACCTCGGACCCGGCGGGCGCATGGTCGAGCGCCGCGGCGGCGGCGTAGGCCAGGGTGCGCGCCTGCTCCGTGGCGATCATGACGTTCACGATCGGGTGCTTCACCGCCTGGAAGGATCCGATCTGGCGGCCGAACTGGGTGCGCTCGATGGCGTAGTCGCGGGTCAGGCCCAGGGTGGTCTCGGCTCCGCCCACCGCCTCCGCTGCGAGCCCTGCCCAGCCCATGCGGAACGCCGCGCAGAGAGCCTCCGCTCCGTCGCCCGGAAGGCGCGCCGACGCAGCCACCCGCGTGCCGTCGAAGACGATGCGTCCGCTGCGCCGGGTGGGATCGATGCCGACCTCCGGTGTGATCTCCACTCCCGACTGCGGAAGCGCTACGGCGAAGAGCGCGATCTCGTCATCGGCGCATCGGAACGGGGCGATCACCAGGTCCGCGCTCGGCGCGGCGGGCACGAAGGCCTTGGTCCCGCGCAGGACGAAGCCGCCCTCGCCGCGCTCGGCGGTCGCCGCGACCGGGTCCGGCTCCCAGGAGCCGTCGGGCTCGGCGAAGGCGAGGGTGGCGAGGACGTCGCCCGAGGCCACTCCAGGAAGCCAGTCCGCTCCCTCCGCGTGGCCCAGAGCGACCCCTGCCAGCGTCGTGGCGAGGAACGGGGAGGGCAGCACCACGCGGCCCATCTCCTCGAGGAGCAGGGCCAGGTGCAGGGCGCCGAGCTGCGCCCCGCCGTGGGCCTCGGCGATCGCGATGCCGGTCCAGCCCAGGGCCGCCATCTCCTTCCAGAGGCCGGCGTCGTGGCCGACCGGATCGTCGAGGAGGCGGCGCACCTCCGAGACGGGGCAGCGCTCCTGGAGGAAGCTCCGCGCCGAGTCGCGCAGCAGCTCGTGCTCCTCGTCGAAGCCGAAGTCGCGGGGAAGGTCGAGGGTCTTCATGCGGTCACTTGCTCCTGGGAAGGTGCGGGCGCTTCATGCGGTCACTTGCTCTTGGGAAGGCCGAGCACGCGCTCGCCCAGGATGTTGCGCTGGATCTCGCTGGTACCGCCGCCGATCGTCATGCCGAAGGAGTTGAGATAGGCGCGCGGCCACTCGGCGTGGTCCGGCGCGTCGGGATCACCGACGTAGAGCTGGGCAGCCGGGCCCTCCAGCTGGCAGGCGACGTCGGCGATCTCCTGGGCGAGCTCCGAGAAGACGACCTTGTTCATGAGCGCGAGCGCCATGGGCCGATCGCCGCAGAGCGCCGGCACGCGTCCGCGCAGGCCCCCCAGGCGCAGCGCCTCCTCGCGGATCCAGAGGTCCGCGATGCGATCCCGGAGCACCGGATCGGCGGCGGCGGGGGCACCGTCGCGCCGCACGCCCTTCGCCAGCGCGACCAGGGCGCGCACGCTCTCGGAGCCGCCGCCGAGCTGGCCGCCGCCGGATCCCTCGGCGGCGCCGCGCTCGTGGGTGAGGGTGGTCATGGCGACCTGCCAGCCCTGGCCCAGCTCGCCCAGCAGGGCGTCGCCCGGCATGGGCACGTCCTCGAAGATCACCTGGTTGAAGCCGCCCTCGCCGCTCATCTTGACCAGGGGCTGGACCGTGACGCCGGGTGCGTCCATGGGCAGGAGGAAGTAGGACAGACCGTCGTACTTCCCGACGCTGGGATCGGTCCGGGCCAGCAGGATCATCCACTTCGCCTGCTGGCCCAGGGTGGTCCACACCTTGTGCCCGTTCACGAGCCAGTCGTCACCGCTCCGCACCGCGCTGGTGGTCACGCTGGCCAGGTCGGAGCCGGACCCGGGCTCGCTGAAGCCCTGGCACCAGATCTCCGCCCCCGAGAGGATCGGCTCGAGGTAGCGCTTCTTCTGTGCCTCGGTCCCGTAGTGGAGGATGGTGGGACCGGCCCACTGCAGGCCGATGGTGTTGACGAAGAACGGCGTCCCCGCGCGTCCCATCTCCTGGGAGACGATGCGCTGGAGGCCGGGCCGGCCCTTGCCTCCGTACTCGGCGGGCCAGTCGAGCCCCAGGTAGCCGGCCGCGTACACCTTCTGCTGCCAGGCGAGCAGATACTCGAACTGCTGCTGGCTCTCCACCTCGAGGAAGCTCTGCGGGAGCTTGAAGCCGGGATCGCCGGGCGCGTTGGCCGCGATCCAGGCCCGCACCTCGGAGCGGAAGTCGGCGATCTCCTGGGGCTCGGTCTCGTCGTGGGGGGAAGCCATGGGGTCTCCGCGGGGTCGTGGCCCCGACCGATTCGCGAGTCAACCGCTGCAGTATACTGCCCGTCCGGCGCGGCGGGAGCGGGCCGCGGCGCCGGCTGGAGGAAGGATGAACTTCGGCTTCACCGAGGAGCAGGAGCTGCTGCGCGCCGAGGTGCGCAAGTGGCTCGACGAGAACTGCCCGATGGACGAGGTGCGGGCCGTCAGCGAGGCCGAGGACGGCGAGGGCTTCTCGCGCGACCACTGGAAGGCCATCGCCGAGCTGGGCTGGCTGGGACTCGTCGTTCCCGAGGAGCACGGCGGCGCCGGGCTCGGCCAGGTGGACCTGGTGGTCCTCCTGGAGGAGACGGGCCGGAGCCTCTTCCCCTCGCCCCTGCTCAGCCACACGGTGGCCGCCGGAGCGCTCCTCACGGTTGCCGGCGACGCGCAGCGCACGCGCTGGCTTCCCGCGCTCGCCGATGGCAGCGCGATCGGAACCCTGGCCGTCCAGGAGGAGCCCGCGGCGCCGGGGCCCGACGGCGTGCGCCTCGAGGGCGTGGCCGACGGGGACGATGTGATCCTGCGCGGCCAGAAGCGCTTCGTCCCCCACGCGGCGGCAGCCGATCTCTTCGTGGCTCCGTTCCGGGGCGGCGACGGCCTGGCCCTGGCCTGCGTTCCCGCCGACGCGCCGGGTGTTCGCGCGGAGGACTGGCCGGGGATGGACCTGACCAAGCGGCTCGGCCGAGTCTCCTTCGACGGGGTGCGCCTGCCCGCGGACGCGGTGGCGCCCCTCGACGAGGCGTCGCTGCAGCGCATCCTGGACCTCGGCACCACGGCGCTGACCGCCGAGATGGTGGGCGCCGCCGAGGGCGCGGTCGCGCTCACGGCCGAGTTCGCCAAGCAGCGCATCCAGTTCGGCTCCCCCATCGGGCGCTACCAGGGCGTCAAGCACCCGCTGGCGGAGATGCACGTGGACGTCGAGTCGTTCAAGTCCCTCGTCTACTACGCGGCGTGGTGCCTGGACGAGAGCCCCGACGAGGCCCCGCGCTACGTCTCGATGGCCAAGGCCCTGGCCAGCGAGGCCTTCGCGCGCATCGGGATCGACGCGGTCCAGCTCCACGGCGCGGTCGGCTACACGTGGGAGTTCGATGCCCATCTCTACCTGAAGCGATCCAAGTGGGCGCGACCCATGTTCGGGGACAGCGAGTTCCACTACGAGCGCGTCGCGCGGCTGGGAGGTCTCTGATGGACTTCACGCTCACCGCCGAGGAAGAGGCCTTCCGGGACGAGGTGCGCGCCTTCCTCGCCGAGCAGCTCGCTCCCGGCGTCGACAAGGCCGACCCCGGGTTCCTGGCAGGCTGGCACAGGGCGGTCCGCGAGAAGCGCTGGGTGGGCTTCTCCTGGCCCAGGGAAGTGGGCGGGGGCGGGGGCTCGCTGATGGAGCAGGCCATCCTCAAGGAGGAGATGGCCAAGGCCCGGGCGCCCTCGCTCGGGAGCTGCTTCATGGGGCTGGCATGGGTCGGGCCCGCACTCATCGCCTACGGCACCGAGGAGCAGAAGCAGAAGTTCATCCCGGACATCCTCGACGGCAAGTACCAGTGGTGCACCGGCTACTCCGAGCCGGACTACGGAAGCGACCTGGGCTCGCTCCAATGCCGGGCGGTGCGTGAGGGCGACGAGTACGTGGTGACCGGCCAGAAGATCTGGACCTCGATCGCGATGTGGTCGAAGTGGATCATCCTGCTGGTGCGCACCTCCCTGCACGAGGACGACAAGCACAAGGGCATCACCTGCCTGCTCGTCGAGATGGACAGCCCCGGGATCGACGTGCGCCCGATCCGGAACATGGGCGGCGGCGCCATGTTCGCCGAGGTCTTCTTCGACGGCGTGCGGGTGCCCGTCGAGAACCGGCTGGGAGAAGAGGGACAGGGCTGGCGCGTGACGATCACGGCCCTGGCCCACGAGCGTTCGGGGATCGCGGAGGTGGAGTCGCTCCTGCGCGGGCTCGAGGGGCTGAAGGCGCTCGCGGCCGAGACCGGGCGCGCCGAGGAGCCCGCAGTGCGCCAGCGCATCGCCCGAGTCGAGACGCGCATCCAGGCGATGCGTCTCAACGGCCTGCGCGCCCTGACCCGGCAGATCAGGGGAGAGCCGCTGGGCAGCGAGACCTCGGTCAACAAGCTGACCCGGGCCAACCTCGAGGTGGAGATGGGAGACTTCGCCCTCGAGCTGCAGGGCGCTGCGGGGCCCCTCGTGGCCGGGGCCGAGCCGGTCGCGGACGGCGGTCGCTGGCAGCGCATGGCCCTCGGCTGGCCCGAGGTGGTGATCGGTGGCGGCACGCCCAACATCCAGAAGAACATCATCGCCGAGCGCATCCTCGGCCTGCCCAAGGACTGATCCAGTGGAGCGCCGGGAGCGGATCGAGCGGAAGCTGCGCGAGCGCCTCGAGGCGCTGCACGTGGAGGTGGTGGACGAGAGTCACCTGCACGTGGGACATCCCGGCGCGGCCTCGGGCGCGGGGCACTTCCGCGTGCAGGTGGTATCCGCGCACTTCGAGGGGCTGGGGCCCGTGGACGCGCAGCGCCGCGTGTACGAGGCGCTCTCGGACGAGATGGGCGAGGAGATCCACGCGCTCTCGATCCGCACGTGGACGCCGGAGCGCTGGAAGGGCTAGAGAGGGGCGCTTCCCGCCGGAGGCCCGCGTTGCGCAGCTCCTAGAGGAACTCCTCGAGCCAGCGCGGTAGCGGCACCGAGAAACCCGCCGCGTTGCGGTGTCCGCCTCCCCCGAAGCGGGCCGCCAGCTCCGCCATGTCCGGATCGCCGATCGAGTAGAGGGACACGTCCACCCGATCGCCGACCACGCGGTAGACGCATCCGCAGGCGGTTCCGTGGCGCGCGCGCCCCGCCAGCTCGTGCCCGATCTGGCTGCGCTGATGGAGGGCGTTCACGGCCTCCATGCGCAACCCGCCCACCTGCACCGGGTGCACCATGCGCAGGGAGCGCTCGACCTCGCGCCGCGCCGCCCGCACGATCGGCTCGCCCTCGTCGGCCAGGGTCCTCCAGGGACGCGCGGCCAGCTCGTCCCATACGTGGAAGCGGCGCGGGTAGGAGCCGATCGCCGCATTCACCTGCTCGGAGCGGGGCAGCTTCCAGTTCCAGAGATCCTGGTCCTCCACGTAGGCCAGCAGCTCCGGGAGGTCGTGGCCGGGGTGGAAGGCCTGCCAGGCCAGCACCGCACCCGAGTGGGACAGATCGAAGTGGGCGCGGTGTCCGCCGTCCTCGAGGCGGTTGACGAGCGAGAGGTCCGCGAAGAGCCGGTCCCGGGAGGAGACGTGATGGTCGAGGATGGTGACCTCGGCCGCCGCGTCGGCCAGGTCGGCGAGTCGTGCGTTGGGTGCAGAGATGTCGACGAAGACCACCTGGTCCCCCGCGTAGGCAGCCGCATCCAGCGGGTCGTCGTGGCCGCGCGGTTCGTAGACCGCGTCCTCTCCCCAGGCGCGCCAGACCGCCCAGGCGGCTCCGAAGCCGTCCGGACAGCCGGCGTGATAGATGCATACGCGACGCATGGGCGGGGCAGCGTAGCTCATCGAGCCGGCCCCTCGGTGGATCCGCAGGGCCCGGCGGGCTCTACCCGGCGGCGGCCGCCCGCTCGGCGACGCTGCCTTCGTCGCGGGCCAGGTGCCGAGCCGCGATGAGCAGGCAGACCAGGGCCGCGCCATTGGCGACGAAGGCGAGCATCATCGCCGTGCGCAGGCTTCCGGTCTCGACGCTCATCCAGCCGATTCCCCAGGGCCCCAGCGCGAGCCCGATGAAGGTGATCACCAGGAGATAGGAGGCGGACGCGACGCCGCGCATGCGCGGGAGCACCAGATCGGTCACCGTCGAGGCCCCGGCTCCGATCCACATGGACCCCGCGATCGAGAGCGGGAAGTTCAGCACGAAGGCGGCGGTCGTGCTCTCGGTGGTGAGGAACCAGAGCCCGATCGGTACGGGCAGCGCCGCCACCAGCATGCCGAGGCGCAGGCGGCCGGCGGGATGTCGGCGGCGCATGGCGTCTGCGAGGACTCCGCCCAGCGTCACCCCCAGCCAGCCGGCGGCCGCCGCGGTGCCGCCGAGGATCAGGCCCGTCTCGGCGGCCGAGACCCCGTGGATCCGCTGCACGAAGGGCGCGGTCCAGAAGCCGATGCCGTAGCCGGTGAAGGCCAGGAAGGCGAAGCCCAGGGCCGACCAGCGCATCGCGGGAGTGCGGAACACCAGTGTGTAGGTAGCCCCGTCGCGCAGGCGCAGGGACTGGGCCCAGGACACGGCCGCGTAGAGTCCGATCCCGAGCGCCACCCACTGGTAGAGGCTGCCCGTCGCCACCACGAGCTGCC
>JANQFA010000088.1 GCA_028278065.1 Myxococcota bacterium
CCCACGCCTCCAGGCGGTCTGGCGTCGGCGCGGAGCACGCCCGCGATCGCTTGTCCGTTCGAGCCGACCTCGAGCGCCGCGAGAAGGGCGGGGAAGGCCTCCTCGCCCTCGCCCGGGATCCCGTAGTCGGGCCGCAGCCGGTCCATCAGCCGGCGCGGCATGACGCTGAACCCGGAGCCGCCCAGCACGACGGGAGCCGGCGTGACCGCGCGGATCGTCGCAATGAGATCCGCGTACCAGAGGAGGGTGTCTCCGCGCCCCGTGTAGTCGGCGCGCTGGATGTTGCGCATGCCGAGTGCGACCACATCGGGGGCGAAGTCGGCCAGGGCGCGGGCCAGCGCGGCCTCGGGCTCCGGCTCGAAGCAGAGGTCGATCAGGACCTTCTCGTGGCGATCCGGCGTGCTGGCCATGACGTAGAGCAGGCCGAGCGGAATCACCGCGTCGGGAAGCTGCTCCCGGTTGCCGGAGACGAAGGCCACTCTCATCGGGCGGATCCTAGGGCAACACGCACTTCGCTACGCAGTCCGCCTCCAGGGTGGCGCACGCCGCCAGCTCGATGTCGCGCTGCTCCTTGACGTTGTCCTTCTCCTGCTGGGCGTTGCTCACCCGCCCCTGGATGCAGGGCTTGGTGTCGAAGAAGTCCAGCTTGCATTCCGCCTTGAGCAGGGTGAGCTCGCTCTTGATCCTGGCGTTGAGGCACTTGTTCGCCGTGGCCACCCGCTTCTTGCACTGCTTGAGCCAGACTTTGCAGTACTTCCTGGACTCCGCCGCCGTGCATTGGCCGACCGAGAAGCCCAGGAACTGCGAGGCCTCGCCCGCAATGGGATCGCAGAGCGCGCTCGCGGGCGCCCCGGGCAGGAGGAGCAGTAGCGTCGCCAGCGTCGTCGCGGCGAACGGATGGGCCTGTCGCGCTCGCTTCCTCATTCGGCTCCTCCTTCTCGTGGGTCGTTCCGGCACGGGCGCCGGAGACCACTATACGGCCAAACCGTCCGAACACATGGCGGCGTCGAGCTCCCGGAGGTTCGCCGTGCCCGGCGCGAGGAGATGGTAGAGCCGGCCCAGGCCAGCGTGTAGGATGCTCCCGGCCCATGTCGCGCGGAAGGACCCTCGCAGCCCTCCTCGCCACCCTGGCGGTCGCCGTGGTGGTGGGGGGCTTCCCGATGCGCGCCTGTGCGCCGCGCCCGACCCTCTACGTGGGCGGGCCGATCCTGACGATGGACGCGCAGGGACGAGTGGTCGAGGCGCTGGGCGTCGAAGGCCAGCGCATCCTGGCGGTCGGCGAGGAGTCCGCCCTGCGGCCCTGGGCGGAGCAGGCGGGCGCGCGCGTCGTCGACCTGGGCGGTCGCGCGCTGCTTCCGGGCTTCATCGACGCGCACGGCCACTTCCCGGGCGCCGGTCTCGAGGCCCTGGCGGCCGTGCTCAGTCCGCCCCCCATCGCCGACATCCGCGACCTGGACGACGTGGTGGAGGCGCTGCGCGCGCGTGCGGACGTGCAGGGCGGAGACGACTGGGTGATCGGATGGGGCTACGACGACACCCTGCTCGCCGAGAGGCGACATCCCACGCGCCACGACCTGGATCGTGTCTCGAATACCCGCCCGGTGGGCGCCCTCCACATCTCCGGACACCTGGCGGTGGTGAACACGCCCGGCCTCGCCAGGCTCGGCTTCACCCGGGACACCCGCGATCCGGTGGGCGGTGTGATCCAGCGCGACGCGAACGGGGACCCCAACGGCGTCCTCGAGGAGACGCCGGTCGAGGCGCTCCAGCACGAGCTGCAGAACCCGGGCCTCCTCGACGGCTGGCGCATGCTCCGACGGGCGAACGAGCTCTACCTCGCTCAGGGCGTGACCACGGCCCAGGCGGGTGCCGCCGGGCCCACGGAGCTGCGTCTCTTCCCGCTGCTGGCCCGGCTGGGGCTCCTGCCCCTGCGACTCGTGATCTGGCCCGAGGACGCCACCCGCCAGAAGCTCGACGCGGGGGAGCTCGAGTTCTCGAGCGCGGATCGCCTGCGCGTCGGCCTGGGTGCCACCAAGCTGATCGCCGACGGATCCATCCAGGGCTACACGGGCTACCTGGCGCACCCCTACCATGTCCCGCCGGGCGACGATCCCGGCTATCGCGGCTACCCGCGCATCCCGCGTGAGGACCTCTTCCGGAAGGTCGCACGCGAGTACGCCGCCGGCCGCCAGGTGGCGATCCACGGCAACGGCGACGCCTCGATCGAGGACATCCTGGACGCGGTGGAGGCCGCGCAGAGAGCCCACCCCCGCGAGGACCCGCGCACCGTCGTGATCCACGCCCAGATGACGCGTCCGGATCAGCTCGATCGGATGCTCGGCCTGCGCATCATCCCCAGCTTCTTCAGCCTGCACACCTTCTACTGGGGAGACCGGCATCGCGACATCTTCATGGGACCCGAGCGCGCTTCGCGCATGAGTCCCGCCGCCAGTGCGCAGGCGCGCGGGATCCGCTTCACCATCCACTGCGACGCGCCGGTCGTTCCGATGGAGCCGCTGCGCCTGGTCTGGTCCGCGGTGAATCGCATCTCGACGGGCGGCATCCCCATCGGGCCCGCCGAGCGGATCGACGTGATGTCGGCGCTGCGCGCGGTCACCATCGACGCGGCCCATCAGCACTTCGAGGAGGAGCACAAGGGGTCCCTTTCCCCCGGCAAGCTCGCCGACATGGTGATCCTGGACCGCTCGCCCCTGGACGACCCGGCCGGAATCGACGAGATCCGCGTGCTGGAGACGATCGTCGGCGGAGAGACGGTCTGGCAGGCCCCGGATGCCGGCGTCGCACGGCGCTAGAATCGGAGCTGGCGGAACGGAGGACTCATGAGCGCCGAGAGCTACAGCAACGAGCCGTACGTCGTCATCACCGCGGACACCCACGCGGGCGCGTCCGTCGAAGGCTACCGGGACTATCTCGATCCGGGACTGCGCGACGAGTTCGACGCCTGGCGCGGCACCTACGCGAATCCCTCGAAGAAGCACATCGGCGGCAAGAAGACCAAGAACTGGGACAACGAGGAGCGCTTCGCGGACCTCGAGGCCGACGGCATCGTGGGTGAGGTGGTCTTCCCGAACACGGTGCCTCCCTTCTACCCCAGGGCCTTCCACGTGGAGCGTCCCCCGACGCCCGAGCAGTACCCGCTCTGGCGCGCCGGCATCCAGGCCCACAACCGCTGGCTCAAGGACTGGTGCGACGATGCCCCGGAGCGGCGTGCGGGGATCGGGCTCATCCACCTGAACGACATCGACGACGCGATCGAGGACGTCATGTGGATCGCCGAGGCGGGGCTGCGTGGCGGCGTGCTGCTCCCGATCCCGCCCGACGACATGAAGCACATCGAGCCGCTCTACGCCCCGGGGTACGACCGGCTCTGGGCGGTGATCCAGGACTGCGACCTGGTGATGAACACCCACGCGGGCGCGGGGACGCCCGACTACGGGCCGTACGCGGCGGCCGATCCCATGTGGATCGGTGAGGTGGGCTTCTTCGCCCAGCGGGCCTTCAAGGAGCTGATCTGGGGAGGCGCCTTCGAGCGCTTCCCGAAGCTCCAGTTCATCCTCACCGAATCCGGCTGTGCCTGGGTTCCCGAGCTGCTGGCCCACATGGATCGCATCCACATGGGGATCAAGGCAGGCTTCATGGGCGAGATGGACTACTCGAAGTCCGAGACGATCAAGGAGCCGCCCAGCTTCTACGCGAAGCGCAACTGCTACTACGGAGCGAGCTTCCCCGGCAAGCGCGAGATCGACGGGCGTTACGAGGTGGGCGTGGAGCGCATCCTGTGGGGCAGCGACTATCCCCACTACGAGGGCTGCTTCCCGTACAGCCGCGAGGCGATGCAGCTGGCCTGCTCCGAGCTGCCTGAGGAGGAGGTGCGCATGATGCTCGGCGGGAACGCCGCGCGCCTCTACAAGTTCGATCTCGAGAAGCTGCGTCCCCACGCCGAGCGCGTGGCCGTGATGCCCGATCAGATCGCGAAGCCCCTCGAGGACATCCCGGAGGGCGTCACCAGTCCGAACCTGCGTCGCGCGCTCTACGAGAAGAAGAAGGCCGCGAAGCAGTAGGGGCGGCGCGATGGCTGCCGGCACGCTCTCGCTGCCCGAGGCTCGGCGCGTTGCGCTGGCGGCCCAGGGCTTCGACCGGCCGCGCCCCGCCGGCCGCGTCGACGTGCGCCACGTGCGCGGCACGATCCGACGTCTCGGGCTCCTGCAGATCGACTACGTCAACGTGGTGGTGCCGTCCCACTACCAGGTGCTCTACTCGCGCCTCGGCCCCTACCGGCGCGCGATCCTCGACGACCTGGTCCACCGGCGCCGCGAGTTCACCGAGCAGTGGGCGCACGTGGCTTCGATCGTACCCGTCGAGCAGTGGCCTCTGCTGGCCTACCGGCGCGAGGCGGCGGCGGAGCGCTCGCGCCCCCTGGGCCGGCGCCTGCGCGGCGATCCGGACTACCTGGAGCGCATGCTGCGCGAGGTGAAGGCGCGCGGACCGGTCTGTGCGGGAGACCTCCCCGGGCCCGAGGGCGCGCCGCGTCGCA
>JANQFA010000115.1 GCA_028278065.1 Myxococcota bacterium
GGGACGGCGCACACGGGCCGATCCCGTGATTCGGGACGGCGCACACGGGCCGATCCCGTGATTCGGGACGGCGCACCCGGGCACCGCGGGACGAAGGCGGACCTCACGAGGCGCCTCCGATCTCGATCCGCACCCGGACGAAGCGGGTGGAGCATGGCCCGAGCTTCCCGCGCCGGGTCCAGGCGCCCACCGGCTGCGCCGGACGGCGGTCGCCGCACCCCGGGTCCCGGCGGCGGGCGCTGACCGGCCTCGCCGCGCCCGGGCCACGCGGGAGCAGGCGATCCCCCGGCACCCGACCACCCCTGGACGGACCCGATCCCCCCGGCACCCGGCGACCCTGGACGGACCCGACACCGGGCCCGGCGCCTGGGCTGTGCTCGGGCACCCTGCCACTCGCAACCTCCTGAAATGCCGAGCATTCCGCCGAGTGTCCGCTTTGCTTGACACCCGGCACTGCCAAAAGCGCTTGACAGCCCTGACGGGGGGCGGTAGAACCCGTGTAAGGGCCCGGAGAAGGTCTCTCGGGCGAGGTGGAGAACCGGCCAGCGGAGCAGCGGGACGCCGGCGGATCGATCGCCGGGACTCGCGAGGTCCGTTACGGAGTACAAGGACATGGTCGATGAGAACCGCACGACGGATCTGGACGATCCGGACCGCGTGTGGCCGACTGGCTTGACCATCAGGGAGTCCGAGGAGCTGCACAAGCACGTCATCGACGGCGCGCGCGTCTTCTTCGTGATCGCCCTATTCGCCCACTTCCTGGCGTATATCTATACGCCGTGGCTGGGCTGAGGAGCACACCATGAATCAAGGAAGAATCTGGTGTGTGGTGAACCCGACGGTGGGCCTGCCGCTCTTCCTGGGAAGTGTGGCCGCGATCTCGCTGATCGTTCACTACATGGTCCTGTCGAACACGACGTGGATGGCCGCCTTCTTCCAAGGTGGTTAGAACCTGCTCCACGTCCGTGGGGTGCCACTCCGGCGGGTCGGGCGCACGCGCCCGACCCGCATCGGCGTGACCGGGCGAGACAACCGGGAACACGCCGCCGAGGATCTGTGATGGAACCGATCGTACGCATCTACGAATCCGAAGAAGCGGCCCGCGACGCGGTCCGCCTGTTGACCGATGAGGGCTTCGAAGAGGACAACGTCTTCCTCATCTCTCCGAGCTTCCCGGGCGGCGAGGCACGGGCCGTCCGCTCCGCGATCGAGAAGGAGCAGCTGCCGGGCAGCTACGCCCGCGTCTGCACCGACGCCCTGCAGCGCGGTCGCGTGATCGTGTCGGTGGTCGCACCGTTCGGTGCGGGCCAGACGGCGATGGACCTGCTGGACGGCTGCGACGCCGTCGAGACGGCCACGCTGCCCGATCCTTCGACGCGGAACCCGGCGCCGTTCTCGGACTTCCTGGGCCTCCCGACCCTCTCGGACTCCCAGCCCTCGAGCGAGCTCAGCGAGTCCGCGCACCCGCTGTCGCAGACCTTCGGACTTCCGGTGCTGAGCAACCGGGCGGCGCCGCTGTCCTCCATGGTCGGCATGAAGACGGTCTCCGCTCCGAAGCGGCAGTGGCGTTCGAGCATGGGGATGCCGCTTCTCTCGAAGAACGCAGCACCGCTGTCGTCGATGCTCCGGATGAAGACGCTCTCGGCACCGAAGCGCGGCTGGAAGCGGAGCTTCGGCATGCCGCTGCTGTCGCGAAACCCGGCGCCGATGTCGTCCCTGCTCGGCCTGCGAACCCTGTCCAGGCGGCCCGGCAACAAGAACCGCTGAGGCCCGACCGGGGCGGGTAGAGACCGGCATGAGGCACCTTCGGTACAGGCTGGTTGCCGCGTGGGCCTCCCTGGGCCCACGCTTCCTGCCGTTCGCCGATGTGGCCACGCCGGACCTGCCCCTGGGCCGCCTGCTGCGGCTCTCGCTCTTCCAGATCTCGGTCGGCATGACCCTGGTCCTGCTGGTCGGGACGCTGAACCGGGTGATGATCGTCGAGCTGGGCGTTCCGGCGAGCCTGGTGGGCCTGATGATCGCGCTGCCGCTCCTGTTCGCTCCCTTCCGCGCGCTGATCGGCCACCGATCCGACACCCACCGCTGTGAGCTGGGCTGGCGGAGAGTGCCCTTCATCTGGCGCGGGACGCTGATGCAGTTCGGCGGATTCGCCATCATGCCGTTCGCGCTGCTCGTGCTCGCCGGAAAGGGGCAGGCCGCCGAGGCGCCGGCATGGATCGGTCAGCTCTCGGCCGCACTCGCCTTCCTGCTGGTCGGCGCCGGGTCCCACACCGTGCAGACTGCCGGGCTGGCGCTGGCCACGGACCTCACGCCCCCGGAGTCACACCCTCGGGTCGTGGGCCTGATGTACGTGACCCTGCTGCTCGGCATGATGGGCTCGGCGCTGGCCTTCGGCGTCGCCCTGGCGGACTTCTCGCCGGGCAGGCTCGTGCAGGTCATCCAGGCCGCGGCGGTGACCGCGATCGCGCTCAACGGCATCGCCCTGTGGAAGCAGGAGACCCGGCGCCCCCTGCGCGGAGCGGCATCGCCAGCCCCCGATCCCAGCTTCCGCGAGTCGTGGGCGAGCTTCTGCGCCGGCGAGCAGGCGGTACGCCGCCTGGTCATCGTCGGTCTCGGCACGATGGCGTTCGGCATGGCCGATGTGCTGCTCGAGCCCTTCGGCGGCCAGGTGCTCGCGCTGACGGTCGCCGCCACCACCAAGCTCACCGCCCTGCTGGCCCTCGGCGGCCTGCTCGGGTTCTGGTTCGCCTCCCACGTGCTCGGCAACGGCGGGGACGCCTATCGCATGACCCGGACGGGGGCGCTCGTGGGCCTGCCGGCCTTCGCCCTCGTCATCCTGGCCGCGCCGTCGGGTCAGACGGCCCTCTTCCTGGCGGGGAACTTCCTGATCGGGTTCGGGGGGGCCGTCTTCGGACACGGCACGCTGACCGCGACGATGAACCACGCCAGCAAGGAGCAGGCGGGGCTGGCGCTGGGCGCCTGGGGTGCGGTGCAGGCCACGGCGGCGGGTCTCGGCATGGGACTCAGCGGCACGATCCGCGATCTGGTCAACATCGCGCTCGGAGCGACCGGGAGCGCGTGGGGCAACGCCAGCGGCTACGTCGCGGTGTACAGCCTGGAGATCGTCCTGCTGCTGGTGACGATCGCGGCCACCCTGCCGCTCGTGCGGCGGCTGTCGCAGCGCCCCCCCGCCGCCGCCCGCGCCGAGGGCGGTCTGGCCGCACGCTAGGAGGACCCATGGCACGACGCGAAATCCTCGAGTACCCGGACTCACGGCTCCGCCTGCCGGCCGAGCCTGTCGACACCTTCGACGACGAGCTGTCGCGCCTGGCCGGCGACCTGTTCGACACGATGTACGCCGCCAAGGCAATCGGGCTCTCGGCGCCCCAGGTGGACGTGCGGAGCCAGGTACTGGTGATGGACCTCTCGGTCGACGGCACGGCGCCCCAGGTGTACGTCAACCCGGAGATCCTCTCGAGCACCCGACCCGGCCTCGTGGAGGAGAGCTGCGCCTCGCTGCCCGGCGTCGTGGGCACGGTCGTGCGCGCCACGGAGCTGCGGGTACGGGCGCACGACCTCGACGGCGCCGCGTTCGAGCGCGATCTCAGCGCGATGGAGGCCGTCTGCCTCCAGCACGAGATGGACCACCTCGAAGGCACGCTCTTCGTCGACCGCCTCTCGATCTTCCGCCGGCTGCGCATCCGTGCAGCGGCGGCGGCGGCGGCGCGCCGCCGGAGACGCGCCGCCTGAGCCTGCGGCTGCTGCGGGTCGCATCGGGACCGGGCCGGCCATCGCTCCCGCCACGCGGCGGGACGGCTGCGGTGCGAGGCCCCGGGGCAGTCGACGACGTCGGGGCTGTCGGGCATCCTTGCCCTCGTCGGAGTGCATCTCTCTTGCGCTCCGCGAGCCGGGCTGCTCCGGGGCCCGGGTGTCCCTTCGAAGTCACCCAGGGAGAGCCATGGGCCTTGCATCGACCCACTCCGCACGCCCGGAGAACGCCCGCGCCGCGGAGGCCGCGCGACGCGGCGGGGTCGCGACCCCCACCCTCCTGCGCGGCGCCTTGTGGACGGCCTGCGCCGCTGCGGCGCTGACCGTCTCGCTGGGCGAGCACACGGCGCCGTCCATGGAGGCGGAACTCGTGGATCTGCTGCGCGCGATGGCGCTCCTGAAGGCCGCGATCGTCCTGGCGGCGTTCGGCCTGCTCTCCTGGCGCTTCGGCCATCCGACCTCGCCTGGGCTCGCCGCAAGCTACCTGGGCGGAGCCTGGACCCTGGCCGTGGGCTGGGCGCTCCTCTGGCGACTCGACCAGCCCCTCGCGGCGGCGCTCGCCTTCCACGCCGCTCTCGCTGTGCTCTTCGTGGCCGCCCTGTGGGACGGCCGCGAGCGACACGCGGACAGCCCCCCCTCCCCGCCTCGTGCCGGCTGACGGGTACCCGCTCCTTCCGGACGCCGTCCCCGGCGAGCGCCTGACGCTCGACGGCCGGGCGGGGCGTCTCTGCTGCTACGCCGCTGGCGAGGGCCCGCCGCTCCTCCTGCTGCACAGCATCAACGCGGCCGGCTCGGCCTACGAGGTGCGGCCGATCTTCGAGCATTTCAGCGCGTCGCGGCGGGTCTACGCACCGGACCTCCCCGGCTTCGGCCACTCGGACCGCTCGCGCCGCGCCTACAGCGTGCGCCTCTTCGTGCAGTCGGTGCACGACGTGGTCGAGCGGATCCGCGCGGAGACGCAAGCCGAACCGCTCGACGCCCTGGCCCTGTCGCTGAGCTCCGAGTTCCTGGCCCGCGCCGCCGTCGAGGACCCCAGCGCCTTCCGCAGCCTCGCGCTCGTCACCCCGACGGGCTTCCAACGCGGATCCGACGCGCTGCGCCGGCCCGCGGGCGGCACCCGCGAAGTTCCGCTCCTCCACGCCCTGCTCACGGTGCCAGCGTGGCGCGCTGTCCCCTATCGGCTGCTCACGCGGCCTGCGACGATCCGCTACTTCCTGCGCCGCACCTGGGGCTCCGACGACATCGATCCCGGACTCGCCGAGTACGACACGCTGACCAGCCGGCAGCCGGGCGCCGAGCATGCGCCCTACGCGTTCGTCTCCGGAAGGCTCTTCAGCACGGACGTCCGCACCCTCTACGAGGCGCTGCGGGTCCCCGTGTGGCTCGCCCACGGAACGCGCGGCGATTTCGCGGACTTCCGCGGCGCCGACTGGGCGCGGAACGCCCCCCGCTGGACGGTCGAGCCCTTCCAGACGGGCGCCCTGCCCCACTTCGAGAAGCCCGAGGCCTTCGCTCGCGCCTACCAGACCTTCCTCGACTCGATCGGCGAGGCGGCGGACGTCTGAGGGGGATGCCGGTCGACGCGTTCACCCGGAGACGGCTTCCCCTCGGGGACTCGAACCTGTCGACCCACGCAAAGAACCGGGATCGAAGGCCCTTGACCGATTGTCAAGGCTGTTGGACACTGCTCCTGTAAACTTCCCTGGACACCAGAACAGGAAGGGCTGCGATGCGAATCGTCCTCGTTCACCCCAACTACCACTCGGGCGGCGCGGAGATCGCCGGGAGCTGGCCGCCGGCCTGGGTCGCCTACCTGGGCGGCGCCCTGCGCGCAGCGGGCTACGACGACGTCCACTTCTTGGACGCGATGACGAACCACCTCGACGACGAGGCCATCGCCCAGCGCCTGAGCGAGCTCGCGCCCGACGTGGTCGGGTGTACGGCGATCACGCCGTCCATCTACGCTGCGGAGCGCGTGCTCGAGATCGCGCGGGAGGTGTGCCCGGGGGCGGTGCGCGTCCTGGGGGGCGTGCACGCGACGTTCATGTTCAAGCAGGTGCTCTCGGAGGCGCCCTGGGTCGACGTCATCGTGCGAGGCGAGGGCGAGGAGATCTTCTCGGAGGTCGTGCGCGCGGTCGACGAGGGTCGCTGGCCCGCCGATCGCAAGATCATCGACGGGATCGCCTACCTGGACGGCGACGAGATCGTCGCGACGAAGGCCGCCCCCACGGTCAAGAACCTGGACGCGATCCAGCCCGACTGGTCCCTGCTCGAGTGGCCCAAGTACACCTACGTACCGCTCGGTGTACGGGTGGCGATCCCGAACATGGCGCGCGGCTGCCCCTTCACCTGCTCGTTCTGCTCGCAGTGGAAGTTCTGGCGCGACTACCGCGTGCGAGACCCGAAGAAGGTGGTGGACGAGATCGAAACGCTGGTGAACGAGCACGACGTGGGCTTCTTCATCCTCGCCGACGAGGAGCCCACGATCCATCGCAAGAAGTTCGTGGCCTTCTGCGAGGAGCTCATCGCCCGCGGGCTTCCCGACAAGGTGAAGTGGGGCATCAACACCCGGGTCACCGACATCCTGCGCGACGAGGAGCTGCTGCCGCTCTACCGCCGCGCCGGACTCGTGCACGTGAGCCTGGGCACCGAGGCGGCGGCGCAGCTGCGGCTGAACCGCTTCAACAAGGAGACCCGGATCGAGGACAACCGGCGGGCCATCGAGCTGCTCCGCAACGCCGACATCTTCATCGAGGCGCAGTTCATCGTCGGGCTCGAGAACGAGACCCGCGAGACGCTGGAAGAGACCTACCAGATGGCCAAGGCGTGGGACCCGGACCTGGCAAACTGGGCCATGTACACGCCCTGGCCCTTCTCGCAGCTGTTCCAGGAGCTGGGGGACAAGGTGGAGGTGTTCGACTTCTCGAAGTACAACTTCGTGACGCCGATCATGAAGCCGGAAGCGATGGATCGTGCGGAGCTGCTCGATCGGGTGATGCACAACTATCGACGCTTCTACATCCGCAAGGCGCTCTTCCACTACCCCTGGCGCGGGACCGGCTTCCGCCGCCGCTACCTGCTGGGCTGCCTGAAGGCATTCGCGAAGGCGGGCTTCCAGCGCACCTTCTACGACCTGGGCAAGGTGAACTACTGGGGCCCGCAGTCGAAGAAGGGTGTGGACTTCCAGTTCGACGAGTCGCGTCGCATGGCGCCGGCCCAGCTCGACGACTGGGAGGCCGTGGCGGACCGCAAGGCACAGGCACGCGCGGCGAGCTCGGAGGTGCGGGCGTGCGGCGGAGGCGACGAGCAGCTGCCGGACGCGGTGCTTCCCCTCGAGAGCCCGGAGGGGACGCGCCAGGTGGCCGGGCCGGGGGCATGAGCGAAGCGGCCCTGCCGCAGGGGGCGTCCCGCCGGCCGGTCCGGTCCGCGGCCGACCCCGGCGCGGCGGGCCGGGTGGGACCCAACGCGGTCATCCAGCTCGGGCACGCACTCCGCGCGAGCCACGGCCCCGAGGTGGCCTCGGCCGTGTACGCGCGCGCCGGGGCGACCGCGATGCTGGACGACCCGCCCGAGGACATGGTGAGCGAGCAGGTGGTCGCCTCCCTGTTCCGCGCCCTGCACGCCGAGCTTCCGCAGGCCGAGGCCGACGCGGTGGCGCGCGACGCGGGAGCGCGGACCGCGGAGTACCTGCTGGCCCACCGCATCCCGGGACCCGTGCGCCGCTTCCTGACGCTGCTGCCGGTCTGGGCGTCGGCCCGCCTGCTGCTGCGCGCCATCGCGGCCAACGCCTGGACCTTCGCCGGCTCCGGCTCCTTCTCGGCCCGCCCCGGCCGACCGCACGTGATCGAGATCGCCCGCAACCCCATCCCGATGCCCGGCTGCGCCTGGCACGTGGCCGTCTTCGCGGGACTGTTCGCCAGCCTCGTGACGCCGCGGACGCGCGTGACCCATCCGGCCTGCCAGCTCGATGGAGCCTCGGCCTGCCGCTTCGAGGTGGCATGCGGCCCGCCCGGGAAGGGGAAGCCGTGAGCCTCGATCCCGCGATCCAGAAGTACGCCACGGCCGCGGTGCCGCGCTATACCAGCTACCCCACGGCACCCCATTTCACGAGCGGCTTTCCGTCCGCGACCTACCGCGAGTGGCTGGGCCGAGTGGATCGCGACCGGCCGGTCTCGCTCTACCTGCACCTGCCCTTCTGCCGCCAGGTCTGCTGGTACTGCGGCTGCAACATGCGGCTGGTGGCCCGCTACGAGCCGGTCTCCGCCTACGTCGAGACCCTGCTGCGCGAGATCGACCTGGCGGCCGACGCCCTCCCCGGCAGGCTCGAGGTCTCGCACCTGCACTGGGGCGGGGGCACGCCCACGGTCCTCGAGCCCGACGACCTCGAGCGCGTGATGACGGATCTCCGCGAGCGCTTCCGCTTTGCGCCGGATGCGGAGCTGGCCATCGAGAGCGACCCACGCACTCTCTCCGACGCCATGGTGGAGCGCATCGGCGCGCTGGGATTCACGCGGGCGAGCTTCGGCGTGCAGGAGTTCGACCCGACGGTGCAGCGGGCGATCAACCGCATCCAGCCGCCCGAGCTGGTGGCGCGCGTGATCGACCGCCTCCGCGCCGCTGGGGTGCGCGGCATCAACGTCGATCTGATCTACGGACTGCCGCACCAGACGGTGGACACGCTGACGCGCACCCTGCAGACCTGCCTGGAGAGCCGGCCCGACCGGGTGGCGCTGTTCGGCTACGCCCACGTGCCCTGGGTGGCCAAACGGCAGGAGCGGATCCCCGAGGACGCGCTCCCGGGCCCCGAGGCGCGGGCCGCCCAGGCCGCGAGCGCCGAGGCCTTCCTCGTGGAGGCGGGCTACGAGCCCGTGGGCCTCGACCATTTCGCACGCCCCGAGGATCCCCTCGCCGTGGCGGCCCGCGAGGGCCGGCTCCACCGCAACTTCCAAGGCTACACGACCGACGGCGCCGCAACGCTCCTCGGCTTCGGCGCGACTGCGATCGGCCGCACGCCCTTCGGCTACGTGCAGAACGAGCCGAGCGTCGCCACCTGGACGCGTGAGGTCGCTCAGGGACGGCTCCCCGTGGCCAAGGGCCACGCGCTGACGGCCGACGACGCGCTGCGCGGTCACGTGATCGAGCGCATCATGTGCGACGGCGCCGTCGACCTGGACGAGGCCGGACGCCGGCACGGACGCGAGCCCGGCTGGTGCGCCGACGCGCTCCCCGAGCTGGAGGCGCTGCAGGCGGACGGGCTGCTCACCCTGGAAGACGGCCGCTTGCGCCTGTCCGAGCGCGGTCGCCCGCTCGTGCGCGTGGCGGCGGCGGCCTTCGACACCTACCTGAGCCGCGCCCGCGCGAGGCACTCCGTAGCGGTCTGACCCCGCGCGGTAGCCGTCGGGTCCCGCAGCTATCCTGGGGTCGTGCCGACCTTCGCCCGCCACCGCAAGCTCTTCCTGAAGTTCGCCCACGAGGTGGGCTCGGTCGGCATCATGGGGGCGCTGCTGGCGCAGCTGCTGCTGGCGCAGCGGGCGGAGGGGCTCTCTCCACCCGAGTTCGCCCTGATGCGCGAGCAGATCCAGGTGATCTCGGACTGGATCCTGGTGCCGTCACTGGGCCTGGTGCTGTTCACGGGCCTTCTGGCCCTGGGCTTCCACCCGCCGTTCCACAACGCAGGGTGGGCCTGGATCAAGCTGGCGACGACGATCCTCGTCCTCGAGGCCACCCTGGTCGCCGTGAACGGGCCGGCGCAGAAGGCGACCGCGCTCTCGGCCCGGCTGGCCGCTGGCGAGGCCTCGCTGGAGCCGGAGCTGGCCGAGGTGCTGCGGCACGAGCAGGGTGGCATCTACATGATGCTCTTCTTGAGCGTCCTGAACATCGCCCTCGCCGTGTGGCGACCCCGCTTCCGGCGCCGACCGGCTTGCCGCCACCCTGCAGCCGGCGCCTTCAGGCCGCGCTCCCTTCGTGCGAGGGCCTCGCGGGGGATTCGAGCATCGGCGACCAGCGGAAGAGGCGGGGGACGACCAGCGTGAGTGCGATGGCGATCGCGACCGAGATGGCACTCGACGCGAAGAACAGCGTCCAGGTCCCGGGCTTCGTCGTTCCGAGAGCCACGATCGTGAGATAGAGCGGGATGTCCAGGAAGTGCGTGAAGTTCGTCGTGGTGGACTCCCGGGCCCGCTTCAGCTCCGGCGTGAAGTGCCCCCTGCGAAGCGCCTCCCGCGTCAGCCGCCCCAGGCGGAGGAAGTAGAGACGGGTGACGCTGTTTCCCTCGATGAACTCGAACGCGAAGAGAATCGCCATCCCGGCCAGCCAGGGGATCTTCAGGAACTGCCAGCTCCAGCCGCCGTAGGTGGTCACGACCATCCAGGTGCCGGAGACGAGGAGCAGGAGCGCCCCGGGGAAGACGAGCCCGTCGTAGAACACCCGGATGCTCCGCACGGCCTCCGAGAAGCGCGGGAGATCCTCGACCTGTCGTCCCCGGAGATCGGCGATCCAGACGCCGATGAGGCCGGCCCCCATGAGCACGGCCCCGATCACGTGGGTCAGCTTCAGAAGTGTGTAGGTCATGGTCGACTCTCGAGCTCCGGGCGCCGGAGCCGGCGCCTGCCCGGGTGCCCTGCCGCGGCCTCCCGTTCCATCAGCGCTTCGCCCTCGCGGCCTTGCGCGACCTCGAACGGGGTACGGAGCGCGGCCCGCCCGACGTACCTCCTCGCCGGTCGTCCAGACGCTCCTGGACGAGTCGCGCGAGCGACACCATCCGCCCCAGGCCTTCGACCGGCAGTCCCTCGGCGAGCGCATTCACCCAGATCTCCTGACGCTCGTTGATCTCGTCGAGGATCGAACGCCCCCTGGGCGTGAGCGCGACGAGCTTGGCGCGCCGGTGATTCG
>JANQFA010000139.1 GCA_028278065.1 Myxococcota bacterium
GGGGCGAGTTCTACACCCACACCCTGATGACGCCCGTCTTCAATCCCGGGCCCAATCCCTTCGGTCTGCCGAGGATCTTCTGCGCGGGGGTCGGGCCCAGGATGACGGAGGTGGTGGGGGAGGTGGCCGACGGGTTCCTGGTGCACCCGTTCCACACCGCCGAGTTCCTGCGCGAGGAGACGCTTCCGGCGTTGGAGCGGGGCAGGGCGCGCTCCGGTCGCCGACGCGAGGACTTCGAGATCGGCGCCCAGCTCATCCTGGCGCTGGGCGAGGACGACGAGTCCCTCGCAGCGGCGATGAACGGCGCTCGCGCCCAGATCTCCTTCTACGGATCGACGCCCGCGTACCGGCCGGTGCTCGAATGCATCGGGCGGGGCGAGCTGCAGGACGAGCTGAACCGGATGTCCAAGGAAGGGCGCTGGCTCGAGATGGCCGGGCGCATCGACGACGACCTGCTCGAGCGGATCGCGGTGGTGGGCTCGCGCCGCGACGCAGCGGAGAAGATCCGCGCGCGCTGCGCCGGGCTCGTGGACCGGGTGAGCTTCATCGCACCCTTCGCGCCCGATCCGGATCTCTGGTCCGACGTCGTCCGCGAGGTCAAGGCCGGGGGCTAGGCGGCGCGCCTCCGTCGCGATGCCGTCCTCGACGGCGAAGAAGGCGCCCTCCGAATCACGCGGCTCAGTCCATGATCTTCTTCAGGAGCCGGCCGGCCTCCTTGCCCACCTCGCCGCCGACGCGCTTCTCGACCTCCCGCTGGGCCTGCACCGCCGCCACCTCGCGCACCACGGCGCCGGTGAACGCCACCATCACGGTCTTGCCGATCTCGCCCGGCGTGCCGCCGCGGGCGCCGCCGACGTCGTTCAGCCGCACCGCGGGCATGTCCACCGCCAGGGGCTTCTCCTCGCTGCTCACCCGCGAGACGTCCGCGTTCACGTGCCCCTTCTCGAACTCGAAGCGGCGGACGCGGATGCGCGTCGGCTCGGCACCCTCGGGTGCGGGCTCGGCCGGTGCGGCCGACGCCGCGGACGCGTTGCCCTTGAGCACGTCGAAGTTGGAGCGGCCCAGCTCGTTCACCTCGAAGTTCACGGTGGGAGCGGCGACGCGCAGCTGGTCCACGACGATGGGCGTCGCGCCGAGCGTCGCCAGCTCGATCCCGAGCGTGATCTCGCCCAGCTCGAACGCGTTCCCGTCCGCGTATCCCTCCGGGTTGGCCACGCGCAGGCTGCGGATCGTCCCGCGTCCCTCCTCGAGGGAGATGCTCACCGATCCGACACGGACCGCGGTCCCCAGGACTCGGCTCCCGTGCGTCTCGATCAGGGACGCGACCAGTCCGTCGAGCCTCGAGGAAAGGAACCAGAACGAGGCGGCCGCGACGACCAGGATCGCCGCGCCGCCGACCACCAGAACCCGCTTCATGGGATCACCTCCTCGGTCGGCTCGCGATTGTACCGGTCCGGGATCGCGCCTGCGCCGGGCGCCGTCCTGCTAGAGTCGGCCCGCGGAGGACCCCATGGCCGACCTGCTCGCGCTCTCCAGCCGCATCATCGACCAGGGCGTGGCCCACGAGCCCGTCAACCGGATCACCCAGGAGCTGTCCGAGCTGGGGGAGGGCGTGGCGATCGTCGAGTCCTTCTCCCACGTCGTCACCTTCGCCAGCGACGACGGTCTGGTGTGCTTCGACACCAGCGGAGCCTGGAGCGGCGGCGCCGTGCTGGAGGCGATCCGAAGCTGGTCCGACGAGCGCTTCCACACCCTCCTCTACACCCATGGCCACGTGGACCACGTGGGCGGTGCCGGCGCGTTCCTCGCCCACGAAGAGGGGCGCGGGCGACCCGCTCCGCGGGTCGTGGGGCACGAGAACGTGGCGCGACGCTTCGATCGCTACGTCGCGACCGACGGCTACAACCGAGCGATCAACGCCCGTCAGTTCGGCGGGGTCCGCGGAGCCATCAACCAGGGGATCGGCGGAACGGCCTCCTTCCTGCCCCCGGAGACCCCCCGCCCCGGCCTCACCTTTCGCGACCGGATGCGTCTCGACGTCGGCGGGGTCGCGATCGAGCTGCGTCACGCGCTCGGGGAGACCGACGACCACCTCTGGGCCTGGCTCCCGGAGCGGCGCACCATCTGCGCGGGCGACTTCTTCATCTGGAACTTCCCCAACGCCGGGAATCCGCAGAAGGTCCAGCGCTACCCGCTCGAGTGGGCCGCGGCGCTGCGCGAGATGGCGGGCACCGGGGCCGAGCTCTTCATCCCGGCCCACGGCCTTCCCATCGAGGGGGCAGCGCGCATCCGGCGGGTGCTCGACGACGTGGCCGGAGCTCTCGAGGACGTGGTGGGTCGGACCCTCGACGGGATGAACCAGGGCCTTCCCCTCGACGCGATCCTGCACGAGGTCCAGGTCGACCCCGCGCTCCTGGAGAAGCCGTATCTGCGTCCGCTCTACGACGAGCCCGAGTTCGTCATCCGCAACGTGTGGAGGCTCTACGGCGGCTGGTACGACGGCAATCCGGCCCACCTGAAGCCGGCGACCGAGGCAGCGCTGGGCCGGGAGCTGTGCGAGCTGGCGGGTGGGGCGGGTGCCCTGGTGGCACGCGCCGGGGAGCTGGCCGAGGCGGGTGAGCTGCGCCTCGCGTGTCACCTGGTGGAGCTCGCGGCGGCGGCCCGGCCGGACGACCGCGCGGTGCACGCCGTGCGAGCGGACGTCTACGAGCGGCGCCGCAAGCACGAGCGCTCGCTCATGGCGAAGGGGGTCTACGGGCACGCCGCGCGCACCTCCCGTTCGGTCGCGGAGCGCGACTGAACGGGCAGCGGATCGACCCGACCCAGTCGGCCAGCGGATCGACCGGACCCAGTCGGGCAGCGGATCGACCGGACTCAGTCGGCCGGAGGGGTGTCCGGCGCGCCGGTCGGGTCGCTGCTGGACGTCCGCTTGCGGCCGCCGCGTCGCCCGCGGCCGCCGCGCCGGCCCCGTCGGCTGCGCCGGCGACGATCGCCGCCGTCGTCCCCGGCCGCGACCGGACCGTCGTCGGAGAAGCGCTCCGCGTTGGAGAAGTCGGGCCCGTCCGACGCTGCGGCCTGCGTGGAGCCGGTCTTGCGGCGCCGCCCGCCGCGGCCGCTCTTGCGGTTGGTGCTGCGCCCGCGTCCCCGGCCGCGCGCCTTCTTGCGCTTGGGCGGATTGGGGTTCACCAGCGGGTGGAAGAAGCTCGCCGGCCGCTCCTCCTTCTCGAGGCAGACGTCGCAGAGCCCGCAGGGGTCGCCTTCCTCCTCGCCGAAGTAGGCCTGCAGGTCGAGGGCGCGGCAGCGGTGCTGGTCCGCGTAGGCCTTCACCGCATCGAGCCGCCGGGAGTCCTCGCGCTTGAGGCGCTCGAACTGGGACGCCAGCTCGCGGGTCTCCTTCTCGATGGTCTCCGCGGGGCGCAGGATGACGATCTCGCCGTCCTCCTTGCGCACCAGCCCCGCCTCCTCGAGCTTGGCGAGCAGGGCGGAAGCGATGCGGGGCCCCATGTCGGCCGAGAGGGCCAGGGCTTCGAGGGAGGGGGCGCGCCCTTCGTCGGCCCAGGCCTCGAGCGCGTTGCCGAGTCGGTAGAGCTGGTCCGGGCGGATTCGGCTCCGCGCCAGCAGGAGCTCGTGGACCGCGCGGTCGGCGGGGTCGAAGAGCAGGATCGCGTTCGACTTGCGTCCGTCGCGCCCTCCGCGGCCCGCCTCCTGGACGTACTGCTCCAGCGAGGCCGGTGCCGTGGCGTGAAGGACGTAACGGATGTCCTGCTTGTCGATCCCGAGTCCGAAGGCGTTGGTGGCGACCATTACGCTGCGCCGCCCGCGCTTCATGAACTTGTTCTGCTCCTTGGCGCGATCCGCCGCGGTCATCTTGCCGTGGTAGCGCGTCGCGGGCACCTTGAACCGCCTCAGGATGGTGTAGACCTCGTCCACCTCCTTGGTGGTGGTGCAATAGACGATCCCCGGTCGCCGCAGGCGCCGCACCAGACGTACGAGAGCGCGCAGGCGCGCGTCGCCCTCGCACCACATCACCTCGAAGGCGAGGTTGTCGCGGTGCGGCGACTCGGCGACCTCGCTGGGGTCGCGCATGGCGAGTGCGGCGATCATGTTCTCGCGCACGTGAGGGGTGGCGGTGGCAGTGAGCGCGAGGATCGGCGGCGCGCCGAGCTGCTTCAGGCGCGGGCCGAGGCGGCGGTACGCCGGTCGGAAGTCGTGGCCCCACTCGGAGATGCAGTGCGCCTCGTCCACCGCCACCAGCGAGATCCCGGACTGGGCGAGGGCCTCACCCAGATCCGGCGCGTCGGCGGTCTCGGGGGTGGTCATCACCAGGAGGGGCCCGCCGGCGGCGATGCGCTCGAAGGCGGCCTCGCGCTTCTTGCCGCGCACCGTGCCGTCCACGCGCACCACCGGGATCTCCCGGGCCAGGAGCTTGTCCTCCTGGTCCTTCATCAGCGCCAGCAGGGGCGAGATGACCAGCACCGGCTCCGGCAGGACCATGGAGGGGATCTGGTAGCAGGCGGACTTCCCGAACCCGGTGGGAAGCACCATGAGGACATCGCGCCCGGCGAGCACGTCGCCGATGACACGTTCCTGCTCCGGATGGAGCTGCTCGATGCCGAGGCGCTGCGCGGCGGCCTCGACGTCCGCCGGGCTCACCTTGGCCCGGCGACGGCCGCCCCCCTGGCGCGCCCCGGTCCGCGAAGACCGGGCTTCCATCGCCCGGGAAGGGTACCAGACCGGCCAGAAGCCGCCTACTGGCGGCGGGCCGCGTTCGGAAGGGGGCGGAACCGGCCGTTCATCCGCTGGCAGTCGAACTTGCGCGTGAAGGTGAGGCTCCCGCCGGTGTCGCACTTGCCCAGGACGTTGTCCGGGTGGACGCCGGGGCCGCGCTCCCGCTCGGCGGGGCCTTCGCGGGTCTTGAACCGGGAGAGCCAGCCCCGCGCCCGGTCGGTGAAGCCGCCTCCCTCGTCTTCCTCGTCGGCGACCTCGGTCTCGTCCGCGGCTTCGCCGTGGCGGTAGTGCTTCTCCATGAGCTCCTGGCCGTTGTCGATCTCCTCGATCGCAAAGCAGCCGCCGGCCGCGAGGGCCCAGGCCAGGAGCAAGAGCACGCTGCCGGGTCTCATGAGCCCCTGATCGGCTGTTCGCAGAAGGGGGTTGAGGCGGCGTCGGAGACGGCGAGCGCCTATCCTGCGCGCGAATGGGCGCCCTGGGCGAGTTGCGCATCCTGGACGCGGTGGACGTCGGTCTCGTCTCCCTCCTCTTGTGGGTGGCGATCGTCGGTCTGCGCCGCTCGGGCGCCACCCTGGCCCTGCTCGGATTCGCGGTCCTCGGCGCCATCTACCTGGCGGCCCAGCGCTTCGAGCTGGCGCTGACGGCGAGTCTCCTGCAGGCGTTCTTCGCGGTCTTCGTCATCGTGCTGGTGGTCGTGTTCCAGGACGATCTGCGCCGGCTCGTGGAGCGGATCGCGGTCTGGGGTCTGGGCCGCCGGGCCCCCGGCACGCCGGCGTCGGCGGTCGACATCCTGGTGCGTAGCGTGACCCGACTGGCCGCCGGGCGGCGCGGCGCGCTCCTCGTGGTTCCCGGACGTGAGCCGATCGAGCGGCACCTGGAGGGCGGTGTGATGCTGGACGCCCGCCTCTCCGAGCCGATCCTGCTCTCGCTCTTCGACCCCGGCTCGCCGGGACACGACGGGGCGGTGCTGATCCGCGGCGATCGCATCGAGCGCTTCGCCGTGCACCTGCCGCTGTCGGACGATCGGGATGCCCTGGGCGGCGCCGGCACGCGGCACGCGGCGGCGCTGGGCCTGGCTGAGGCCTGCGACGCCCTCACCGTGGTGGTGTCGGAGGAACGCGGAACGGTGTCGGTGGCGCGGGACGGCGCGCTCCACCGGCTCTCCGGTCCCGACGCGCTCCCCGGCGAGCTCCGGCGCTTCGTCGCCGACACCTCTCCCGCCCGTCAGGGCGCGCTCCGCTCCGCTCTGGAGCGCTGGCCCGAGGCGATCGTCGCGACGGCCTGTGCCGTCGGTCTCTGGCTGGTGCTGGTCGCTGGAGGCAGCCTCATCGAGGTGCGCCACCCCGCGGCGGTGGTCGTGGACAACGTGCCGGAGGGCTGGGCGGTCGAGGGGATCGAGCCCGCCGAGGTGACGGTGGTGGTGGAGGGCTCGCGCCGCACGCTCTACCTGGCCGATCTCTCCGACGTGCGGGTGCGGGTCGACGCGCTCCTCGTCCAGCTGGGGCGTCGCACCTTCACGATCTCGGCCGAGCAGGTCGAGCACCCGGAGGGCCTGCGTGTGCTGGACGTCGAGCCGGGGCGCATCCGATTGATGGTGCGCAGCAGCGAGGAGTCGTGATGGAGCTGAGGGAGGTCGCCGCCGGAGTCTACGCGTGTCTGCAGCCCGATCGGGGCTGGGGCTGGAGCAACTCGGGGCTGGTGGCCCGCGACGGGGGACTCGTCGTCGACACCCTGATGGACGTGGGGCACACGCGGCGCATGCTCGAGCTCTACGCGGGCGTGGTGCCGGGCACTCCGCGCCGCCTGGTCAACACGCACCACAACCCCGACCACTGCTGGGGCAACCAGCTGCTGCGCGACGCCGAGATCTACGGGCACACCTTCTGCGTCGAGGCGATGGGGGCCGACCTCGCGCCGGCCGTCCTGCAGGCGATGATCGAGGCGCCGGAGCTCGGCCCGGGGCCGCGCTGGTTCGCCGAGGACGTCCGCGAGTTCGACTTCTCGGAGGTGGAGGTGACGCCGCCGAACCGTCCGGTCGGCGACGAAGGCCTGACCCTCGACCTGGACGGCCGTCCGGCGGAGCTCGTCTACCTGGGCCCGGCCCACACGGGAGGCGACCTGGTGGTGCACCTGCCCGAGGACGGTGTGGTCTTCGCCGGAGACATCCTCTTCCGCCACTGCACCCCGATCGGCTGGGAGGGGACCACCGCGGGGTGGCAGCGGGCGCTCGAGCACATCGCGGGCCTGGAGCCGGAGCTGATCGTGCCCGGGCACGGGGAGCCCTGCGGAGCGGAGGGCGCCCTCGAGCTGCGCGACTACCTCGGCTACGTGTTCGACGAGAGCCGGCGCTTCTTCGAGGCCGAGGTCCCCGCCGAGGAAGCGGCCCGGCGCATCGACCTGGGTCCCTATGCGGTCTGGACGCAGCCCGAGCGCCTGGTCTTCAACGTGGCCCGCGCCTACCGCGAGCTGCGCGGTGGCGCCTGGGACGAGCCGCCCGAAGCCCTTGCCCTGATGGACGAGGCCGTCGCCCTCCGCCGCCACTGGGACCGCGGCTAGGCTGCGAGCTCGGGGAGGTCGCGGAAGAGGTCCAGGGCCTCGGGGTTCGCGATGGCTTCGCGGTTGGCCACGGGGCGCCCGTGCACCACGTCGCGCACGGCCAGCTCGACTTTCTTGCCGCTGCGCGTGTAGGGGATGTCGGCCACGGCCAGGATGCGGGCGGGCACGTGGCGCGGTGTCGCGTCTCGCCGGATGGCCGTGGCGATCCGCTCGCGCAGCGCGTCGTCGAGGCCGAGCCCATCCCGGAGCTTCACGAAGAGGATCACCCGCACATCGCCCTCCCAGTCCTGACCGACCACGAGGGCGTCCTCCACCGCGTCGATGCTCTCCACGGGTCGGTAGATCTCCGCCGTCCCGATGCGCACGCCGCCCGGGTTGAGGGTGGTGTCGGAGCGCCCGGCCATGCGGGCGCTGCCCCGCTCGGTGATCTCGATCCAGTCGCCGTGGTGCCAGACTCCGGGGAAGCGCTCGAAGTAGGCGGCGCGGTAGCGGCCTCCGTCCGGGTCGTTCCAGAAGCCCACCGGCATGCTGGGCGCCGCCCGCGTGCAGACGAGCTCGCCGTTGCGGCCGATCACCGGGCGGCCGCTGGCGTTGAAGGCCGCCACGGCCATCCCGAGTCCTCGGCACTGGAGCTCGCCGGCGTGCACGGGGAGGGCGGGGTGGCCCGGAAAGAAGCAGGAGCAGATGTCCGTGCCGCCGGCGATCGACGAGAGGCAGAGGTCGTCCTTCACTTCGCGGTAGACGTACCGGAAGCTCTCGGGCGAGAGCGGCGAGCCCGTCGAGAGGAGGGTGCGCAGCTCGGGGAGGGGCCCCTCCTCGCGCGGCGACACCCCCGCCTTCTCGGCCGCCGCCAGGAAGCGCGCGCTGGTGCCGAAGGTCGTGACGCCTTCTTCGCGCGCCATGCGGAAGAGCGCACCGCCGTCGGGCGCGAAGGGCGAGCCGTCGTAGAGGACCAGGCCGGCCCCGACGCCCAGAGCGCCGACGAGCCAGTTCCACATCATCCAGCCACACGTGGTGAAGTAGAAGAGCCGGTCCTCGGGTCCCAGGTCCGTGTGGAGGGCGTGCTCCTTCCAGTGCTGCAGCAGGATGCCCCCGGCGCCGTGGACGATGCACTTGGGGACGCCCGTCGTGCCCGAGGAGTAGAGCACGTAGACCGGGTGATCGAAGGGCAGGGCTTCGAAGGCGAGCGGCGGGTCGTCGTCCGCACCCAGCCACGCCTGCCACGCCGTGGCGCGGGGCGCCTCGCTGAGGTCGGGCTCCGGCTCCAGATAGGGCACCACCACCAGGTGCTCCACCGACGGCATGAGCTCGGCGAGCTGCGCCGCGACGCCCAGCGAAGCGAAGCGCTTGCCTCCGTAGACGTAGCCATCCGCGCAGAACAGCACGCGCGGGGCGATCTGTCCGAAGCGGTCCAGCACGCCGGACACACCGAAGTCCGGCGAGCACGACGACCACACCGCGCCCACGCTGGTGGCGGCCAGCATGGCCACCACCGTCTCCGGCAGGTTCGGCAGGAAGCCGGCGACCCGATCGCCCGGGCGAATCCCGGCGTCGCGCAGACCCCGGGCCAGGCGTGCGACCTGGCTGCGCAGCTCGGCGAACCCGATGCGGCGCGACCCGGCGAGGGCCTCTCCGCGGAAGATCAGGGCCGCCGCGTCGTCTTCCCGGCGCAGCAGGTTCTCCGCGAAGTTGAGGGTGGCGCCCTCGAACCAGCGCGCGCCGGGGAGCCGGTCGGGGTCGTCCACCACGCGCTCGAAGGCGCCATCCGTGCGGATCCCCGACACGTCGAGGAGGTCGCCCCAGAAGTCGGCCGGGTCCTCCACGGACCAGCGCCACAGGGCCTCGTAGTCCGGCAGCGGCCGGCCGAGGCGCTCCTGGCTGCGTTGTCGGAAGCGGGTGATGCGGGCGCCCGCTAGGCGCTCGGGCGACGGCTCCCAGAGGGGCTCGGACACCCGGTGAGGGAATCCGATCCGCGCTTCCGCTTCAAGCGGTTCGGGCTGGAGGGTCCGCAGGCCGTTCTTCTAGGAAGGGTCCGGCTGCGGGCTGCGAGCGGCCCTCCTCGAGGCGGCCAGCGCGCGTCGCGTCGCGGGCGCCTCCGCGAACTCGGGGTCGAGGGCAAGCGCCCGTTCGAATGCTCCCGCGGCGCGTTCGTGCTGCTCCAGGGCCGCCAGGGCGAGGCCCTGGTGGTAGTGGAAGAGGGGGTCGGGTCGTCCCGCGTCCGCCGCCAGCTCCACGGCCAGGTCGAACTGGCTCGCGGCGGCCTCGTGGAGCCCCTTGCGCAGGAAGACGAGGCCCAGGGTGTCGGCCGCCGCCGGGTCGTCGTCGAGGGCCTGGTAGGCCTCGCGGGCCAGCTGCAGGGCCCGGTCGAGCTCCTCCCCGCGACTCGCCAGGATCCAGGCGAGGTCGTTCTTCGCCGTGGGCAGATCGGAGCGCTCGGCGAGCGTCTCTTCGAGGAGCGCGCGCGCCTCCGCGTGATCGCCGCGGCGCAGGTGCAGGTGCGCCAGCAGGAGCCGGTGCGCCGTCCTCCGGCTCGCCCGGTCTCGGAGGGTGTCGATGGCGGCGTCGACGCGCCCCTGGCTGGCGTAGAGCGCCACGAGACGCGGAACGGCCGGGCCGTACGGAGGCTCGCGCTCCACCAGGTCCACCAGGCCGCGCTCCGCGCCGGCGGCGTCCCCGCCGTCCAGGAGGAGGAGCGCGCGCAGCAGGCGCACGGGCTCCGGCTTGGGCGGGTCCGCGGCCAGCGTGGCATCCACCCGGGCGATCGCCTCGGCGCGGCGACCCTCCGCCAGGTCCAGCTCGGCGGCGTAGCGCAGGGCGGCGGGGTGCCCGGGCTCTCGCTCGAGCAGATCGAGAAGCAGCTCCAGCGTGCGTTCCGGAGCGCGGGTGCGCTCGTGGCGGGCCCATGTGAGCACCAGCTCCGCATCCGGGTCGTCTCGCTCGAGCAGCTGCTCGAGGAGGCGCCGCCCGGCGCGCTCGCGCTTCTCGCCGTAGAGCGCGTGGACGAGCAGCACGCGGTCGGCCGGGTGGATGCGCCCGGTCATGCGCCGCTGGGCACGCAGGGTCAGCGTCGCATCGGCGAAGCGGCGGGCGCTCAGGTGGATGCGCGCCGCCAGCCGTTCCACCCGCAGGATCCAGCTGGGCGCCAGCTCGCGCGCGCGCTCGATCGAGTCCGTGGCCTGTCCGATCTTGCGCTGGGCCAGCTCCGCAGAAGCCAGCACGAACCAGCCCTCCCAGCTGGTGTGCCGCTGTAGCAGGCGCTCCAGCCGGGTCTCGGCCTCGTCTGGCCGGCCGTCGTAGACGTCGGCGACCGCGATGGCCAGCTCGGCCGGCGGGCGTCCCGCGTGGTCTCGCTGGAGCGTCGCGACGGCTGCGCGGGCCTCCTCCCCGCGACCCATCTCGAACAGGAGCTGGGCCTCGGTGGCGAGCAGGCCCAGGGGCGGTACGCCGTCTGCGATCGCGTCGCGGAGGTGCGCCACCGCCGCCTCCGGCGAGCCGCGATCCACGAGGTAGCGGGCCAGTGCCTTGTGGGCGAGCGGGTGCTGGCGACGCTCCTCGAGGAGCCGACGCAGGACGGCCTCTCCCGATCCGTCGCGGGCGTCGTGGAGCGCGGCGAGGGTTCCCCAGGATGCGTAGCCGGGGTCGGCCTCGACCACGTGCTCCAGGGCCCAGAGCAGCAGCTCGCGGTCTTCACTGCGCCGCGCGAACTCCGCCGCAGCGCGCCCGGCGCCTCGCTGCAGACGCCGCGCATCGCTTGCCGCCGCCCGCTCGACGAGGCCGCGGAAGGCCTGCGCGGCCTCCGTTTCGTGGCCCGGCCACCAAGACAGGGTGCGCGCCCGCTCCAGCTCCGCGCGGTCGCGACCGCGCCCTTCGCCCGCGGCTCGCATGGCCGCCGCAAACGCGTCGACCGCGCCGGCGAAAGCGTCCTCGGGCGGCTCGCTGCCGCGCTGGCGGGCCTCCTTCACGCGAGCCTGGTGGACGATCCCGAGCTGGATCTGGGCACGCGCGTCGTCCGGGGACAGGGAGGCGGCCTGGCTCGCCGCTTCGAGGGCGGGGCCGAGATCGCCCCGGACCAGGTGTACCTGCGCGCGTCGCACGTGGGCGAGCGGCAGCTCCGGCTCCTTCGCGAGCACGCCGTCGATCAGCGCCAGGGCCCCCTCCGGGTCCGCCACGCGGATCAGCTCGGCGAGTGAGAGGGCATCGTCGATCCGGGTCGGATCGAGCCGCATGGCCTCCTTGTAGTAGAAGGCCGCATCCGCGAAGAGACCGCGGATGCGCAGCGCCTCCGCCAGGCGATGGCAGATCTCCGCGCTCGACGGATCGGCCTTGAGCGCGTTGCGCAGCTCGAGCACGGCGGCGTGGCTCTTGCCCTCCGCCAGGTAGGCTTCGGCCTTCTCCATGTGCTCGACCGAGCGGTCGGCGTCGGAGCTGCAGCCCGCCAGCAGCGCCGCGCCGAGGGCGCCGCCAACGGCCAGTCCGAGTGCGCGTGCGGAGATCTTCATCTTCCCCGGTCCCATCGAACGGACGGGGCCCCCGGTTGAGTGCAGGGGACGCGGCCAGTCGCCTGGAATCGCGCGGGAATCGCGAGGCGATCTCCGGCTGCAGCTCGCGTGCGACATGAAGTACGAGCTGCAACACACCGATATCAAGACGTTTTGGCGCCTTCCTGGATTCGCGCCGGGCGGTCTCATGGAGATTTCCCGAAGCCCTTGCCGGGCCGGACGTTCGGCGGGCGAGCTGCCGGTCCGGGAAGGGCGCCTGCGCCGGGCGGCACGCCCAAGGGGTACAGGCGTCACACAGGCCGACCGAAAGGAGCAGAAGGGCGTCAGGGGCGTCCGGAGGAAGGAATCATGCGCAAGGGTCTCGTCTTGTTCGCAGGCGCACTGGCACTGGCCCTGACCGGCGTCGCCCAGGCGGCTCCCGTCACCACCAACTACGCCGTGCAGCTTCGCGTGGAGTTTCCGGGCATCGCGCCCCTGACCGCGGCATCCGCCGGCCAGACCGACGTGGACGATGTCACCGGTGCGTTCACCCTGCCGGCCGGGCAGCTCGCGTTCTCCGGGAGCACCACGTTCAGCCCGCCCCAGCAGGTCGCGACCCTGCTGGGAGGCGTCTTCCTGACCACGATCTCGGTCGCGGGCAACAACGCCGCGGGCTCCTTCGCGAACGGCACAGGGACCCTCGCCGCCGGCGGCAACATGAACCTGACCGGCGCGGCCTCGCTCTTCCTGTCTCTCCCCAATATCGGCGGGGGGATTCCCCTGACCCAGGCCTTCCCGTTCACGGGGGTCTTCGGGGTGACCCCGCCGACCGTGGTCACCGCAGCGCTGCCCTTCGGTCAGACGGCGATGGTCGCGGGCTCGGGCTGGCAGACCGGAACGGTCAGCGCGGTCACCGACACGACCGGCGGCGGGACCGCCGTCGTCACCCGCATGGGCGCCGGACCGCAGCTCACGGTGGGGGGCGGCCTCGTCCTCAGCCTGGTGACGGCCACCCAGGTCACGACCTCGGCGAACACCAACACCGCCGTGTTCGGCACCCTCACGGTCTTCCTGCCGGAGCCCGCCACGCTGATGCTGCTGGGCTCGGGGCTCGTGGGTCTGCTCGTGATCGGGACGCGTCGACCCGGAGCCTAGGCCCCCGGCGTCTCCAGCTTTGCCAGCTCGCGGCGTGCGGCCTCGGCCTCGGGGAAGGCTCCGGTACCCAGCGCGGCGCGGAAGGCGTCGGCGGCGGCCTGCGGCTCTCCGTTGCGGAGGAGGGCCAGACCCAGGCGGTAGCGGATGCTCGGTACCTCGGGTGCCGCGCCCGCGGCCTCGTCCAGCGCGGCCACGGCGGCCTCCGTCTCGCCCCGCGCCAGCCGCACCCAGCCCAGGGTGTCCAGGATCGCCGCCGTGCGATCGCGCTCCACCGCGCGCTCCGCCAGCCGCAGTGCCCGGTCCAGGTCGCCGCCCGATTCGGCCAGGATCCAGGCCAGGTCGTTGGCGGCGCCGGCGTGGTCCGGATGACGGCGCACGATGGCGTCGAGTCTGCGCCGGGCATCGTCCACGTCGCCGCTGGCCAGCGCGATCTGGGCGGCGCGGTAGGCGGCGTCGGGCGAGCGCGGCTCCAGTCTCGCGGCCCGGTCGAGGAGCTCGAGGCCTTCGCGTGTGTGGCCCGCCGCAGCCAGGCGGTCGCCGCGCGCGGTGAGTGCGGAGACCAGCTCCGGGTCGAGCTCGAGAGCGCGCTCCAGCTCGGCGACGAGCTCCTCGTCGCGGCCCAGCGCGGCCAGCACCCGCGCCCGCAGGTCGTGCAGGGAGGCCACGTCGGGGTGCTTCGCCAGGGCGCGGTCGACGCGCTCGAGCGCCTCCTCCGGGCGGCCCGCCGCGATCAGGTGACGAGCCAGGCCGCGCAGCGCCGCCTCGTTGCGCGGATCCTCCAGATCGAGGCCGCTCTCCGAGAGGCGCGCGGCGGCGCGCTCCGGGTCGCTCTCGAGCGCGGCCAGCTCGACCAGGACGGCGGGCTGGGCGCCGTGGCTCTCGGTCCAGCGCTCTAGCGCCTCGCGCTGCCGGGCTCTCTCTCCGCGGATCCCGTAGGCCCGCGAGACCAGCACGACGGCCTCGTCGTGGCGCCCGGCGCGATGGGCGACGTGGCGCATCGCGAAGGCCACGGCGTCGGCCGGGCGACCCAGCGCCAGCGCCACGTAGGCCGCGTGCAGGGCGGCATCGGTCTCCCCGGGTGCCGCACGTGTCGACTCCCGGAACTCGGAGAGGGCACGCTCCGGGTCGCCCGTGCGTTCGGCGGCCTGTCCGGCCAGGAAGCGCGCGCCGGCGTTGTTGGGCCACTGGGCGAGCCCCTCGTCGAAGGCGGCGAGGGCGCCCTCGGCATCGCCGGCCTCGAGGCGACGCCGACCGCGGATCATGTGACCGTAGACGGCGGGCTCGAGCTCGTCCGCGATCGCCTCGGCCTCCTCGCCGCGGCCCAGGTCGAGGAGGAGGTCGGCGCGCGTGAAGGCGAGGGCCGCGGGGTCCGCCGGGCTCCGTCTCAGGGCATGCTCCAGGGACGTGGCGGCGCCGTCCAGGTCGGCCTGCTCACGCTGGAAGCCCGCCAGGAGCCGCCAGGCGGGCGCGCTGTCGAGCCGCTCGGCGCGAGCACGCAGGGCCTCGAGGGCCTCGGACTCGCGCCCCCTTCGCACGAGCCAGAGCGCGTGGGTCCGGGCCAGGGCCAGGTCGTCGGGTGCCGCGGCCACGGCGCTCTGCAGCGCCTGGCCCGCCTCCGTCTCCCGCCCGAGCGACTCGTAGAGGGCGGCCGCCTGGGTCAGCAGCGCGAGATGGGTCGGATGGGCCTCGAGGCAGAGGGCGTAGGCGTCGGCAGCGCGCGCCTCGTCGTCGAGCGTGGTCTGGATGAACTCCGCGCGCGCTCCGCAGGCGTTGGCGCGGATGGGCTCGGCGGCCGCCGCGGCCGCGGCCACGGCGCGGTCGAAGGTCGCCTCGGCCTCCGCGGGGCGATCCAGGCGGCCCAGGCAGGTGCCGAGCAGGATCAGGCCCGCTACGTCGGTCGGCGCGGCGCCCACCAGCCGCGCGGCATCGACCTCGCAGCCGGCGGGATCGCCGGAGTGCAGCCGGGCACTGGCGCGCAGCCGCAGTGCCTCCAGATGGTCCGGGGTCCGCTCCAGCACGGAGCTGGCGACCCGGATCGCCTCCTCGAAGTTGCGTCCCGCGATGAACGCGCCGGCCAGCAGGAGCCCCGCCTGGTCCCCGTAGGTGGGATCCTCGAGGGAGCGGCTCAGCCGGGCGACGGCGCGGCTCGTCTCGCCCTGGGCCAGCAGCGCCACTCCGAGCCGGTGGTTGGCCTCGACGTGGTCGGGCTCGCGCTCCAGCACCGCCTCGAAGAGGGCGATGGACTCCGCCAGCCGGCCGGAATCGGCATCCGCGCGCGCGCGGAGCATCTGCTCCTCGGTGCTCGGTCCGCAGCCCGCGACCACCGCGAACGCGACTCCCGCCAGCACCCGACGCAGCGGCGCTCCGTCGAATCCCATCGGATCCCCCCGGCGGCCCAGCATAGCAGTGCGTCTGCCCGGCGACGGGCGCCCTCGTGGTATCGTCCACGCCGTGGGTGGGAGTCGCAGGGCGCGCGTCGCGGTCGCGCTGGGGGGTGCGGCGATCCTGGTGGGCGTCGCCCTCTCGATGGTCGAGATCCGTCTCCCGTCACGCCCCGTCCGCTCGATCGATGCCCTCGACGAGCTGCGCGAGCAGGACGACCTGAACGTCTTCTTCCTGCTCGTGGACACCCTGCGCGCCGATCGGCTGCACACGTACGGCTACGCGCGTGCCACCTCCCCGACGATGGACGATCTCACCAGCACCGGCGTCCGCTTCGAGGACGTGGGCGCCCAGTCGTCGTGGACGAAGACGTCGATGGCGTCCCTCTGGCTGGGCGCCTATCCCGCACGCACCGGAATCCTGCGCAGCGAGCACGCCATCCCGGAGGCGGCGGTGCTGCCCGCCGAGATCCTGTCCGAGGCGGGCTTCCGCACCATCGGGATCTGGCGCAATGGCTGGGTGGCCAACAACTTCGGCTTCGCCCAGGGATTCGACGTCTACTTCCGTCCCCAGCCCGCCCGCAGGGCCCTCGAGGTGCGGCGCGGGAACCCCTCGGCGCACCCGCTGCTCGGCACCGACCTCGACGCCACCGAGGCGGCCGTGGAGTTCATGGCGAGCCACCGGAACGAGCGCCTGTTCCTCTACCTGCACTACATGGATGTCCATCAGTACGTGTACGACGAGGGCTCCGCGCTCTTCGGCACCGATTACGGCGATGCCTACGACAACGCCATCCACTGGACCGATCGCAACGTGAACCGGCTCCTGGCGGAGGCCGACCGCCTGGGACTGCTCGAGCGCACGCTGGTCGTGCTGGCCTCGGATCACGGCGAGGCCTTCTACGAGCACGGCGGCGAGGGCCACGCGCGCAACCTCTACCGCGAGGTGACACGCACCCCGCTCCTGCTCTGGCTGCCCTTCCGGCTGGAGCGCGAGATCGTGGTGCGGGAGCCCGTCGAGAACGTGGACATCTGGCCGACGATCCTGGACCTCCTGGGCCTGCCGCCCCTGCCCGGGGCCCAGGGCCGTTCGCTGGTTCCGCTGATCCGGGCCGCAGCCGCGGGCGATGCCCCGGCGGCGGGCGGCCGGCCGGCCTTCGCGCAGCTGGATCGCACCTGGGGCCGCCCCGAGGAATCACCGCGTCCGCTGGTGGCGGTGCAGCGCGGCAGCCTGCGGCTCTTCCACGACGCCGCGCCGGGGGGCGCCGACGAGCTGTACGACCTGGCGGCCGATCCCGGCGAGAAGCTCGACCTGGCCGCGCGGCGTCCCGATGAGGCGGCCGCCCTGCGCGACGAGGCCCGCGCGTACCTGGCGACCCCGCTCCCGGACTGGGGCGGGCCGGAGGCGCGCGAGCTCGACGAGATGCACCTCAATCAGCTCCGCGCCCTCGGCTACGTGCTCGGCGACGACGGCCCGCAGCGCGAGGAACGGGCGCGCTAGGGGTGCGGGTCGGCCCTGGCCGTCGCGGCCCTGGCGGGCCTAGGCTCCCCGGATGAGCCTCGAACCCGGCAAGCTCGCGCCCGAGCTCCTCGCCGAGCTGGTGGCGGGAGCCGCCACCGGGGCACCCGAGGTGAAGCTCGGGCCCGCGCCGGGCGAGGACGCCTGTGCCATCGCGCTGGGGGGCGGGGTCCTGGTCGCGGCCACCGATCCGATCACCCTGACCGGCTCCGGGATCGGCGCCCACGCGGTCTGGATCAACGCCAACGACGTAGCCGTGATGGGCGTGCGCCCGCGCTGGTTCCTGGCCACCGTGCTGCTGCCTCCGGGCACGGCGGCCGACGACGTGCGGGCGCTGATGGCGGAGACGCGCGGCGCCCTGGAGCGCATCGGCGCCGTGCTCGTCGGAGGACACACTGAGGTGTCGACCGTGGTGAGCCAGCCCGTCGTGGTCGGGCAGATGCTGGGCTTTGCGCCGGATGGCCACTTCGTACGCACCGGCGGAGTCCGGGTCGGCGACCGGGTGGTACAGGTGGGCGCCGCGCCGGTCGAGGCCGGCGTCGTGCTGGCCGACCGCGCCGCGGATCGCCTGCCCGGACCCCTCCTCGCGGCCGCGCGTCGGGGCCTCGAGGAGCCCGGGGTGTCGGTCGTCGCTGCCGCTCTCGCCGCGGCCGAGCTGGGCGCGACGGCCCTCCACGACCCGACGGAGAGCGGTCTCTCCGCCGGTCTCCACGAGCTGGCGGGCGCCTCCGGTGTCGCACTGGTGATCGACCCGGACGCGGTCCTCTGGTTCGAGCCGGGGCGCGCCGTGTGCGAGGCGACCGGGGCCGATCCGTGGGGTGCACTCGCATCCGGGACTCTTCTCGCGGCGTTCTCCCCAGCCGATGCGGAGCGCGCCTGCGCGGCGCTCGGCGACGCGGGCCAGCGGACCTCGCTTCTGGGAGTGGCCGAGCCCGGAGCCGGCGTGCGCTTCCGGGACGGGAGGCCGCTGCCGAGCTTCCCGCGCGACGAGGTCGCACGCGTCCTGGCGACGTGATCCGAGGCTGTCGTCGTCCGCGGCGATCGCCGGAGCCGGGCTCGCGCGCTTCGTTCCCCCCAGCGAGGGCCTGCCGTCTGCCGAGCTCAGTCTGCCCTGACGCGGATGTTGCCGCCGGAGGTGCGCAGCGTGAAGCTGGGGCCGCCTCCGTTGATGCGGGCGCGCACCTCGCCACGCCGCGACTTCCCGTCGGAGCGCAGCCGGTCGTCCACCTCGATGCGGCCTCCCGAGGTGCGCGCGTCCAGGTCGAGGGCGGCATCGCGGGGGATCGAGGCCTCGATGTTGCCGCCCGAGGTCTCGAGGACACCCTCGGGTGTCTCCGTGAAGCGGGCGCGGACGCTGCCGCCGCTGGTGCGGGCGTCTACCGGGCCGGCCACGTCGCGCAGGTCGATGTTGCCGCCGCTGGTCTGCACCTCGACGCGGCCGTCGATGTTGCGTGCCACGATCTTGCCGCCCGAGGTGTCGGCGGAGAGACTCCCGCGCACGTCTTCGGCGCGGATCGATCCGCCGCTGGTACGCAGCTCGACCTCTCCGCTGGCGCCCTCCACCCCGATCGATCCGCCGCTGGTGCGCGCTCGCACCGCGCCCTCGAGGCGCTCCACGTCGATCGATCCGCCGCTGGTGCGGACATCCACCGAGAACTGCTGGGGGACCCGGACGCGCACGCGGATCCGCCTGCCGCCGAAGATGGAGAGCAGGCCGCCCCCGGCCCGGGCGGTGAACTCGACGTCGTCTCCATCGCTGCGCAGGTTGAAGTCGACGTCCCCTTCGCCGCGCGCGTCGACCCGGACCCGCGGCGCATCGTGCGATTCCACCTCGACGCTGCCCCGATCCAGGTCCACGCGCAGGGTCCCGCCCGGCTTCGCCGGTACGCTGTCGCGGAAGTCGTCCGCGTACGCTCCCGGCGCCCACGCGAGCACGAGCGCAGCGAGCGCGGCGCACGCGATCCTGGTTGCGATTGCGATTCCCATCTGCACCGTCCTATCGAGGCCTCACGCGGATCGGACCGCGCGCAGCGACCAGGCGCAGGGGCCGCCCGCCCCCGTTCAGCCGCAGCGTCGCGTGCGCCCCGCCGCGCTCTCCGGCCCCGCCCAGCGACTCGGCCACGTCCACCTCTCCTTCGCCGGCCCGCGCGTCGAGCTCGGCGGCGGCGTCGGGAGGAAGCGCCACCTCGACCGGCCCGCGACGGCTCTCCAGATTGCCCGCCGGGTCGCCGGTGAAGCTGGCGTACACGGAGCCGCGCTCCGTCTTCACCTCGACCGGGCCCGTCACGTCGGTCAGGTCCACGTGGCCGCGATCGGTGCGCGCATCGACTGCCCCCGAGATGCGCCGCATCTCGATCTCTCCCCCGCCCGTGCGCACCTCGACGGGGCCACGCACCGAGAGGAGATCGATCGCTCCCTCGCCGGTCCGCGCATCGACGGCCCCGTCGCTCTCGGTCACGCGCAGGTCTCCGCTGCTGGTGCGCAGCTTGAGGGACCCGGCGACGCCGCTGATGTCGATGGCTCCGTGTCCACGGGCGCGCACCCCGCCCTCCACGTCCTCGACCCGGATGGGGCCGTCGCTGCTGCGCAGGTCCAGGGTGAAGCTGCGCGGCACCCAGATGCGCACCTCGGTGCGAGGGCCTCCGAAGAGCCAGTTGGCCGTGCCGCCGACCCGCCCGAGCACCCGCACGGTCGTGCCGCTCCGCTCCACGCGGAAGCGCACGCCGGTGCGGCCCCAGCCGCTGGTCTCTGCCAGGACGCGGACGACCGCTTCGTCATGGCTCCGCACTTCGAGGCTGCCGGGATCGGGCCGCAGGCCCTCTCCCAGGTCGAGATCCACCTCGAGGACGCCGCCCGGGGCCGCCTCGACGCGCTCGTCGTGGGCGCCGGGGCTGGCGCCGCAGGCGGTCGCCAGCATCGAGAGCCCGACCGCCACGGACGCGGCTGCTCTTCGTGTGCGCGGTCGGCGAATCACGGCGGAAGCCTAGAGCAAGGACCGTGCCGGGGCCGCGGGACGATCCTGGAGCCCTCCCGGCGGTGCCGGATGCAGGCGCCGACCTGCGGATGCAGGCGCCGAGCTGCGGGTCGAGGAGCGCTGCCGCGCGGGCGGGGACCGACCTGCGGATCCGGGAGCGCTGCTGCGCGGGCCGGGACCGACCCGCGGACCCGGGAGCGCTGCTGCGCGGGCCGGATCGGCTAGTCCGCCCGCGCCACCTCGTCGAAGCTCGCTCCCTCCGCGATGCGGCTCTTCAGACGGATCAGGCCGGCGGGGCGATTCATCGCCAGGACTCCCGTGAGGCGTCCGCCGCGTCCGAAGATCGCGACGAAGCGTCGCTCTTCCAGGCTCCCCTGGACCAACGCCATCTCGTCCCCTTCCCGCACCAGTCCGGCGATCTGGAGCTTGCGGTCGTATTGATCCGTCCACACGTAGGGGACCGGCGCGAACGGTGGCGCCTCGTCAGCCGCCAGGAGCAGGCGTCTGGCGGCGGCCTCACCCATCTCGATCGCGTTGGTCCAGTGCTCCACGCGCAGGGACTCGCCGAAGAGCGGATGCGGCCAGCGCGCCACATCACCCGCGGCGCTGATGCCCGGGAGGCTGGTGGCGCAGGTGGCGTCGCACACGACACCGTCGGCGATCTCGAGGCCCGAGCCCTCCAGCCAGTCGGTCGCCGGACGCGCGCCGATGCCGACGACGACCAGGTCGGCCTCCACGACACTGCCGTCGGAGAGGCGTGCGCGCTCCACGCGCCCCTCGCCCTCGAGCGCCTCCACCCCGACGCCGCAGCGCAGGTCCACCCCCTGGTCCCGGTGCACCGCTGCGGCCAGGGCGCCGACCGCCTTCCCGAGCACGCGCTGCATCGGGGTGGCCAGCGGCTCGACCATCACGACGTCGAGGCCGCGCTCCCGGCAGGTGGCCGCGACCTCCGCACCGATGAACCCGGCGCCCACCACCAGCACGCGCGGACCCGGAGCGAGGGCGTCGCGCAGGGAGAGGGCGTCGTCGAGGGTGCGCAGCACGTGGACCCCGGCCAGGCCCTCCGTCCCGGGCAGGTGGCGCGCCACGGAGCCGGTCGCGATCAGGAGGCCGTCCCAGGAGAGGCGCTTGCCGCCCTCCAGCTCCAGCTCGCGGGTCGTCGCGTGCAGGCGTGCGGCTCTCGCTCCCGTGAGCAGCTCGAGATCGAGCTCCTCCCACGGGCCCCGGCGCAGGGCCAGCTCGTTCTCGGTGCGCGCTCCCGCCAGGAACTGCTTGGACAGGGGCGGGCGGTCGTAGGGAAGGTGCGGCTCGTCGCCCACCAGGGTGATGCGACCGTCGAAGCCGTCGCGGCGCAGCGCCTCGATCCCGCGCAGACCGGCCAACGAGGCTCCCACCACGACGATGTGTCGCGGCGCCGGCACTCTCAGGCGGCCCCCCGGGCCAGCTCCTCGCGCAGGAATGCGGCTACGGCCTCGGTGAAGACATCGTTGCGGTCGCCCGCCACCATGTGGCCCGCCTCCGAGACGTCGGCGAAGTGGGCGTGCGGCACCACGTCGAGGAAGTGCCGGGCGCCCTCCTCGGAGAGGAGATCCGAGAGGCGGCCGCGCACCAGGAGGGTGGGGATCCGGATGGCGCGGGCTGCACCCTCGACCCGGTCCAGGTAGTCGCTCGCCTCGGTGCGCGGTCGACGCCCGATCATGAAGCGCGGGTCCCAGTGCCAGCGGTAGCGGCCGTCGTCGCCTCGGCGCAGGTTCTTCGCCAGGCCCGACACGTCCGGGCGACGCTTGCGATGGGGGAGGTAGGCCGCGATGTGGTCGGCGGCCTCTTCGAGGCTCTCGAATCCGTCGGGCTGCGCGTTCATGAAGTCGACCACGCGTGAGACGCCCCGGGTCTCGAGGCGCACCGCCACGTCCACCAGGACGAGCCCGCGGGCGAGAGCCCCGGCTTCGCCCACCGCGAGGAGCGAGGCGATCCCGCCGAGCGACGCGCCCACGAGGACCGGGGGCTCCGGCAGCTGTGCGCAGATCGCCTCGACGTCGGCGGCGAAGGCGTCGAACTCGTAGCTGCCGTCGGGCGCCCACTCGCTCTCGCCGTGCCCGCGCTGGTCCACCGCGATCGCGCGCCAGCCCTCGCGCGCCAGCGCGCCGGCGGTTCCGCCCCAGGCGTGGCGCGTCTGGCCGCCGCCGTGCAGCAGGATGACCGGCGATCGCCCGGCTGCACCCCACGACTCGGCCGCGAGGCGGTTGCCGTCGCGGCCCTCGAAGTCGAGCGGCTGGCCCTGGTGCTCCACGGCGCTCCTGGTTCGCAGACCGTGCCGGGTCTGTCAAACTGCGCAGGAGCGACGGCTCGGGAGGTAGCAAGCGATGCGCGCAGCGGTGTTTCGGCAGCTGGGAGAGCCCCTGACGGTGGAGGACGTGCCCGAGCCGGAGCCCGCGCCGGGCGATCTGGTGCTGGAGGTGAAGAGCTGCGGCATCTGCGGATCCGACCTGCACGTGTCCGACGTTCCGCCCGGCCTGCCGCCGGGAACCGTGATGGGCCACGAGTTCGCCGGCGAGGTCGTCGAGGTCGGTCCGGAGGCTCCGGGCGGCTGGAAGGTGGGAGACCGCGCCTGCTCGCTGCCCTTCATCGGCTGCGGGCGCTGCGCGGCCTGCCTCGGCGGCGACGGCACTGCCTGCGCCGGCATCCAGGCAACCGGGCTCGGGCAGATCCCGGGCGCCTACGCCGAGCGCGTGCGGGTCGGCGGGCTCGAGACCCTGCGGCTGCCGGACTCCGTGGACTTCGAGCAGGGAGCCACGGTGGAGCCCCTGGCCGTGGGCCTTCACGCCGTGCGCAAGTCCGGCCTCGCGCCCGGGGCGAACGTGCTGGTGATCGGCGCGGGTCCCATCGGGCTCGCCACCACCCTGTGGGCTCGCTTCTTCGGGGCGCGCAGCGTCGCGGTCAGCGAGAAGGCGGCGGGCCGGCTCGACCTCGCGGCGCGCTTCGGCGCGACCCACGGGATCGACGCATCCAAGGACATGCCGAGCGTGGTCTTCCAGCGCGAGACCGGCGCGTCGCCGGACGTGATCTTCGAGTGCGTGGGCGTTCCCGGGCTGCTGCAGGAGTGCATCATGATGGCTCCGGCGCGCTCGAAGATCGTGGTCGTGGGCGTCTGCATGCAGCCGGACACGATCTTCCCGGGCATGGCGATCCTGAAGGAGCTGTCGCTCGACTTCGTCATCGCCTACCGGCGCGACGACTTCGTGTTCACCCTGGACATGCTGGACGCCGAGCGCATCGACTCGAAGCCGATGATCACCGATCGGGTGGGCCTGGACGGATTCGCCGAGGCCTTCGAGGCGCTCAAGAAGCCCACCACCCAGTGCAAGGTGCTGCTGCAGCCCTGAACGGGGCTGCGTCCCTGGCCGGAAGGCACCTCCCGTGCGGGGCGCCGTCGCTAGCCGGAGAGGAGCTTGCTCTCGTGCCGGACCAGGCGCGCCTCGGCGAGGAAGATGACCTCCTCCGCGATGTTGGTGGCGTGGTCCGCGACGCGCTCGAGGTTCTTCGCGATCAGGATCATGTCGACGCCCTGGGCGGTCTTGTCCGGGTGGGTGCTGGCGTCGGCGATGGCTTCGCGTACGTAGATGTCCTCGGTGTCGTCGATGAGGTCGTCCGATGCGAGGACGCGGCGCGCCAGCACCGGATCGGACTCGGTGAAGCTGTCGAGCGCACCGCGCAGGGCCCGGGTGGCCTGATCCGCCAAGTCCTCCAGACGCGGCGGGGTGGGGACCGGGGGAAGCTCGGTCAGGCGCTCGGCGCCCTTGGCGATGTTCCGCGCCAGGTCGCCGACTCGCTCGAGATCGGTCGACATGGTTCGGATGGCAAGCACCCTGCGCAGGTCGTTGGCGACCGGGTGGTGCAGCGCCAGCACCCGCGTCACCTCGGCGTCGATGCGCAGGTCGAGGCGATCGATCTCGCGATCGTCCTCCTGCACCTCGCCGGCCAGCCCGGGGTCCCGCTCCCACACCGCCCGCAGGGCCTTGATCAGGATCGCCTCGGCGAGACTCCCCATGCGCAGGGACATCTCGCGAAGGTCTTCCAGGATGGGATCGACGGTTCGCTTCACGTTCGCTCTTTCCTCGGGGGCAGCGACGAGCCTACCGCGAACTCGGGGTTGCGGTGTGTCGCGCAGGTGACGGAAGCGCGAAGTGTTCGGCCCCCGGCTCCCGCCCGCGACGCTCGGCGCCTGCCGGGGATCATACCTCTGGGGATTCCAGTCGGCTCCTCCCGGAGATCGTCACGAACTCGTCACCATGGCTTCTCGGCTCGGACCCTCCGGGGGCGCGACTCGGACGCGGCGGGGGAGGAGCGCGGCCCGCCTCAGGCGCTTCGCTCCGCCCGGGGTACCGTGAAGCTGAAGCAGGAGCCGCCACCCTGCTCGCTTTCGAGGAAGACGTCGCCGCCCATGGCCTGGACCAGGTGCTTCACGATGGCCAGGCCCAGGCCGGTCCCGCCCTGTGCCCTGGAACGCGCCTTGTCCACGCGATAGAAGCGCTCGAAGATCCGTGCCTGCTGCTCCGCCGGGATGCCCATCCCCGTGTCGGCGATGCTGACGCGCACATCCGCGGGTCGGGCTTCCACGCTCACGCGGATGGACCCGCCGGGGTCCGTGTACTTGATCGCGTTGTCGAGCAGATTCGAGAGCACCTGCTCGAGCGCCCGGCGGTCGGCCCACGCCTCCACCGGGTCGGCCACCTCCATGCGCGCGTCGATCTCGCGCTGGGCGAGGCGCGGCTCCATGTCGGCCAGCACGCGCCGGGTGAGCCGGTCGACCTCGACCGCTGCCGCCTGCAGCGGGACGCGACGGCTCTCGATGCGCGACAGCTCCATCATGTCCCCGATCAGCGCCTCGAGGCGTTCGGCATTGCGGGTGATGGCCTCGAGCTGGGTGCGCATGGCGTCGGACGCCGCAGCGCCCAGGAGCGTCTCGGCGAAGCCGCGGATCGCAGTCAGCGGCGTGCGCAGCTCGTGTGAGGCGTTGGCCACGAAGTCGCGCCGTACGTTCTCCAGGTGGCGCACGTCGGTCACGTCGTGGAAGACCGCCACCGTACCCAGCCGGGGACCCTCGGCGGGGAACGCGGCTGCGTGGATGAGGAGGGTGCGCGGCTCGCGGTCGCCCAGCTCCACCTCGCGCACCAGCGGCTCCGCGGACTCGGCCGCCGCGCGCAGGGCCGTGTCGATCCCCGGGTGGCGCACCACCTCCAGCAGCTTGCGCCCCTCGATCGGGCCCCAGGAGGCGAGGATCTCGCGGATCCGCGGGTTGGCGAGCATCACCGTACCGTCGGTGTCGAGGGCCAGGACGCCCTCCACCATGCTGGTGAGCACCGCCTGGAGCCGCTCCTTCTCCGAGGTGACGTCGTCCAGGCGGGCGCCGAGCTGCTGGGCGAGCCCGTTGATCGCGCGCGCGATCTCGCCGATCTCGTCGTCGGAGTGGGGGCGGATGCGTCGGCTCAGGTCGCCGCGCGCCATGGCGCTGAGGGTGTCGCGCATCTCGGAGAGCGGACGTACCGCGAAGCGCGAGACCCCGAGGCCGAAGAGGAGCGCCGCCGCCAGTCCGACCGCCCCGGCGAGCGCGAGCTGCCGGCGCAGCTCCCCGACCGCGGCTTCCACGGCCCCGAAGTCCACCGCCACGCGGATCACCTCGCCAGTGTCCCCGCCGCGAGGCACGGCCAGGTAGACGAGACGGATCCCGATCGTCCCGCTGCGCCGCGACGCGAGCCCGACCCCGCCGCGGCTCGCCTCCCTGACCTCGGGGCGGGTCGCGTGATTCTCGAGCCGGGCCAGGTCCTCGAAGCGCAATGCCGAGTCTGCGCGCACCACCCCGTCGGCGGCGATCAGGGTGACGCGGATGTCGGCCGCCTCGGCGGCGGCGGCGACGCGCTCCTGCAGAACGCGGGGTGAGGAGGGCTCGTCCTTCAGCAGCTCGCGCACGAGCGCGGCCCGCTCGTGCAGCGAGACCTCGATCCGCGCGGTCTCGCGCGCGCGCAGGCCGCGCTCGGCGATCCAGGAGGTGGCCAGGATCGTCACCCCGACGAGCCCGAGAAGGGCCGCCATCAGCTTGCGCTGGATCTTCGGCAATCATGCCTCCGTCGGAGGGGGAGGCCGTCCCGCAGCCGGGGGCTACTCGGCGAACCGGTAGCCCACTCCGCGCACGGTTTCGATCAGGTCCGCAGCGACGCCCAGCTTCTCGCGCAGGCGCTTCAGGTGGGTGTCGATCGTGCGCAGCGTGACGGAGATGTCCGAGCCCCAGACCTGGTCGAGCAGGCGCTCGCGGCTCAGGACGCGTCCCGGGCGGCGCATCAGCGCCTCGAGGATCTGGAACTCCTTGGCGGTCAGCGGGACCGGCTGTCCGTCCACCGTGCAGCGGTGGCGGTCGGGGTCCAGGTGCAGGACGCCGCGTTCGAGGGGCGCCCCTTCGGGCTCCGGCTCGCTGCTGCGCCGCAGGATGGCCTTCACCCGCAGCACCAGCTCGCGGGGGCTGAAGGGCTTGGTGACGTAGTCGTCCGCCCCCAGCTCGAACCCCACGACCCGGTCGACCTCCTCGGCCTTCGCCGTGAGCATGATCACCGGGAGGCCCGCCAGGCTGGGCTCGGCCCGCACGCGGCGGCAGATCTCCTCGCCCGAGAGGTCCGGGAGCATGAGGTCGAGGACCAGGACGTCGGGCCGGGAGCGCCGCAGCCGCTCGAGGGCTTCGTTGCCCGACTGCGCCACGTCCACGCGGTAGCCGGCCTGGTCGAGGTTGAACCGCACGAGCTCGAGCAGATCGGGCTCGTCATCCACCACGAGTACTCGGGAACCCATGTCCGGGCAGGATACAGGACGCCCCACGGGTGCGAAGGGGACCGCGGGCCGACGTGTCCGAATCGTCACCCGTCCGTCCCGGAAATGACGCGCGGAACCGGGCAGTTCCGGACTCCGGAGGGGGCTCGCGGCAGGCTTCGACTTCCGCTATAACGCTGTTCAAGGTCACTAACGCCGTTCAAGGCAGCCTGTCTCACGAGGTCCCCCCCCCCATTGAGTGCCTTCAGTGCGGACGAGCGGCGTGAGCGCCAGCGCGGTGCGGTTCGCCGCACCATCCTGGACGCCGCCGGCGAGCTGCTGGTCGAGGAGGGCCACGGAGGCTTCTCCATGCGGGCGCTGGCGGCGCGCAGCGGCTACGCGGCGCCCACGATCTACCACCACTTCGGCGACCGCCAGGGGGTGCTCGACGCGCTGCTCGACGAGCGGATGCGCGAGGTGGCCGGGGTGATGCGCGCGATCTCCGCGCCGGGCGACCCGGTGGCTGCCCTGAGCGGGATGTGGCGGGCCCTGGTCGACTTCGGGCTCTCGAACCCGAATCACTACCAGGCGCTCGTCTCGACCCTCCAGGAGGGCGCCGAGCCTCCCGCCGCCCAGGAGGTGCGGGCCCTCTTCGAGAGCCCCGTGGTGGCGCTGCAGCGGTCCGGCCGCCTGCGCGCCTCGACGCCCGACGTGGTGATCCAGGCTCTCTGGGCGCTGTCACACGGGATCATCTCGCTGCGCACGAGCCGGGCCGATCTGGACTGGGAGCCGGACCTCATCGACGTGGCCCTGGCCGGCATGCTGCACGGACTGGTGCTCGAAGACCCTGCGCGCCCCGCGAGGGAGGATCCATGAGGCGGTCAGCGGCTGCGGTGTTCGGCCTGACCCTGGCAGGGTGGCTCGTCGGCTGCGCCGAGGAGGCGCCGCCCGAGGTGGAGCTCCCCTCGGTGGTGGTGACCCCGGTGGTGGCCCGCGACCTGGCGGATCGCATCGAGGCGAGCGGTGAGATCATCGCCCGGCACGACGCCTACCTGGCCGCGGAGGTGGCCGGGCGGGTCACCGAGATCGTGCGCGACGAGGGCTCCGAAGTGGCCGCAGGCGAGGTGATCCTCACCATCGACCCGGAGCGCCGCCGGCTCGAGGTGGCCGACGCCCGGGCGCGTCTGGCGCAGACGCGCGCCGCGGCGGCCGAGGCCGGTCGCGAGGCGGAGCGGATCCAGGCCCTGTTCGACCGGGGCGTGGCCTCGAAGGCGCGCCTCGAGCAGGTGCAGACCGAGCTGGCGCTGGCCGGATCCCGTGAGGACGCGGCGCGCGCGCAGCTGGGTGTGGCCGCGCGGGCGCTCGCGGATGCCGAGGTCCGCGCGCCCTTCGCGGGTGTCCTGGCGGAGCGCATGGTCTCCCTGGGCGAGTTCCTGCAGCCGGGCAAAGTGCTCTTCCAGCTCGTGGGCATGGATCCGCTGGACGTGGAGTTCCATCTGCCGGAGGCCGATGCCAGCCGGGTCGCGCGCGGCCAGTCGGTCAGCGTCGAGGTGGCGCCCTGGCCCGAAGAGGTCTTCCACGCGACGGTGCGCTTCGTGGGGCCGACCATCGATCCCCAGACGCACACGCTGCTGGTGCGTGCGGAGCTCCCCAATGCCGACCGCCGGATGCGTCCGGGCCTCTTCGCCGCGGTCGACCTCGGCGTGGCCCAGCGGCAGGCCGTGGCGATGATCCCCGAGGAGGCCGTGCTGCAGCGGGCGGATGGAGACATCGCCTTCCGGCTCGGACCGGAGCGGCGCGTGGAGCGCCTCCTGATCGAGACCGGCGTCCACGTGGACGGGCTGGTGGAGGTGTCGCAGGGCCTCGCAGTGGGCGATCGGGTGATCGTGCGCGGGCACTACGCGTTGGTGGACGGCGCCGTGGTCGAGCCGCGAACGCCCGACGGCAAGCCCGCGGGCAGCGTGGCGGGTGCGCCGCCCTCGCCCGAGACGGCCACGCCGTGATCGATCTCTGCATCCGGCGGCCGGTCCTCACGATGATGATGACGCTGGCCCTCGTGGTCTTCGGGCTGCTGGGCTACGTGCGCCTCGGCGTCGACCAGTTCCCGAGCATGGAGTTTCCGGTCGTGGCGGTCACGGCGGTTCTGGAGGGCGCCAGCCCCGAGGTCGTCGAAGAGGACGTCACCGACGTCCTCGAGGAGTACGTGAACACCATCTCCGGTGTTCGCACTCTCCAGAGCCGGAGCCTGCAGGGCGTCTCGCAGATCGTGGTGACCTTCGAGCTGGACCGGGACCTCGACACCGCCGCCCAGGACGTCCGCGACAAGGTGGCCCAGGCGCGCCGCGAGCTCCCCGTCGACGTCGAGCCGCCCCTGGTCGAGAAGTTCGCCATGGGCGACTTCCCGATCATGTGGCTGCCGCTGCTCTCCGACCGCAGCACCGTCGCCAACACGGAGTATCTCGAGTACTCGGTCAAGCCGCACCTGGAGACCATCGAGGGCGTGGGCGCCGCCCAGCTCTTCGGGGCGCGTGAACGCAACATCCGCATCTGGCTTGACGGAGACGCGTTGACGGCACGCGGGCTGGCCGCCAGCGACGTGATCGCGGCGCTGCGTCGCGAGCACGTGGAGGTCCCGGGCGGCAACGTCGAGAGCCGCGGCCTCCAGTACGCGGTCAAGACCGACGCCGAGTTCCGCACCCTCGAGGAGCTCGAGGAGCTGGTCGTCGCCTGGGTCGACGACGCTCCGGTCCATCTCTCCGAGGTCGCCCGCGTCGAGGACGGCGCCGAGGACATCAAGGTCATCGCCCGCTACAACGGCCAGCCGGCGATGGGAGTCGGCATCCTGCGCCAGCGTGGCGGCAACAGCGTGGCCATCGCCGACGAGGCCTACGAGCGCCTCGGCGCCATGCGCGCGACGATGCCGGCGGGCCTGGACTTCGGCGAGCGCGAGTCCGCCATCGACTTCACCCTGTCGATCCGCGAGGCCGTGGCCGAGACCCTCTTCGCGCTGGCCTTCGGCGCCGTGCTCGCCGTGGTGACCGTCTTCGTGTTCCTGCGCCGCACGCGTCCCACCCTGATCGTCGCGGCGGCCATCCCGCTCTCGATCATCGCCACCTTCGGTGTCATGTGGATGGCGGGCTTCACGCTCAACGTGATGACCCTGCTGGGGCTGACCCTGGCGGTCGGTGTGGTGATCGACGACGCGATCGTGGTGCTGGAGAACATCGAGCGGCACCGGGAGGAGGGGGAGGAGCCCTTCGAGGCGGCGTCGAACGGCGCGCGCCAGATCGCCTTCGCGGCGACGGCCGCGACGGTGTCGATCGCGGCGGTCTTCCTGCCCGTGGTCTTCGCGGAAGGCATCGTCGGGAACTTCCTCGGCGAGTTCGGCGTGACCGTGGCCGCGGCGGTCCTGATCTCCCTCTTCGTCGCCCTGACCCTCACGCCGATGCTGGCGGCGCGCATGGCTCCTCCCAAGGAGCGGGCCCGCGGCAGCATCTACCACCGTCTGGAGCGCGGCTTCGTCTGGCTCGAGACCCGCTACCGGCAGATCCTCTACTGGGCACTGGACCACCGCGCGGCGGTGCTGGCGCTGGCCACGCTCGCCTTTGCTGCGGCGGTGGGGTTCGGCTCGCTGCTCGAGCGCGAGTTCGTGCCGCCCGAGGACCAGGGGCACATCGCCGTGTCCATCGAGGCGCCGCCGGGCACCAGCCGCGAGACGACCCTCGAGCTCCTCAAGCGCAACGAGGAGTGGCTCCTCGCTCAGCCCGAGATCAGCGGCCTGTTCGCCGGGGTGGGCATCTCCGGGCCGGATTCGCCGGAGGGCGCCTCCAACGTCGCGCTGGCCTTCTGCATCCTGAGGCCGCGCCACGAGCGCGAGCGCCACTCCCACGAGCTGATGCGGGCCGCCCGCGAGGCGCTGAACAAGATCCCCGGCCAGAACGTGAACGTCTTCGACATGTCGCTGGCTTCGGGCGGTGGGGGGCGGGACCTCGAGTTCATGCTCAAGGGGAACCTGAGCCTCCGCCAGCTGGACGAGGTCGCCGATCGCGTGCTCCGCGAGCTGGCACGTCACGAGGGCTTCGTCGACCTGGACAAGAGCCTCAAGCTCGGCCTGCCGGAGGTGCGGGTCACCCCGGACCGGCGCAAGGCGGCGGCCCTGGGGATCGACGCCTCTTCGGTGGCCCGCGCCGTCCAGGCCATGATCGGCGGGATGGACGTGGCCACCTTCAAGGAGGGGGGGCGCGGTCACGACATCCGCGTCCGGCTCGAGGCGGACGACCGTTCCGAACCCTCTTCCATCCAGAGGCTCTACGTGCGTGGGCGCAGCGGCGAGCTGGTGGAGCTGCGCAACCTGGTGAGCGTCGACACGGGCGCGGCGCCCTCGGCCATCACGCGCACCGATCGCCAGCGCAGCGTGACCGTGTCGGCCAACCTGGAGGGAATCGCCCTGGGAACGGCCCAGGAGATCGTCGAGGCGGTCGCTGCCGAGGTCCTCCCGGAGGACGTGGGGCTCGCCTATTCGGGCGACGCCGAGCAGATGGCCGACAGCGCCGCCCAGTTCGGGCTGATGCTGGGCCTGGCGATCCTCGTGATCTACATGGTGCTGGCCTCCCAGTTCGAGAGCCTGCTCCACCCGCTCACGGTGATGCTGGCGCTGCCGCTGGCGATGACCGGTGCCCTCGGCGGGCTCTTCGTGTTCGGGATGACCCTGAACATGTTCAGCATGATCGGGATCATCCTGCTCTTCGGGCTGGTGACGAAGAACTCGATCCTGCTGGTGGACTACGCGAACCAGCTCCGCGAGCAGGGGATGGACAAGCTGGAGGCCATGCGTACCGCGGCGCCGGTGCGGATGAGGCCGGTGCTGATGACCGCGATCTCGATGATCTTCGGCGTCATGCCCGCCGCCATCGGCGTCGGGCCCGGGGCCGAGTCGCGCCAGCCGATGGCCGTGGCCACCGCGGCGGGAATGCTCTCGTCCACCGTCCTCACCCTGCTCATCGTGCCGGTCTTCTACCTGGTCCTCGAGGACGCCATCTCCTGGGTGCGCCGGCATGCGCGGCGACTGCGCGCACGCCCGAATCCGCCCGACTCGTGGGGGCCGGAGCACGGCGGCGGCGCGGTGGCCCGGACGCGTGGCGATGGATAGAATGGGCGCCTGTTCCCCCAAGGGGTGCGCGCCCTATGAGCCAGAACATCGTCGCCCAGATTCCCATCTTCGAGGACGTTCCCCTCGAGGACCGGGAGCAGGCGGACAGCCTGTGGAAGCCTCGCGCGTTGCAGCCGGGGGAGTACCTGTTCCACCGCAGCGATCCGGGCGATTCCATGTTCGTGCTCCAGGACGGGGAGCTCGAGGTGATCATCCCGGCAGAGGTGGGGCAGGGCGAGGTGGTCGTCTCCACGCTGCGCCCGGGCGACTTCGTGGGCGAGCTGGCGCTCCTCTCCGGCATGCCGCGCACCGCGGCCGCCCGGGCCACCCGGGAGTCCGAGGTGCTCGAGATGGCGCGCAGCGACTTCATGGCGTTCATGGAGAAGCGGCCGAACGTGGCCATCGCGATGCTCCAGGAGATGGGCAAGCGCCTGCGCTCCACCAACGAGCTCTTCATGAACATCACGTCGAAGAACGCCAACGAGCTGCTCGATCAGCAGCTCACGCTCGGGGAGCGGGTGGCGGACCGGATCGCCGAGTTCGGCGGGTCCTGGTCCTTCATCTTCGCCTTCGCGTTCTTCCTCTTCGCGTGGATGGGGATCAACGTCGTCCACTACTGGTTCCTGCCGTTCGACGAGTTCCCCTTCATCTTCCTCAACCTGATGCTCTCGTGTCTGGCCGCGATCCAGGCTCCGGTGATCATGATGAGCCAGAACCGGGCGGGGAAGAAGGACCGGGTCAAGGCCGACCTGGACTACGCATCCGGCGTGAAGTCCGAGCTGATGCTCCAGCAGCTCCACGGCAAGGTGGACACCCTGGCGGAGCAGGTCGCCGAGATGCGGCGCTCGGGTGACGGCTGAGCGGGGGCGCTAGGGGCGCTTGAGGGCGCTGTGGTCGCGGAGCCAGTCGATGGCGTCGTGGGCCTCCCGGCGCTCCGCATCGAGAAAGCGCGCCACGGCGTCGGCCAGACGGGGCTCCGCCAGGTAGTGGAGGCTCCAGGTGGGCTGGGCGTCGAAGCCCCGGGTCTGCTTGTAGTCGCCGCCGGCTCCGGGCTCGAAACGGGAGAGCCCTTCGCGGATGCAGTGCTCGATGGCCGCGTAGTAGCAGACATTGAAGTGCAGGTGGGGCAGCTCGCGCCGGCAGCCCCAGTAGCGGCCGTAGAGCGCATCGCCCTTCTGGACGTTCAGGGTCCCCGCCAGGAGCTCGTCGCCGCGCCGCGCGACCACCACGCAGAGTCGCTCCCTCCAGTGCTCCCAGAGCAGGGCGAACAGCTCGCGGTTCAGGTACGGGCGGCCCCACATGCGGGCGTCCACGGTGGCGCGGTAGAAGGCGTACAGGGGCTCGCGCAGCTCCTCCCCGATCTGATCTCCGCGCAGCACGTCGAGCACCACACCCTGGTCCTGGAGGGAGCGCCGCTCGCGCCGGATCTGGTTGCGGCGCTTGCTGCGAAAGCGGGACAGGTAGTCCTCGAAGTCGGCGTAGCCCGGGTTGTGCCAGTGGTACTGGAATCCGACCCGCAGGAGGTAGCCCTGGCCGCGGATCGGATCGACCTCGTCCTCGCGACAGAAGTTGACGTGCACGCCCGACATGTCGTTGGCGTCGCACAGCTCGCGCAGGGCGGCGCCGAGCCGGGCCGACCACGCCGTCCGGTCCTCACCGCGCGCGACCAGCATCCGCGCGCCCGCCACGGGCGTGAACGGGACGCCGACCAGCAGCTTGGGGTAGTAGCGGATGCCCGCCCGCTCGGCGGCGTCGGCCCAGCCCCAGTCGAACACGAACTCGCCTTCGGAGTGGGCCTTCACATAGAGCGGGCAGGCGGCCACCAGGCGCCCCCCGTCCCACACCACCAGGGGCCTCGCCATCCAGCCGCTGGGCTCCCCCACGCAGCCGGACTCCTCCAGGGAGGCCAGCCAGCTCCACTCCAGAAAGGGGGACTCGTCCCCCACCAGCGCGTCCCACGCCTCCCGGTCGATCTCGCGGATCCCCTCGACGACCTCGATCTCAGCCATCGAGCGCCAGTCTAGCTCCGCGGATGACCGCCTCCCGGACGGGACCTATCCTAGGGGCATGCAGGCCTGGACCCGTGCCGGCGCGCCCGAGGGCCCTCCGACCGGTCCGGGCGGTGACGATCCCCGCCGCGAGGGAGAGCTCGCCACCCGTACGCGGCGCAAGACGGCGAGGCCACCTCGGTTCAAGGTGGTTCTCTACAACGACGACTACACACCCATGGAGTTCGTGGTGGGCATCCTGGAGCAGGTCTTCGACAAGAGCCCGGCCGAGGCGACCCAGATCATGCTCCACGTGCACCGCAACGGGACCGGGATTGCGGGCATCTACGTGCTGGAGGTGGCGGAGACCAAGGTGGCGACCGTGCACAAGCTGGCGGAGGAACGCGGGCACCCGCTGCGCTCGGGAGTGGAGCCGGAATGAGCGCGATTCCCCGCGATCTCCAGCTCACCCTGCAGGCCGCCTGGCGCGAGGCGGTGTCCAGGCGGCACGCCTACCTGACGGTCGAGCACCTCCTGTACGCACTCCTCCACGAGGACCGCGGCGCCGAGGTGCTGCGCGCGGTGGGCGCCAACCTCGCCGTGCTGAAGAAGGCCCTGCAGCGCTTCTTCGAGGAGGATCTCGAATCGGAGCCGGGCGACGAGCCGATCGAGGCGGCCCAGACCCTCGCCTTCCACCGGGTGGTGCAGCACGCGCTCCAGCATGCGGAGAGCGCAGAGAAGGACTCGCTCGAGGCTGGCGACCTGCTGGCCGCCATCTTCCAGGAGCCGGACTCCTACGCGGTCGCCCTGCTGCGCAACGAGGGCGTCTCCCGCCTGGATGTCCTGCAGTACGTCTCCCACGGCATCGCCAAGGTCCAGGGCGGGCCGGGCGGTGCCGGCGAGCCCCTGCGCCAGCCCGTCGACCCGGAGGGCGAAGAGGGCGAGGTGGCCGATCCGCTGCAGGCCTTCGCGACCAACCTGAACGAGCGGGCCGCCGAGGGCAAGCTGGATCCGCTGGTGGGCCGCGGCCGGGAGCTCGAGCGCGCCATCCACGTGCTGGCCCGGCGCCGCAAGAACAACCCCATCTTCGTGGGCGAGGCCGGGGTGGGGAAGACCGCGCTGGCCGAGGGGCTGGCGCGTCGGGTCCACGAAGGCCGCGTGCCCGACGACCTGGCCGACGCGGAGATCTTCGCCCTCGACCTGGGCGCGCTCCTGGCGGGGACCCGCTACCGGGGCGACTTCGAGGCGCGCTTCAAGGCCCTGATCGCGGCGATCATGGAGAGGGAGAAGCCCATCCTCTTCATCGACGAGATCCACACCATCCTCGGCGCCGGCTCCGCCCAGGGCGGCACCGTCGACGCCTCCAACCTGCTGAAGCCCATCCTGCAGTCGGGCGAGCTCCGCTGCATGGGCTCCACCACCTACGCCGAGTACCGCCACTTCGAGAAGGACCGCGCCCTGGCGCGGCGCTTCCAGCGGATCGACGTGCACGAGCCCTCGCGCGACGAGGCGATCCGCATCCTGGAGGGGCTCCGCTCGCGCTATGAGGACCACCACGGCGTCCACTACACGAGCGGAGCGCTCAAGGCGGCGGTGGACCTGTCGTCGCGACACCTCTCCGACCGCCACCTTCCGGACAAGGCCATCGACGTGATGGACGAAGCGGGGGCGGCGGTGCGCCTGCGTCCGGGCGCGCGGAAGCGGCGCACCGTCGGGCAGCGCGACGTGGAGGCGGTGGTGGCGCGGATGGCGCAGATTCCGCTGGCCCGGGCCTCGTCGTCGGACCGGGCGCGGCTCGAGCAGCTCGAGCCGGATCTGCGCAAGGTGGTCTACGGCCAGGACTCCGCCATCTCGACGGTGGTGCGTGCCGTGAAGCGGGCGCGCGCCGGGCTCGGCGGCCCCGACCGACCCATGGGCTGCTTCCTCTTCACGGGTCCGACCGGCGTGGGCAAGACCGAGCTGGCCCGCCAGCTGGCCGACACCCTGGGTGTCCCCTTCCTGCGCTTCGACATGAGCGAGTACATGGAGAAGCACGCCGTATCGCGGCTGATCGGCGCTCCGCCCGGCTACGTGGGCTACGACCAGGGCGGGCAGCTCGTGGAGAAGGTGCGCAAGGCGCCCTACGCGGTGCTGCTCCTGGACGAGATCGAGAAGGCGCACACCGATCTCTTCGACATCCTGCTTCAGGTGATGGACCGGGCGGTCCTCACCGACAACCAGGGCCGCGAGGCGGACTTCCGCCACGTCACCCTGATCATGACCTCGAACGCGGGGGCGCGGGACATCGCGGCCCGCTCCATCGGCTTCGGCGAGGCGAAGCGCGGCGACGCCCGGCGCGAGATCGAGCGCCTCTTCAGCCCCGAGTTCCGCAACCGGCTCGACGAGGTGGTGGCCTTCGATCCGCTCCCGCCCGAGGTGATCGGACGGGTGGTGGACAAGTTCGTGGCGGAGGTGGAGGGCCAGCTCGCGGAGAAGAAGGTGTCGATCGAGCTCAGCGACGCCGCGCGGGACTGGCTGGCCGAGCGCGGCTACGACCCCGACTTCGGCGCGCGCCCGATGGCGCGCCTCATCCAGACCGAGCTCAAGGACCCGATCTCCGACGAGGTGCTCTTCGGCGCGCTGAAGAAGGGCGGTACGGTCCACGTGGACGTGGCCGGCGACGCCCTCGCCCTGCGCTGCGAGGGGCGCCGCTGAGCTCGAGCGCCCGCCGCCGCCTTCCGGCTCTCGTCGCGCTGCTCCTCCTGCTCGCCTGCGGACCCGCTCCCGAGGAGGTCGACGTGCTGGTGCCGTTCGGCTCCCGCTGGCGCGCCGCCGACGCGGTCGAGGGCGCCGCCTGGACCTCGCCCGGGTTCGACGACTCGGCCTGGCTGGGGGGAGCGGCACCGCTCGGCTTCGGAGAGGGGGACGAGGCCTTCCTGCTCCCGCGCGACATGGCCTCGGCGGACGACGATCCCATCACCTACGTGCGCCACACCTTCGAGATCGCAGACCCGGCCGCGATCCAGGCCCTGCGCATCCGCACGGTGTACGACGACGGGGTGGTGGTCTTCCTGAACGGGGTGGAGATCCTCCGCAGCAACGTGCGCTCGCTCCCGCTCGGCCCCGAGCTGCCCGCGGCCACCCCGCTGGGCCCCTTCACGGAGCGGGACGTGCTGGTCTTCCGCGCGGGGCCCGATGCGCTGCGCGCCGGGGAGAACGTCCTCGCCGTGCAGGTGCACCAGCACTGGCGCGACAGCCTCGACCTGCGCTTCGACCTCGAGCTGGGGGCGGTCACGGCCGAGCACCCGCTCCGGGTCGTGCGCGGGCCCTGGCTGCAGCGCGCGACACCCGGCAGCATGACGGTGCGCTGGCGCACCAACCGCCCCGTGCCGGGCCGCGTGCGCTTCGGATCCACGCCCGACTCGTTCGATCGCAGCGCCTCCGCAGCGGGCGGCCCGACCACCGAGCACGAAGTGGTCCTCGCCGGGCTGGAACCGGCCACGCGCTACGCCTACGCGCTGGAAGGGGAGGACGGAATCCTCGCCGGCGGCGACGAAGACCACGTCTTCCGCACGCCGCCCCGGCCGGGTACGCGCGATCCGGTCCGCGTGTGGGCGATCGGGGACGCGGGGACGGGCAAGCAGGACGCCCGGGACGTCCGTGACGCCTTCGTGCGCCACGCGGGCGAGCGCCCGGCCGACGTGTGGCTCCTCCTGGGCGACAACGCCTATCCCAGTGGCTCCGACGGCGACCACCAGCGCGGTCTCTTCGACAACTACACCGATCTGCTGCGCCGGACGCCGATCTGGCCCGTGCTCGGCAACCACGGGGCCAACCTGACCGACACGCGCGAAGGATACGGCCCCTTCCTCGAGATCTTCGGCGATCCCTTCTACAGCTTCGACCACGGGAACGTCCGCTTCGTCGCGATCGACTCGGCCGGCAGCGACTGGGATCCCGACGATCCGATGATGCGCTTCCTGCCCGGCGCGCTGCGCGCCCCGCAGGCCGACTGGGTGATCGCCTACCTCCATCATCCCGCCATCTCCGATGGGACCCACGATCTGGAGAAGGGCCGCCGCACCCGGCGCTTCTGGGAGGCACTGCTGCCGGTGCTCGAGGCGGCCGACGTGGATCTGGTGCTCGCGGGCCACAGCCACTCCTACGAGCGCTCGTTCCTGCTCGGCCCCTCCACCGGGGACTTCTCCACGCTGGGCGAGTCGATCCTGGACGGGGGCGACGGCGACCCGGAGGGAGATGGCGCCTACCGGAAGCGGTTTTCGGGCACGGGCACCGTCTGGGTGATCGCGGGCTCCGCCGGCCTGGTGGGCGACGAGGGCGACCTGGATCACCCCGCCATGGCCGTCTCGCTGCGCGAGCTGGGCTCGCTGGTCCTCGACGTGGAAGGCTGCCGCCTCGACGGGCGCATGGTGGACGCGCGCGGCCGCATCCGCGATCGCTTCCGCATCGACAAGTGCCGCGAGCCGGCGGACGACTAGGTGCTGCGAGCCGGCGGACGACTAGGTGCCGCGAGCCGGTGGACGACTAGGTGCCGAGGCGCGCCTTCCAGCGCCCCCGCTGGAAGGCGGACAGCAGCCAGATGGCCCGTGCCAGGTGATCGAAGACGAGCGCGCACCAGAGCCAGATCACCGGCGTCTCGAGCACCGTGGCGCAGAAGAAGGCGATCGGGACGCGCAGGGCCCAGTTGCCGACGGTCGCCGCGACGAGCGGCGTCACCGTGTCGCCCGCGCCGCGCAGGGCCCCTCCCAGCGTGAAGTGCATCCCCATGAAGGGCTGTGAGAGGGCGAGGACCAGCATGAAGGGTCCCAGCTCGTCGATGACCCCGGCGTCGTTGGTGAAGAGCATGGCCAGCGGCACCCGTCCGGCTGCGAAGAGGCCGCCCAGGATGACCGATACGCCCAGCGCCATCTGGACCGCACGCCAGCCCGCGCGGGCCGCGCCCTCCGGATCGCGGGCGCCCAGCGCCTGGCCGACCAGCGTGGACGACGCGGTCGAGAAGCCGACGCCGGGGATCCAGGAGAACGAGAGCACCCGGATTCCGATGGTGTAGGCGGCGATGGCCGCGGTCCCGTAGGTCCCGATGAAGACGAAGTAGGCCATCATCGCCCCGTTCATGACCACCCGCTCGGCCACGGCCGGCAGGGAGATGCGCACGACCTCGGGGAGCAGCGTCCGCGAGTGGCGCAGATCGTCCACGCCGATGCGCACCGGCGAGCTGCGGGGCCGCCGCAGGGTGGCGACCACGAAGAGGCCGATGGCGACGACCTGGGAGAGGACCGTCGCCAGGCCCGCGCCCACGAGCTCGAGGCGCGGGAAGCCCAGCAGGCCGAAGATCAGGATGCCGTTGAGGCCGGTCTTGAGGACCGTCGCCACCAGCGCGATCAACATGGGCGTGCGGGTGTCCTTGTCCGCGCGCAACGCGCTCTCCACGACGATCGCGATGGACAGGATCAGGGTGGACCCCAGGGTGAGGCGCATGTACGGGATGCCCAGCTCGACGACAGCCCCCTCCGCCTCGAGGACCGCCAGCAGGGCGCCCGGCCCCACGAGCACCACCAGCGTCACGACGCTCGCGATCGCGAAGGCGACGACGATGGAGGCGGCGTGCGCGGCCCGCGCGCGCTCCGGATCGCCGGCGCCGATGGCGCGCGACATGAGGGCGACGCAGGCGATCCCGATGGCGAAGAGGATCGACTGGGTCAGCCACAGGTACTGGGTGACGTAGCCGACCGCCGCAACCGCATCCCGGCCGAGACGGCCCACCATGGCGATGTCCACCAGTCCCACGAAGCTGGCCATCACCTGGGAGAGAATCACCGGCCAGGCCAGGCTCCAGATCTCCCCACTCGTGCCCCGGCCGCCGATCAGCTCGCCCGGTGCCGAGACCGCGTGCGTGGCGATCGCCCCGCTCGGGAGCGGCGAGCTGGCTTCGGGATCGCCGAGCTCGGCGACGTCCTCCTCGACCTCCGAGGCGGCGTCGTCGTGCGGGGGGCGCGCGCTCACACGCGCGCCTAGGAGGCGCTTGAGCGCAGCTCGACCGGCAGGCGGAACACGATGCCCTCGTCCACGATCGGTGCCGGCTCGACCACGGCTTCTCCGCCGGAGAGCTCGCGCAGGCGTTCCACCACGCCTTGCACCAGGACTTCGGGGGCGGAGGCGCCCGCGGTGACGCCCACGCAGTGAACGTCGTCGAGCCACGCGGCGCTCACGTCGTCCGCGTCCTGCACCAGATGTGCGGGCACGTCCGCCTTCCGGGCGATCTCGACCAGCCGGTTGCTGTTGGAGGACTCGGGCGCGCCCACCACGAGCACCAGGTCGGCCTCTGCGACCAGGGCCTTCACCGCGTTCTGGCGGTTCTGGGTCGCGTAGCAGATGTCGTCCTTGCGCGGCAGCTCGATGGCGGGGAAGCGCTCGCGCAGGGCGCGCATCACGTCCGCGGTGTCGTCCACCGAGAGGGTCGTCTGGGTCACCACCGAGAGGCGCTCCGGGTCGTCCACCTCGAGTCGGGCCACGTCCTCGACGTTCTCCACGAGGTGCGTGCGCTCGGGCGCCTGGCCCATGGTGCCCTCCACCTCCACGTGACCGGCGTGGCCCACGAGCACGATCTCGCGCTCCTCGCGCGCGTGGCGCTGGGCCTCGAGGTGGACCTTGGTCACCAGCGGGCAGGTGGCGTCCAGGGTGCGCAGGCCGCGCTCGCTCGCCGCCGCGCGGACGGCCGGCGAGACGCCGTGGGCGCTGAACACGAGGAGCGCCCCCTCGGGCGCATCGGCCGGATCCTCGATGAACACGGCGCCCTTGGCGCGCAGGTCCTCGACGACGTGGCGGTTGTGGACGATCTCGTGGCGCACGTAGACCGGGGGACCGAAGCGGTCCAGCGCGAGCTCGACCACCTCGATGGCGCGGTCCACGCCCGCGCAGAAGCCGCGCGGGCTGGCGAGAACGATCCGCATGGCGAAGCAGGGTAGCGCCCGGGGGCCGCTGCTGCTTCGAGCCGTTAGACTGTCGGGCCGGAAAGGTCAGCGAAACATGGCGAATCTGGAGACGTTCCGGGCCGAGACCCGGACCTGGCTGGAAGCGAACTGCCCCGCGGCCCTGGTGGGCCGCGGAGACAGCGCCCTCGAAGGGGTGTGGGGCGGCCGCAAGTGGGTCTGGTCCGACCCCGACCGCAAGGCCTGGTTCGAGCGCATGGTCGAGCGGGGCTGGACCGCGCCGGGCTGGCCCGAGGAGTACGGGGGCGGCGGCCTCGAGCCCGCCGAGGCCAAGATCCTCGCCCAGGAGATGCGCGGCCTGCGCATTCCCCAGCCGCTGATCGGCTTCGGGCTGACGATGATCGGCCCCACGCTGCTGCAGTTCGGTACGGAAGAGCAGAAGAAGGAGCACCTCACCCGGATCTGCCGCGGGGAGATCCGCTGGTGCCAGGGCTATTCCGAGCCGGGCGCCGGCTCCGACCTGGCTTCCCTGCAGATGAAGGCAGAGCGTGACGGCGACGAGTTCATCGTCAACGGGACCAAGGTCTGGACCTCCTACGCGGACCAGTGCGACTGGATCTTCGCCCTCACCCGGACCGACTCCGGCGGCAAGAAGCAGGACGGAATCACCTTCCTGCTGATCGACATGGACGATCCGGGCGTGAAGGTGTCGCCCATCCTCCTGATCAGCGGCTCGTCCCCCTTCTGCGAGACCCACTTCAGCGACGTGCGCGTTCCCGTCGAGAACGTCCTCGGCGAGATCGACGGCGGCTGGACGGTGGCGAAGGCCCTGCTGGGCCACGAGCGCGGCATGGTCGCCGACGCCTTCGGCAGCGCCGGGGGAGGCGGTGGCCGGCGCAAGGGCCTGGCGGACCTCGCCAAGGACTACGCGGGCCGTGACGGCGAGCGCATCGCCGACGCGGTCTTCCGCGACCGCGTGGCGCGCAACGAGATGGATACGCGGGCCTTCATGCTGACGGTCCAGCGCTCCAAGGACGCGGCGCGGGCGGGGCACCGGCCGGGGCCGGAGACCTCGCTCTTCAAGGTCTACGCCACCGAGCTCAACAAGCGTCGCTACGAGCTGATGGTGGAGCTGATGGGGCCCCAGGGGCTCGGCTGGGAGGGCGAGGGATTCGACCCCACGGAGCTGGCCGTCACCCGCGAGTGGCTTCGGTCCCGAGGCAACTCGATCGAGGGCGGCACCTCCGAGATCCAGCTCAACATCATCGCCAAGCGCGTGCTCGGACTGCCGGACTAGGCGGGAGGAAGGGATGCAGCTCGTTCGCAGCGAGGATCAGGAGCTCCTGGCCAAGACGGCGGCGGACTTCGTCGCCGAGAACTCGCCCGTCTCGCGCTTCCGCCAGCTGCGCGACTCCGGCGATCCGGTCGGCTTCTCGCGGTCGCTCTGGAAGCAGATGGCGGAGCTGGGCTGGGTGGGCATTCCGTTCCCCGAGGAGCACGGCGGCGCCGACATGGGCCTGGCCGAGCTGGCCTGCGTGCTCGAGGAGCTGGGCCGCACGCTGGCGCCCGAGCCCTTCCTGTCGACGGTGCTGCTGGCAGGCGAGGCGCTGCGCCGGGGCGGCAGCGACGCGCAGAAGCAGCGCTGGCTCTCCGCCATCGCCGAGGGCGATGCGATCGGGACGGTGGCGGTGCAGGAGGCGGGGAAGCGCTGGGACCCGCTGCAGGCGGAGACCCGGGCCGAGCGCGACGGCGACGGCTTCCGGCTGCGTGGCGAGAAGATCCAGGTGCTCGATGCCCCGGTGGCGGACTTCCTGATCGTGCCGGCGACGGCGGACGAGGGGCTGACCCTCTTCCTCGTCGAGAGCGGAGCCGAGGGCCTCTCGGTGACGCCGCAGGTTCGCGTCGACCATCGCAACGTCGCCCTGGTGCACCTGGACGGCGTCCGCGTCACGGCCGATGCGGTCGTGGGCCGGATCGGTGCGGGCGGCCCGCTCCTGGAGGAGGTGCTCGACGTGGCCACCGCCGGGCTCTGCGCGGAGATGCTCGGGAGCATGACCCAGGCCTTCGAGCTCACCCTCGAGTACCTGAAGACGCGCGAGCAGTTCGACGCGCCCATCGGCAGCTTCCAGGCGCTGAAGCATCGCGCCGCCGAGATGTTCATCGAGATCGAGCTGGCGCGGAGCGTGGTCCTGGCGGCGGTGCGGGCGCTCGATAGCGGCGACTCCGAGGCTCGCGCTCTCGTCTCGCTCGCGAAGGCGCGCTGCTCGGAGGCGGCCGTGCTGGTGGGGAACGAGGGCGTCCAGATGTTCGGGGGAGTCGGGATGACCGACGAGTACGATATCGGCTTCTACATGAAGCGCGCCCGCGTGGCCCAGCTCTCCTTCGGCGACGCGGGCTGGCATCGCCGCCGCTGGGCGGAGCTGCGGGGCTACTGATGGACGAAGAACGGCGTCTGCGGAGGCGCGACTGATGGACGACGAGCGGCGTTTGGGGAGGCGCGACTGATGGACGACGAGCGGCGTCTGCGGAGGCGCGACTGATGGATGCCACCGAGCGGCTGCTGCGGTCCTGCCGGGGTGAGCCCGTGGATCGCCCGCCCGTCTGGCTGATGCGCCAGGCCGGGCGCTACCTGCCCGAGTACCGCGCGCTGCGCAAGGGACGCACGTTCCTCGAGATGTGTCGTGACGTCGACCGGGCCGTCGAGGTCTCGCTCCAGCCTCTCGACCTGGTCGGCAGCGAGGCCGTGATCTTCTTCTCGGACATCTTCGTGCCCGTGCTCGGCATGGGCGTCGATCTGGACTTCGATCCGGGTCCCGTGATCGCCGAGCCCGTGCGCCGCGTCGAGCATGTGGACGCGCTGCAGGTCCCGGACCCGCGCGAGGCGGTCCCCTACGTGTTCGAGATCCTGCGCCGGCTGCGCCGCACCCTCGAGGCGCGCCGCATTCCGCTCCTCGGCTTCGCCGGTGCGCCGTTCACGCTGGCCGCCTACCTGGTGGAAGGGCAGGGCTCGCGG
>JANQFA010000184.1 GCA_028278065.1 Myxococcota bacterium
CGCGGCCGGGTCCGCGCCGAAGCCGTGGCCGGACCCCTCCGAGGCGTCGGCGCGAGGCTCCCGACGCTCCGGGTTCACGGTCGCCGGGATTCGGGCGGCAGGCCCCGACCGCGCACCAGCGCGAAGACGACGGGGATCACCACGAGCGCCAGCACCGTGGCGGAGACCAGGCCGCCCGCCATCGGCGCGGCGATGCGCTGCATCGTCTGGGCGCCCGTGCCGGAGCTCCAGAGGATCGGGAGGAGGCCGGCGATCGTGGAGACCACCGTCATCATCACCGGGCGCACCCGCAGGCCGGCCCCCTCGCGCACGGCGGCGCGCAGGTCCGCCCGGCTGGTGAGCCGCCCCTCGCGCTCGAAGCGGCCGACCGCCTCGTTCAGGAACACGAGCAGGATGACGCCGAGCTCCGCGGCCACGCCACAAGGTCCCGCTTCCTCCATCCTTCGTGCTCGAAACCCGCGGCTACCCCGTCGCGCAGCGTGCTCGCGCTGACCTGGCGACATCCTCTCCGATTGGTTCCCCCAGCTCTGCAGCACGCATGCCCAGCCTCTCCGCCTCCCGGTATCTCCCCAGCGCAAAGTACGCGGGTGCCAGTGCCAGGCATGCCATCCCGTTTCCTGGCTCGAACTCCAGTGACCGTTCGAAGAAGCCGACTGCCTCCTCGAACCGCTGGTGCCCGGCCGCGATCAGCCCGTGATACAGCTGACGCATCGCTTCGTCGTGGCGGGGTGTCGGTATCCATCTTCCTGCCTTGAGCATCACGTCCCGTTCCTCACTCCGTCCGAGCAGTTCGACGATTCGCCTGTGCTTGTCAGCGAAATCGCGGGATTCCCGGAACCTCCAGTTCATGTGGAGCACGACTGCCTCTTCGTAGCGACCGAGGCTCGCGAACGCAGACGCCAAACCAAGGTGAGCCTCGCTGTTGTCGGGCTGCAGGCGCACAAGCTCACGCGCCTGCTCGATCGCACGCGGAAACCGCTCCGTACGGCCTAGCGCCTCGAGGACGCGAGCGCGATTCGCATGCGCCGCGTCGAATTCGAGGGAGCTCTCGACAGCGCGGTCGAACATCTCCACGGCGACATCGAGGTTTCCTGCGGATTCTGCGCACATCCCGAGCCCATTCCACACGTACGGATGGTCGTGATCAAGTGATTCCGCGCGCACATATGCCTCGGTTGCGCCTTCGAGATCTCCCATCTCGAGAAGAACCCCAGCTCTTCCGATGAAGGACTCCACGCGACGTGGGTCGGCGTCGATCAACTGGTCGAATCGCTCGAGTGCGTCGCGATGCCTTCCCAGCTGAGCCAGGTTGGTGGCAACACCATGCTGCGAATGCAGGTCGGCTGGGTCGATTTCCAGTGCGCGTCTGCAAGCGCTCAGTGACTCCTCCCAGCGGCGAAGCTGTCCAAGCACCTTTCCCATGTTGCACCAGGCCTCTGACTGCTGAGATCTGAATGGCTCGTCCTTTACCGCCCTTTGATAGCAGGCCAGCGCTTCCTCATATTGCCCCTGACTGTCCAGGCTGATGCCTTGATGGTACGCATCCATGGACTGCCGACTGGCCTGAATGGCCGCGCCGGAGGGCCCGGTTACTCTCGCTTCGGTCGCCGTGGCGTCCGCTTCCGTTTCGCCCGCAAAGGGAAGAAGTGCCCGACGCAATTCGGCGAAGGTTCGATACCGCGTTCGCGGCTCTTCCGCCAGACAACGCACGACAACCGTCGCCAGCTTCTTGGGAACACCTTGCTCCAGCAAGCGCATTCCGTCATCGGCATCCCTTTGGGGGCGCCTTCCGCAGAGCATTTCGTAGAGGATCACCCCCGTGGAGAAAACGTCCATTTCCACCGCGAAGGGCACGCGAACATCGTACTGCTCCGGCGCCATGTAGGCCGGTGTCCCCTGCACCTCGTCGGCTGTCGTGCCCGCAACCGCGGCGAGGCCGAAGTCGCCGACTTTCGCCCGTCCAGTGCTCGTTACGAAGACGTTGGATGGCTTCAGATCTCGATGTACCAGTCGTGACGTCGCGAAGGCGTGTTCCATGGCACGACAAATGCCTACGGCCACACGGCAGGCTTCTTCGACCCCAAGTCGCGTCTTCTTCTCCAGATGGTGCTGCAAGGTTGGGCCGATTCCCGGCGTGCCGGAGATATACTCCATCGCCAAGACCAGCTCCCGGTGCCGGTACGTCTCGATCGTTTGGAGACGCACGATATTCGGATGCTCTCCGAGAGTGAACCAGTTCTTGGCTTCCCCGCGAAACAAGGCCCTGGCTTTCGCCGCTTCTCCATCGCCGGTTGTCGACTTCACTGCTTTCAGCGCGAGTGGAGAGCCGCTTGCTTTGTCGACCGCGAGGTAGACGGTACCCATGCCGCCAGTGTGGACGATTTCCCGGATTTCCAACCGCGCGAATGCGATGTGCCCAGGCTGCCACAGGAGCGCCGAATCCTCTCCCAATCCGAAACCGGGCGGCGTTGTGTCCGCTGACTGACTTGGCTTCTGCAGTGTCATGGCGTCGGTCAGGTCCGAATTACGTGGCTGGCCGGGTTCATGTGGCGTAGTTGGGTTCATGTTCTCCACAGGCGTTGGACCGCCCAGTTGTTTCTTGGCCACGTCTGCGTTGATGGCGCCTTCAGCTGCTTCGATCAGCCAACGTGCTTTCTGGTACGTCGGGTCGAGACGCAGACAGGCTTTGGCATCTTCGATCGCCTCGGTGAAGCGGCCGAGGTTGAGGTGGTGATGGGCTCGCCAGGCATGTGCCAGAGACCATTCCGGCAGCAGCTTCAATGTGGTATCGGAGCACTCGAACGCCTTCTGCCAGTCCTGACGCTTCTCCGCTTCCTGACCGGCAGCTTGAAGTCGAATCTTGAGCCGCTCAATGTTGCCCTGAAGCACCTCGGGCTCCACCAGCATCCCACCTTCCTTCTTCGCAGTAGCGAAGTGCTCCGCCGCGGAAACGAGGTCGCCGCGGTCCATGAGATCGCAGGCCAAGTCATGCGCCGCGCTCGCGTGACAGGGATCGTGCTCGAGTGCCTCCTGCCACGCTGCATCGGCTTCTGCGGTCCGACCTAGCCTGTCGAGACACTGTCCCTTGATGTAGTGGGCTTCCGCGTTCGATGGGTTGTCGGCGATGACCGCTTCCGCTTGCTTCAGTGACTCCGGATATCTTCCGGCTTTGAAGAGCGCATCGACGCCCGCCACCTGCAGCTGCGCGCGGCTCTTGCCCGCCAGCAGGGAGATCTGGTTGAGTGCCACGAGCGCGAGCCAGGCAAGCCCGAGCTGCCAATACCAGTCCAGTGCCCGAATGCTCGACCAGAACGCGACGGCCAGGGCGATCATGATGATTGCCGAAAGACCTGCGAAAATGACTGCACGTCGCTGATAGGAAGTCGCCTTTCTCTGCTTGTCATGCATGTTGCGTCCTTTCGACGTTGCATTCCACCTTCAATGAGGGGCGAGACACGAAACTTCCGGGCTTAACAAAGACGAACCGCTCGCCGTTTCGCTCTTTGCGCCGGACGGTAAGGGTTACCTTCATGCTGCAGACTCCATGGAGTGTCCCTCCCAGTTTGAATTCTCACAAGAGCTGAGATGAACCAAGCGCGGGCATAGGAGAGGCAAGCTGCGCTTCCGTCAGGTCCGACGAGTATCGTTTCCGTCCACTCCCGACCGAGTGAGGGGATCAAGCACCCGCCGGGCTGATCGACGTGGTGGTGAGCTCCGCCCGAATCGAGCGCGTGCGCGGCGCGCTGCCCCAGGACGCGGCGGCCCCGAACGCGACCGCGGGCGGAGCTGCTGATCAAGCTCCGCCTGAAGCTGGTCGAGGCTCCCGGCCCGCTCGGCTCGCTGTAGCTCACGAAATGTCGTATGGCCGACACATGGAGCACGTCGGGCCCCTGAAGGCTCCTGTTACCTCGATTGCGCGTACACGCTATGGTGAAGCGAGGCTCAGAATCGACTGGTGTGACGGACCGGGGAATCCGGTAATCGCACCTCCTGGATCGTATGGGAAACAGAGGGCGCGACCGCATCCCACAGGCGGGTCCGATGAACGAGGTCCGGTGCATCCAGCTCGCTCTCTCGCTCGCCGCAAGTGAGGCGGCGGCGGCGGGGTTCGCCGAGATCACACCCGCACATCTGCTGATAGCGCTGTGTCGCCTCAGCGAGTCGGAGGCGAGCGGGCCGCTCGGAACCGGCGAGTTGCGCAGGGAATTCGAGCAGCTGGGTGTGGATCCGCGGCGCTTCCGCAGGCGCATGCGCGTGCTCGTCGGGCGCGCGGGCGGATCCGGCCCGCCCGAGGTCCTCCATCGCTCCGCTGCGTGCCGGGCGCTCTTCGAGCAGGCCAGGGCCACCGCCCTGCGGGAGGGAGTGAAACTCGGCCCGTCGCTGCTGCTTCGCACGGCACTCAGAGGTCTCGCCGGGGGTGGCGCGCCGGACGCCGCCGCGCCGCGGCCGGCCATGGACGCACCCGATGACGCGATTCCGAACGAGCTGTAGATGCACTCGCGATCCGGCCACCGGCTGGACGGCGGTTCCCCAATGTTCACAGCCGACGCACAGGCGCTGATCGACCGGGCGAAGGACGTGGCGTTCTCGCGCCACGAATCCCAGCTCACGCTGGCTGCGGTCGCCACGGCCCTCGCGTCGAACCGCCGCGCGGCCGGCTACCTCACCCGCTGCCTCTCGATCGAGGAGCCGGAGCTGACGCGCCTCTTCCCGCCTCCTTCCCACCTCGAGCGCTGCGCCGGAAAGCTCCCTCTCGACGAAGGCACGAGGAAGATGCTGGCCAACGCCAGGGAGCTCGTCCGTCGGCTCCCGCAGGCCAACCATCCGGCGCTCGTCGCCCTGCCGCACCTGGCCGCCGCGACTGCCCTCTCCCTTCCCCAGGACGCTCTCCAGGGTGCGTACGGTCCGGAGGAGTCCGAGGTTCTCGCCCTCCTCGCCCACTGGGCCGAGAAGAGCGAGTCGTCACACAGTCTGGGCGAGCTGACCCGGAGGCTGCACGCCCTGCGCCAGGAGCTCGAGCAGCGCGTCTTCGGCCAGGATCCGGCGATCACGCAGTTCGTCGATGGGCTCTTCAACACCGAGGTGGTCGCGGCGGCCGACACGGAGCGGCGCAAGCCCCGCGGTCTGTTCGTGTTCGCAGGCCCTCCGGGCGTCGGTAAGACCTATCTGGCGGAGCTCGGCGCCAGCCGCCTTGATCGGCCCTTCAAGCGCTTCGACATGAGCGCCTACGCCCACGGGCACGACGGCGCCGGGCTCACCGGCCTGCCGCCCATGTACCACGGCGCAGGCCCCGGAGAGCTGACCGAGTTCGTGCAGAAGAACCCCAACGCCATCCTGCTCTTCGACGAGCTCGAGAATGGCCACCCCACGACGATCCAGCTCTTCCTCCAGATCCTCGACGGGAGCCGGCTGCAGGACAAATTCACCCAGGAGACCGTCGACTTTCGCGACACGATCGTGATCTTCACGACGAACGCGGGGCGAACCCTCTACGAGAACATCGACGCATCGGGCATCCACCAGGCGAACGCAGCCTTCCACCGCAGCACCATCCTCGACAGCCTTCGCGACGAGGTGGACCCGCGAACCCGCGCCCCGGTGTTCCCGGCAGCCATCTGCTCGCGGCTCGCCACCGGCTACCCGATCCTCTTCGAACACCTGCGGGTCCACGACCTGGTACGGGTCGCCGAGGCCGAGCTCGAGCGGGTCGCGACGCTTCTCGAACGCATCCACGGACAGCGCTACCGCCCTACCCCGGAGGTTCCCCTGGCGATCGTGATGCGCGAGGGCGCAGCGACGGACGCGCGCACGGTGAAGGCCCGCGCCGAGGCCTTCCTCAAGGAGGAGGTCTTCAAGGCCTGCCGGCTCTTCACGGACGAGCGCGTGGACGCGGCCCTGGGAGCCATCCAAGACGTCTGCATCGAGCTCGACGAGGAGCGGGCGGGCGAAGTCGCCGATGGGATCTTCCGCGATGATTCGCGGCCGACGGTGCTCTTCATCGGCGATGAGTCGACGGGACGGCTCCACGCCCGGCACGTCTCCGGGGTCGAGTGGTGCGTCGCTCCGAGCGCCGAGGAGGCCTTCGACGTCCTCGCGAAGCGAAGCGTGGACCTCGCGTTGCTGGACCTCGCCCTACGGGAGGAGCGCGGCACCGGTCGTTCCGGCGTCGCGGAGGCATTCCGCGACGTCTCGGTGGCAGGTCCCGACAAGACGCTGCTCGGATTCGACCACGTGCCCCCGGCGGCGCACCGCTTTGCAGCGGGCCAGCGGGTCCTCGAGCAGCTCCACACTCGGGCGCCCGAGATACCTGTCTACCTCTTCTGCCCGGAGGAAGCACCGGCCGGTTCGCCTCCCGGACCGCTCGACGAGGAGCTGCTGCTGAGCTGCGTGCGCGCGGGCGGCGCACGTGGCGTCATTCGAAGCGGGCTCCGCGACTCCAAGCAGCCCGGATGGCAGACGCACCTTGACGCGCTCCAGAGCGAACTCGAGGCGGTCGCGGGACGGGTCCGGTTGGGGCGGATGGCGGACCAGCTGGCGCGGCAGTCCCAGGTGGTCGCCTTCGACACCGCGCCGGCGCTCGACGAGGAAGGGAAGCGCCTCTCCATGCGGTGCCGGAACTTCCGGCTGGCGCGCGCGGTTCGCAGCAGGGATGCCAGCGCGGTGCTTTCCGAAGTCGAGCGGCCCTCGACCCGATTCGCCGACGTGATCGGAGCCGCGGGGGCGAAGGAGTCGCTCGGCTTCATTTGCGATTGGCTGCTCGAGCCGAAGAAGTACGCTGCAGCCGGCGTCGAGCCCCCGCGTGGAGTGCTGCTCACGGGCCCTCCGGGCACCGGGAAGACGATGCTGGCGCGGGCGCTGGCGGGGGAGTCCGACTGCGCCTTCGTCGTCGAGTCCGCCACGAGCTTCGTGACAATCTGGCAGGGGAGTGGACCGCAGAACGTGCGGGAGCTCTTCACCCGGGCCCGACGCTACGCGCCCAGCATCGTCTTCATCGACGAGATCGATGCCATCGGACGGACGCGGACGGGAGGCGTGGGCGCGGCTCGAGCCGACGAGGAGACCCTGAACTCCCTCCTGGTCGAGATGGAGGGCTTCACGGACCGGGTCGCCCGGCCCGTCGTCGTGATCGCGGCCACCAATCGCGACAGCCTGCTCGACCCCGCTCTGCGCCGCCGCTTCGGCCGCGTGATCGAGGTTGAGCTACCCACCCGCGACGAGCGCCAGCTCTACCTCGAGACGCGCCTCGGAGCCAAGTCCCGGCACGAGGTGAGCGAGAAGACGGTGGAGCGGATCGCCGCGCAGAGCGCCGGTCTGTCGATCGCGATCCTCGAGAACATCCTCAACCAGGCCGCCGTGATGGCCTTTCGCACCGGGGGCATGATCACCGATGCGATCCTCGGCGAGGCCTTCGAGAAGCTCACTTTGGGGGAGGCCAAGCCCGGTTCGGACCCCCTGCGCACGGCGCGCCACGAGGCGGGACACGCCCTGTTGATGTGCCTCTGCGGCGAGCCGCCGATCTACGTCACGACCGTCGGCCGCGGCAGCTTCGGCGGCTATGCGGCGTTCGACGATCCGGGAGAGCACGGCTCGTGGACCCGGAAGCAGCTCGAGGACCGCATCTGCCAGGTGCTGGCGGGACGCGAGGCCGAGCAGCTCTTCTACGGCGAGGGGGAGGGGGAGTCGACGGGGCCAGCGAGCGACCTCGCCCACGCCACCCGGATCGCGGAGGCGATGGTCTACGAGTACGGCATGGCCGGCGAGATCGGCGCCGTTCGAATCGACCGGGACCGTCCGCTCTCCGGCGAGCTCGCCATCCGCTGCCACGAGGCCGTGCGGCAGACCATCGACCGCCAGAGCGAGCGGAGCCGCAAGCTCCTAGCGGAGCACCGCACGACGCTCGAGCGGGTCGTGTCCGTGCTGCTGGAGCGCGAGCGCCTGCTCAAGGACGAGCTGCTCGTCCTCCTCTCTCCGGCCGAGCGCCGCGATGCGCTGCAGCCGGAATGACGGGGGCGGCGAGCGTCGAGACGATGGTGAAGGCAGGTCGAGATCCGGCTCTCCCCCCCACGACGTCCTGGACGATCGTCAAGGAAGCGGCCGCAGGCAAGCCCGAGGCGCGGCGGGAGGTCTTCGAGCGGTACCGCCGCCCCGTGTGCGCCTACATCGCCGCGCGCACGCGCGATGCCGGAAGGGCCGAGGAGTACACGACCGACTTCTTCCTGGAGAAGGTGTTCAAGGCGAGAGGAAGAGGCCTGCTCGACCACGCCGACCCGAAGCGCCGATTCCGCACCTACCTGAAGGCTGCAGTCGAGAACTTCCTCAAGGACCGCTGGCGAGCGGATCAGCGAAACGCGCAGCGTTTCACCCGGCCGGACGCTGAGGACCAGGGCTGGGATCGCATTCCGGGGGAAGGTTCCGCACAGGCCGACGACGTCTTCCAGCGCGAGTGGACGCGGATGATCCTGGCGCGCGCCCTCGAGAAGGTCCGCGCCCTCTGCGAGAGGAAGGGACAGCAGGTCCACCTCGCCGTCTTCCTCGGCCGCTACGCCGGGGACGACGAGAGGCGCCCGCGCTGGGCCGAGATCGGCGCACGCCACGGGCTCGACGAGCGCACGGCCCAGCACCGGGCCGAGACCGTGCAGCGGCGCTTTCGCGACGCAGTGCGGGAGGTGCTCATCGAGGAGACGGGCTCTCCCCAGGCCGCGAACGAGGAGCTCGCGGCCCTCCTATCGCTCTCGAGGAGCGCGAAGTGAAGACGAGAAGCGAGCTCGACCACTGCAGCGCCGCCCAGCTCGCGGCGCTCCTGGGCCTGGCCGTCGCACCCGGCGCCGGCCCGTCGTCCCTCCCCGCGGAGAGTCGGGACGCGGCGCGCTTGGCCCGGCTCCTCACGGACTTCCTGCCCGAGGACGGCGAATCCGGCCAGACGTTGCTGGAGATGGTCTGCGAGACGAGCACGGCAGTGGAGACGCTCCGGCGGCTCAAGGAGCTGGGCAAACGCCTCGCCGCCGATTCGCCGAGCGAGGCGCACCGGGACGCGGCCCGGGTGCTCTATCACGCCGCCGTGGCGGCGGCCTACGCGTACCACGGCGAGAACGCCTCGTCGCGCCCGATCGAGTCGCGGCTCGCGCTCTACGAGGACCTGGCCGCGGCGCTCGGCGGACAGCCGCTCGGCAGCGTCTTCCGCGAAGCGGTGGAACGATGTCAGCGGGCGTAACGCTCGAGATCGTCGCAGGGGCGATGCGGGGGAGGCGCTGGTCGTTCGAGGACCACGACACGCTGCTCTGTGGACGCAGCTCCGACTGCCAGGCCTGCCTTTCCGACGATTCCAAGGTGTCGCGCCACCACCTCCTCCTGGAGGTCAATCCGCCGGACGTCTGCGTTCGCGACCTGGGCAGCCTGAACGGCACCTACGTGAACGGCGTCAAGCACGGCGGCCGCGAGCGGGGCGAGACACCCGAGGAAGGAGCGCGGCGCCGATACCCCGAGGTCTCCCTCGAGGAAGGCGACCGCCTACGCGTTGGCGACAGCGTCCTCGAGGTCCGGATTGCAAAGCCCCCCCCTCACCGAGCGGAGCCGGTTCGCTGCCGGAAGTGCGGCAGGGACGTCTCGCGGGAGGCGGGCGCCGACCGGCCCGGCGACTTCGTCTGCGCCGCATGTCGCGCCTTGCCCGAGGAGCTGATCCGACGTCTGTTGGCGCGGGCCAGGGCCGGCACCGGAGATCTCGTCGCGGTCCGTGGCTACACGATCCTGAAGAAGCTGGGCCAGGGCGGAATGGGTGTCGTCTACCTGGCCCGCCACGACGCGTCGGGAGAGCAGACCGCGCTCAAGGTCATGCTTCCCAGGGTTGCCGTGAACCCACGCGCCCGGGACCAGTTCCTCCGCGAAGTGGAGATCAGCAAGCTCCTGAAGCACCGGAACATCGTGCAGCTTCGCGACTCCGGCTGCTCGGAGGGGACCTTCTTCTTCACCCAGGAGTTTTGCGACGGCGGCAGCGTCGACAAGCTGATGGCGCGGCGGGGGGGCAGCCTGCCGATGGCCGAGGCGACCCGGATCATCCTCGAGACCCTGGAGGGCCTCGCCTATGCCCACGACGTCGAGAATCCCATCGCCCTCCAGGAGCCGGGCGCCAAGGAGATGCGCGGCGTCGTGCACCGGGACCTGAGTCCGCAGAACATCCTGCTGCGCGGCGGCGAAGGTACGCGAATCGCGAAGCTGGCGGACTTCGGGCTGGCCAAGGCCTTCGAGCTCGCCGGCCTGAGCGGCGGCACACGCACGGGAGACATCGCCGGAAAGCCGGTCTTCATTCCCCGCCAGCAGGTGGTCCAGTACAAGTACGCGCAGCCGGACGTGGACGTTTGGGCCGCTGCCGCCTGCCTCTACAACATGCTGACCGGACGGTTCCCCCGGGACTTCCGTCCGGGGCGCGATCCCTGGCAGACGATCCTGGACGCGAGCGCCGTGCCCATCCGCCGGCGCGATCCGTCGATTCCGAGGCGGCTTGCCGAGGTGATCGACCACGCCCTGATCGACAAGCCTGAGATCTCCTTCAAGACCGCCGCGGCATTGAGCCGCGCCATCGAGGGAGCCCTGTGAAGGTCGCGATCGACTGCGCCGGCCTGAGCGACCGTGGGCGCGTGCGCGACGAGAACGACGACAGCTGGTGCATCGCGCCGGAAGACGGCCTGCTCCTCGTCTCCGACGGCATGGGGGGCCGCGCGGGGGGGAGAGTGGCCTCGAAGATCGTGGTGGAGGCGTTGCCCGAGCTCCTGCGCGAGCGACCCGGCGAAGTCAAGGACCTGATGACCCGCGAAGCCCGCGAGGGGATCGAGGCCGCGGTCGCCGATCTGAGCCGGCAGCTGCGGCAGCAGACGCGCGACGCGCCCGGACTCGAGGGCATGGGCGCGACGGTCGTGCTGGCTCTGGTGAGAGGCTCGCACGCGCTCATTGCCCACCTCGGCGATAGCCGAGCCTTCCTGCTTCGGGAGGAGCGTCTCCGACAGCTCACCCGCGACCACGGCGTGGTGCAGCTGCTGCTCGATGCGGGCGAGATCGAGTCGGCCGAAGCGGTGGAGCACCCGGCGCGCGGCCAGCTCACCCGCTACGTGGGCATGGACGGCGAGGCCCTTCCCGATTTTCGCCTCCTCGACCTCGAGCCCGAAGACCGACTCCTGCTCTGTACGGACGGTCTCACCGGAATGCTCGGCGACGAAGAGATTGCCGGGCTCCTCGAACGGGCCGGGAAGCCGGACGAAGCCTGCTGGAACCTCGTGGATGCGGCGAACCGTTCGGGGGGAGCGGACAACGTCACCGCCCTCGTCGCCGTAGCAAGAAGAGTGGAATGAAGTGTTCGAGCTGCGGCAAGGAGTGGCCGGAAGGGGCGAAGTTCTGCGGCAGCTGTGGAACGACGCTATCGGCACGGCCCGGCCCGGCGTCGCCGGACGCCCCGGGAAGGAGGAAGGGAATGGGAATCTTCGAGGGAATCAAGTTGGGGGGCCGCCGCGAGCGGGCGGCTCAGCAAGGTGGTAAGGGCTTCGCGGAGAGGGTCAAGCAGCTCGCGGACGAGGCCGGCATCAAGATCCAGCGTATCGCCGACGACATCGCGCACGCGGTCTTCGCGGTGCCGAACGGAAGGACGCAGCTGCTCGTCCTCCGCTATGTGGGCGATCTGGCGGGAAAGCCCGTCGTGAGGATCACGTCCCCGGTCGCGGATCTGAGCGAGAACCCGCTCGACGGTGACGCGGCGATTCGCCTGCTCAAGGCCGCGGGCAACGTCAAGATCGGCGGCTTCGCGATCGAGGGCAACCACCTGGTCGTTCACCAGGGGATGATTCTCCCGGAGCTGACGGGAGCGGAGCTGCGCGACATGGCGTCAACCCTCGCGGTCTTCGCCGACGACGCGGAGCAGAACCTGACCGGCACGGACCACTTCTGAGGGCGCGGCATCCGGCGGCGGCAGACCGACCCGGGGAAGATCTCGGATGAGGTGCACGAGCTGCGGTACGGAGAACGAGGCCAGCAACAGCTTCTGCACGCAGTGCGGGAAGCGGCTGGTGCCGGCCGCGGCGCGGACCGAGGCGACGCGGGCCGACTCGGCCGTGCCGGCTGCAGCCGCCCCCCAGGACGAGCCCGGGCGCTCCGAGCCCCGCGCCGAGGACGCCGCGCGGCGCGCGGCGGACGAGTACGCCGTCCCCGCCCAGTGGCAGGTCGGCGACCGGATCCTCGGCCTCTACGAGGTCAAGCAGGTCCACGAAGGCGGCGGCATGGGGCTCGTCTACCGCGTGCACCACCGCGACTGGAACCTCGATCTGGCCGTCAAGAGCCCACGCCCCGACTACTTCCGCAGCGAGGCCCAGAAGCAGGGCTTCATCCGCGAGTGTGATACCTGGATCGAACTCGGCCTCCACCCCCACATCGTGAGCTGCCACTACGTGCGCACGCTGGGCGGCATTCCGAGGGTCTTCGCCGAGTAC
>JANQFA010000187.1 GCA_028278065.1 Myxococcota bacterium
GCCACGGCGGCGCGGTTTCCTGTGGTCGCGGGGCCAGGGGCCAGTCCGACGCCGCGAGGGAGGGTCCCTCCCGGCCCGGCGCCCGAAGGCGAGGACGCAAGCATGAAAGGCGCGCGGGAACGGAAGATCGGCATCGCGGGGGTGGTGCTGACGATGGTGATCGGGCTGGCTCCGCCTCGCCCAGCGTCGGCGCAGCCGACGCCGAGCGACAGCCGTGGCGGGACGCTCTGGGTGAGCGGGCGGGACGGCGTCGTCCTGCCCGCGCCCACCCTGGACACGGAGGTCGACCTCCGGATCACGGGGATGGTGGCGCGGGCGCGGGTGGTGCAGCGCTTCGCCAACCCCGGCGACGCCTGGCTGGAGGGGGTCTACGTCTTTCCGCTTCCCGACATGGCGGCCGTGGACCACCTGGACATGCAGATCGGGCAGCGCCGGGTCGAAGGCCGCATCCAGGAGAAGGAGCAGGCGAAGCGCACCTACGCGCGCGCCAAGGCTTCGGGCCGGAAGGCGTCGCTGGTCAGCCAGGACCGTCCCAATCTCTTCACGACCCGGGTCGCCAACATCGGGCCGGGCGAGGAGATCGAGATCGCACTCGAGTACCAGGAGACCCTCCGGTTCGAAGAGGAGGGCTTCGCGCTGCGCCTGCCGCTGGTCGCCGCCCCGCGCTACGACCCGCCCCTGGGTCCCGTGGCGGTGGCGGGGGTCGGGGGCTTCGTCCCGGCGGCGTTCCCGTCTCCGGTGTGGCCCGTCGCGCCGCCCTCCGAGGGGCTCGTGAACCCGGTGCGCATCCGCGTGCGCCTGGAGGCCGGCTTCCCCCTCGAGAAGCTGGTGAGCCCCACGCACGTGATCTTCGCCCAGGACCTGGCGGCCGGAAGCCACGAGATCTACCTCGAGGACTTCGCCGACCGGGACTTCGTGCTGGAGTGGAAGCCCGAGCCGGGCCGTGCGCCTCGTGCGGCGCTCTTCAGCGAGAGCCACGAGGACGGCGCCGACGTGCTGCTGATGGTGATGCCCCCGTCGGACGAGATGGCGCCGCAGCACCTGTCGCGTGAGGTGGTCTTCGTCATCGACGTGTCCGGATCGATGGGCGGTACGTCGATTCGCGAGGCGCGCCGCGCCCTCCTCCTCGCGCTCGAGCGGCTCTCGCCCGGGGATCGCTTCAACGTGATCCGCTTCAGCGATCGGACCCGGGCGCTCTTCCCGAAGAGCGTGCGGGCGGGAAGCGCCGAGGTGGAGCGGGCACGGCGCTGGGTGCGCGGTCTCTCGGCGGGCGGCGGCACCGACATGCTCCCGGCGCTGCAGGTCGCGCTCGGCGCAGACGACGGCGCGGCCGACGTGCGGCAGGTCGTCTTCATCACCGACGGGAGCATCGGCAACGAGCAGGCGCTCTTCTCGGCGATCCACGCCGGCCTCGGCCGCAGCCGGCTCTTCACGGTGGGGATCGGGTCGGCGCCGAACGGGTACTTCCTGAAGCGGGCGGCCGGCTTCGGGCGCGGCACCCACACCGTGATCGCGACCCCGGCAGAGGTGCAGACGAAGATGGACGGGCTCTTCCGCAAGCTCGAGAGCCCGGTGCTCTCGGATGTCGAGATCCTCTGGAACGATGCAGTCGAGATGTGGCCGGAGCGCGTGCCGGACCTCTACGCGGGAGAGCCGGTGGTGGTCGCGGCCCGGGTGCCGCGCTTCGTCGGCGAGGTGGTCGTGCGTGGACGGCGCGGTGGCGAAGCCTGGGTGACGCGCATGCCCCTCGTGCCCGGCGAGCCCGGGCGAGGCATCGGCGCCCTCTGGGCCCGGCGCAAGATCGCCGGCCTGCTCGAGGGCCTGTCCACGGGAGCCGATCCGCAGCTCGTGCGCCAGGCGGTGGTGGCGGTGGCGCTCGAGCACCATCTCGTCTCGCGCTACACGAGCCTGGTGGCGGTGGACGTCACCCCGACGCGCAGCGCCGACGCGTTGCTGGCACGCGCGGACATCCCCGCCAACCTGCCCGCCGGCTGGACCGCGGGCGGCACGCTGCCGCGCACCGCCACGCCGGCGCCGCTCCTGCGTCTCCTCGGCGCGCTTCTGCTGGCGGGTGCCGGAGCCCTGGCGTGGCGGCGGGGATGAGCCGGCGCCTGGCCGTTGCAACCGGACTGGTCGGCGCTGGACTCCTCCTCCACGGGGCCTGGATCCCGGCCAAGGCGGCCCTGGCCCAGGTGCTCCTGGAGCGGGCGTGGGCCCGGGCGCGGACGGGAGAGCCCGCCCCGCGGCCCTGGCCGTGGGCGGACACCTGGCCCGTGGCACGACTGGAGGTTCCCCGGCTCGGAGTGCGGACGATCGTCCTGGCGGGGGCGACGGGACGTACGCTCGCCTTCGGGCCGGGCCACCTGGCCGGGAGCGCCGAGCCGGGCGCTCCCGGCCACAGCGTCTTCGCAGGGCACCGCGACACCCACTTCGCGTTCCTGCGTGAGCTCCGCCTGGGCGAGGTCCTCCACATCGAGACGCGCGCCGCGGGCTCGAGGCGCTATCGGGTGGTCGCGCTCGATGTGGTGCACGAGCAGGACACGGACGTCCTGGATCCAAGTGAGGGCGCGACGCTGAGCCTGATCACCTGCTGGCCGTTCGACACGCCGGTTCCGGGAGGCGCGCTCCGCCTGGTGGCACGAGCCGAGGCGATCTGAGCGGCCCTCCGCCCGGCGCCGGCGTCGGCGTCCGTGGCGCCGGCGCCGGTCAGGGGGCGCGGCGCTGTGCGACGAATGCCGCCGTGGCGAGCAGGGCGACACAGAAAAGGGTGGGAACGACCAGCCAGACCGCGTCGGGGTAGGAGGGCAGGAACGGCCGTCCCAGTGCCGCGAGCTCGCCCGCTTCCGCGAAGGCCTGCAGCAGGGCCGCGTAGATCCAGTACCAGGGGCTCCACCACAGGAGCGGCTGCCAGGCCGGCCCCACCGCGAAGGCGAGGATCGGAACTGCGCCCGAGGCGGAGAGGATCTTCCCGACGGCGAGGCCCTGGATCTTGTCGGATGCGAACGCGCTCATCAGGAGAGCCAGCAGCGGCGCGGTGAGAGCCGCCGCGGCCGTGGCGGACAGGAAGAGCCCCGGACGGGTCGGCGCCCGCCCGTAGAGGGCGCTACAGAGCAGCGAGAGGACGGCCGCGGCCGCGAAGCCTCCGCCTACCCAGTAGGTCCAGAGGGTGCCCCTGCGCATCGGAAGGACGCGCAGCAGGACCAACGTGTCCTGCTCGCGCTCTTCGATCAGCGCGAAGCCGAAGAGCATGCCGAGCAGGCTCGGGGCGAGCACGATCGTCGCCGGAGCGAGCCACAGGGAGAGGCCTTCCACGTCGAGGAGGTGGACCGCGATGCGCATCGCCAGGGCCAGGACCAGCGGATAGATCGCCATCCACAGCAGGAAGCTGTCGCGCGCGACGCCGCGCGCGTCCTTGCGCGCCAGTGCGGTGATGCGGGCCACTTCGCTCACGCGATCGCCTCCGCAGGACGCCGCTCCGCGCGACCGGTCACCAGGAAGAGGCCGGCTCCGGCCGCAGCGAGCAGCGCGGCAGTGCACAGCGCCCAGAGGCTCCCGTCGGGCGGACCGTCGACAATCGTCCTGAACGCCGCGAACGCCCACTGCGTGGGCAGCCACACCAGTGCGGACGGGGCGAGCCAGCCGAGGAGCGTCGCGGTGGGAAGCAGGAAGGCGAGCATGGCGGGGATACTCCCCAGGATGAAGCGGGTGAACTCGGAGAAGACCGCCGAGAGATGCTGTCCGATCACGCCCGACAGCACCACCGTGAAGAAGAGGGGAGGCGCCAGGAGCAGCAGGCGGAAGTCGACACCCAGCACCACGGCCTGGATCAGCAGGCCGGCGACGCTTCCCAGGAATGCGGTGACCAGGATGGGCGCCACCACCTCCACGCGCGGCGGGAGGGGCGTCACCTGCAGCGCGACGTCGGTGCCTTCGTTGCGCGCGTAGAACCGCTGTGCCGCCACCAGGTAGACGCCCAGGGTCCCCGGCTCGGAGAGGACGAGCACCGGGAGCAGTCGTTCGCTCCACTCTCCTCCGAGCAGGCGCAGCAGCAGGGCCAGCGCGAGGGCCACCCCGAGATAGACGTGGGGGAAGCGGGCGGCGACCTGCACGCGGAAGGCCAGGCGCAGCGCGGGCACGACTCGGTGGGCGCCGCTCACGACCCGTCGAGCCGTCGGCCCGTCACGGCGAGAAAGACGTCCTCGAGCGAGGGCTCGGTCGAGTGGATCGTCTCGAGCGGTCCGCTGCGGACCACCTGTGCCAGGGCCTCGCGTTGGTCGTCGTGCTGCAGGGAGTACTCGCGGGTCGCCAGTCCGTCTCCTTCGCGGAGCTGGACGCGGACGGTGCCGCGCGCGTGGGCGCGACGCAGGGTGGCCGGCGCGCCCTCGGCTGCGATCCGTCCCTCGGCGAGGAAGGCCACCCGATCGCAGAGCGATTCGGCGACCGCCATGTCGTGCGTCGTCAGGAATACCGTCGTGCCCGCGGCAGCCTTCTCGCGGATGAGCTCGCGGATGGCCACCGCGTGCGGCGGGTCCTGGCCGGAGGTGGGCTCGTCGAGAAACCAGAGGCGCGGGCGGTTCAGGAGGGAGCGAGCGAGGACCACGCGCATCTTCATGCCCTTGGAGTACTGCGAGACCGGGCGCCGGTCGCCGAGCGGAAGGTCGAGGCGTTCGAGCAGTCCGTCGGCGGAGTCCGTTCCGCCGTCGAAGAACGCCCGGTAGAACTCGAGGTTCTCGCCCGCGCTGAGCCGCTCGTAGAGATTGGGCAGCTCGAAGCAGACGCCGATCCGCTCGTAGTAGTCGGCGCCCATGCGCGAGAGCTCGGCGCCGAAAGCCGATACGCGCCCGCCGTAGCCGTGCAGAAGCCGCGCCAGGATCTTCTGGGTGGTGGTCTTGCCCGAGCCGTTCGGCCCCAGGAAGCCGTAGATCTCGCCCTCACCGATGCGGAAGTCGAGGCCCTTCAGCACCGCTGCGCCCTGGCCGTACGCGAAGCTCAGCCCGCGGGCCTCGAGCGTACTCATCCCAGAGCGCCGTCCTCGCGCAGGGCGCGGATCTCGGCCTCGTCGAGGCCCGCCTCCCGGAGGACCTCGTCGGTGTGCTCGCCCAGGAGAGGGGCGGGGCGCTGCAGCGCGGACGGCGTCGTCTCGAAGCGCGCGGCGGGCCGCGTCTGGCGCAGGGGCCCGCCGGCCGGGTGCTCGCCCTCCACGACGATCGCGTTCTCCACCACCTGCGGATGCTCGAAGACCTGGCCGCGACGCAGGACCGGGGCGCAGGGCACGCCCTCGGCGTCCAGGCGAGCCAGCCACTCGTCGCAGCCGCGCGTGCGCAGCACCTCCTGCATCATCTCGAGGCGTTCGTCCGCGTGGGCGACCAGGCCGCCCGGGGTCCGGAAGCGCGGATCGTCCAGCCACTCGGGGCGTTCGACCGCCCGGCAGAATCCCTCCCACTCGCCGCGCGACACGGTTCCCGCCGTGATGAAGCCGTCGCGAGTCTCGAAGACGAGGTCCTGTGCGAGCGTGCGGCGTTGTCCCTCGGCGTCGGTGTCTCGCCACGTGTAGCCGGCGAAGCCCTCCGGCCAGAGGAACTCGAGGACCGCGTCGAGCATGGCGAGTCGCACGTGCTGCCCCCCGCCGCTCCGCTCCCGCGCCAGCAGGGCGGCCGTGACGGCCTGGGCCGCGGCGAG
>JANQFA010000235.1 GCA_028278065.1 Myxococcota bacterium
ACCCCTTTTCGGCGAAGGCTTCGACCGCCGCCTCCAGGATGCGCTCCCGGGTGGCTTCCCGCTGGCGCTGCCGGGCCGTGCTGGAGCTCGCCGTCACACAGGCATCTTATTCGGTTGACAAGCCAGCGGCAACCTCTCTAGGATCTCTGCTGGTCGTTCGACCAGCGCAGCCGACCCGACCGGAGGACCGCCATGCTGTGCGACCGACCCGAGCATCGCGACGAGATCGGGAGGACCACCGGCTCCAGGATGCCCGGGTTGGACGAGGCCGATCGCAAGAAGGGCGTGCGCACCGGCGCCGGGTAGGACTCGAAGCGGAGCACCTCAGCCCGTACGCGCCAGATACCGCTTCAGCTCGAGGCGCGCGACCATGCCGCGGTGCACCTCGTCGGGTCCATCGGCGAGGCGCAGCGCACGCGCCATTCCCATCAGGTAGGTCAGCTCCGGATCCGCGACGCCCTCACCGCCGTGAATCTGGATCGCCGCGTCGACCACTCGCTGGAGCACTTTCGGCGCGACCACCTTGATCGCCGAGATGTCCACCAGCGCACCGAACGTACCGAGGGTGTCGAGCGCCCAGGCCGCCTTGTAGGTGAGCAGCCGCGCCTGATCGATCGCCATGCGGCTCTCGGCGATGATGTCGCGATTGGCGCCCAGGTTGACCAGCGGCTTGCCGAATGCGGTGCGGGCCACCGCGCGCTCGCACAGTCGCTCGAGCGCGCGCTCCGCGGCTCCGATCGCCCGCATGCAGTGGTGGATGCGGCCCGGCCCGAGACGCCCCTGGGCGATCTCGAATCCGCGACCGGGACCCGCGATGACGTTCTCGACCGGCACCCGCGCGTCGTCGAAGACGATCTCGGCGTGGCCGTGGGGCTCGCCCAGGTGGCCGAACACCGGGAGCATGCGCTGGACCTTCACTCCCGGCGTGTCGATCGGGACCAGGACCATCGAGTGGCGTTCATGGCGCGCGGCTCCGGGATCGGTGACGCCCATGAAGATCAGGAATGCGCAGCGCGGATCGCCCGCCCCGCTCGTCCACCACTTCACTCCGTTGAGGACCATCTCGTCCCCGTCCACCTCGCAGCGCGCCCGCATGTTGGTGGCGTCGCTCGACGCGACGCCGGGCTCGGTCATCGCGAAGCCCGAGCGGATCTCGCCGTCGAGCAGCGGCGCGAGCCAGCGCTGCTTCTGAGCCTCGGATCCGTACTGCACCAGGACCTCGGCGTTTCCCGTATCGGGGGCGCTGCAGTTGAACACCTCCGGCGCGAGGAAGCTGCGGCCGGTGATCTCCGCGACCGGGGCATAGTCGCGGTTGTCGAGGCCGGCTCCGTACTCCTCGTCCGGCAGGAAGAGGTTCCAGAGCCCGAGCGCCCGGGCTTCGGCCTTCAGCTCCTCGAGCACCGGCGGAATGCGCCAACGGGTCCATTCGTCGGTGTGGACCAGCTGCTCTCGGTAGACCGCCTCGTTCGGCGCGACACGCTCGCGCACGAAGCGGTCGACCTGCTCCATCACCATCCGAGAGCGCTCCGAGTGTTCGAAGTCCATGGGATCCTCCAGCCGGATCGCGGGCGCACGCCGCCCCCGCATCCTCGTGAACCGCCGCAGCACATCGACGTCGATCCGCTGCTCCGGACCCCAGCCTATCGTCTCGGGCGCCGCGCGCTTCCCCGCCTAGAGCCCCACGTCCATCTCTTCGATCTCGTCCGGCTCGTAGTCGGACTTGGCGAACTGGCCGAGGCCGACATCGCGGGTGAGTGGTGGCGGAACATGTCCGTCTTCACGAACCCGGGCACCACGCCGTCGACGCGGATCTCCGGACCCAGCCAGCCCGCGAGGATCCGATAGAGGGCGTTCACGGCGTTCTTGGCCGTCATGTAGTGGGGATCGGTGGGCGTGGCGGTGCCCGCCGAGGCCGAGCGCGCCGCGTTGCGGCTCGCCCAGGACTCCGCGCTGCAGCCGAACCGGGTGGAGTCCGGGCACTTCGAGGAGCTGCGCCGGCATTTCGACGACGCGCAGATCGTCGAGCGGGTCGCGGTGTGCGCACTGTTCGGGTTCCTCAATCGCTGGAACGACACCCTGTCGACCGAGCTCGAGGCGGTCCCCCGCGCCTTCGCCGAGCAGCACCTCGGCGGCTCCGGCTGGCAGGTCGGCAAACACCGCTAGCGGGACGACCGTGGACGTCGTCCGGCCTCTACGAAACGTCTCTTCGGATCATCCGCTCGAGCCCGTGGGTGCAGGCGCCTGCTGGACGTCGTCGCACCCGCCGGACCAACCGACCAGCAACCGCCGTTCGGGCTCGAGCGGGGCCGAGTCGAGGGCGCAGCGGCGACCCAGGATCATCGTGGGACGGCGCCTGGCCTCGTAGCGCTCCCAGTGCGGCAGGCGGGGATGACCCGGCTCGCCATGCCGCGCGAAGCCGATCCACGACGACTGCATCTTGACCGAGAGCCGCGAAGCGGAGGTCGTGAAGCCGGTGAGCGGCCGGGCCAGCGGGTGCCGAATCGAGCCGAACACGAACGGGACGTCGAGCGAGTGGCAAGCGCCGAGCGCATGCCGCACTGCGGGCGGGCGCCACGTGAAGAGATAGGCGTAGGCCGTGCCGCCTCCCTGGGCCTGGGCCTCTGCGAGGCGAGTCGCAGGCAGGTGCATGACGCGAGCTCCCTGGAAGGCGAGCCACACGTCCATCGGCGTCGAGCGAGCAGCCCGCGACGAGAGAGCCCCACGAAACTCCGACACCGCTCGGTGCGTCTCCGGCGCCTTCGCGAAGTCGGGCAGGACCTCGGCGAAGCGCTCCCGCAGCTGGCCCTCGTTCATCGCGATGCCGCCATCGACGGGCCGCATCAGCTTCCACTCGTCGAGCGTGGTTCCGATCAGCATCGGAATGTGGGACACGGCGCCCCGCCGGACCGCGTCGAGCGGAGACTCGGTGATCACATCGCCATCGACGACGGGCAGAAACACCATCAGCCGCCGGACGTTCGCCATGGCGCGCACGGTCGCCGTCTGGGCCCTGAGGACCTGATCGAGCGGAATGCGTCCCAACGCCTTGCGGGCCGGCGGCGGTCCGCCGAGCTCCGACAGGACGTTCGTCGCGACTTCTTCGGCCAGGTCGGGCCCGACGACGTGATCTCCGGCGCCGCTCTGGAAGACGGCCCGGTGGAACAGCGCTCGGCCGCGTGCGGAGCCGAGCAGCGCACCGACGCTCATCGCGCCAGCCGACTGCCCCACCACCGTCACGTTGGCCGGATCACCTCCGAAACGGTCGATGTGGTCCCGCACCCACTCGAGGCCCGCAATCTGGTCGCGCACCCCGAGATTGGACGATTCCGAGAACTCCTCGCCCAGCACGTAGCGGAGGTGGGCGTAGCCCAGGACCCCGAGGCGGTAGTTGATGGAGACCACCACCAGGTCGCCACGCTGGGCGAGGTCGGCACCGTTGTAGAGCGCCGTGGCATTGGAGCCGACGAGGAAGGCGCCCCCGTGGATCCAGACGAGCACGGGACGCTTCGCATTGTCGCAGCCGGGGGTCCAGATGTTGAGGCTGAGGCAGTCCTCTCCGATGCGACCACCCGCTGCATTGATCCAGCGGAGGTAGGGCAGCGCGTATTGCGGCGCGGCTTCCCCGGGCTGGGTCGCATCGAACGTGCCGGTCCAGCGATCCGGCGGGGTGGGCGGGCGAAAGCGGTACTCGCCGCGAATGGGCCTCGCGAAGGGCACGCCGCGAAAGCGGCGGATACCAGCCTGCTGGTCGCCCCGGACCCGTCCGTACGCGGTCTCGACTTCCGGCGCCATCCGCCTCCCCACCTGGGTGCGCGCCCATTCTACCGGCTCGGGGAGGGATCCGAACACCCGTCTCGGTGGCTGGCCGGGCCCGGGCGGGTGTACAATTCGCGCTGAGCGAGGCACGCGACCATGAGCCGGATTCCCAGCGTCGAATCCGTGATGACGCCCCTTCCGATCTGCATCGACATCGACGCCACCGTCAAGGCGGCCGAGGACATGATGATGGACCACGAGTTCCGCCACCTGCCGGTGACGGAAGGGGGAGAGCTCGTCGGCGTGCTGTCCGATCGCGACATCGCCTTCGTCGCGAACGACGAGAAAGGCGTGGCCGACCAGCTTCGTGTCCGTGAGATCTGCACCCTGGATCTCTACGCCGCGGCCCCCGATGAGCCTCTGGACGTCGTGCTGACCGAGATGGCGCAACGCCGGATCGGGTCCGTCGTGGTCTCGCAGGATGGAAAGGCCGTGGGGCTGTTCACGGCGACCGATGCGTGCCGCTGCTTCGCGGAGCACCTGCGCGAGGCCTGAGGTGCGCCATCTGCCACGAGGGCAGGCTGCGCCCCGTCCTCAATCCGACAGGAAGCGGTACACCATCTCCTTGGTCGCCTCCTTGACGCCGCGGCTCTCGGCGCCCGGGTGCAGCGCGGCCCAGAGACCCAGGGTCTCGACCGTGATGTCGAGCACCTTCGAGATGGCGAGGGCCTGGCCCACGCGCTCGGGCGGCAGCGCCTGCTCCAGCACGCGGGCGAAGGCGCGACGCTCGTAGCGGTCGTACTGCTCGCGCAGTACGCGAAACGTCTCGTCCTCGTGTCCCATGGCGGCGAACGTGCGCAGCAGGTCCGCGGGGACGTCCTGGAGTGCGCTCCAGGTGAAGTCGACGACCCAGTCCGCGGCTTCGCGGGGATCGAGGCCGCCGTCGACCAGCCGCTCCTCGAACGCCGCGACGGCGGCGTCCTGGGTGCGGCGGTTCTGCTCGAGACCGATGTGCATGATCTCGACGAAGACCTCGTGCTTGTCGGCGAAGTAGCGGTACAGGGCGCCGATGCTGACGCCCGCGCGCTCCGCGATGTCGGGCGTCTGGGTGGCGTGGTAGCCCTGCTCCGAGTAGAGCTCGAGGGCGGCACGGAGGATCCGCTCGTACGTAGCGCGCGCGCGCGCCTGGCTGAACTCGCGCGGGGCGGGCGGGGTCGGGGCCGAACCGGTGCGACGGGGCGCGCGCCGCTTGCGAACCTCGGGCATGCGGCGAGGCTACCTCGCTAAAGCGAAAAAGTCTTCGCTTTTCTTCTTGACCGCCCGCTGAAAATGAATATATCTTCACTTTCATGGCCGATCGCGAGCGAGTCGCTTCCCACAGCCGGCGCGCGCTGCTGCGCTTCCTGGTGACGAGTCCGCTGCTCGCGGCGGCACGGCCAGTCCGCGCGCTCGAGGACCTGGTCGCGGTCGCCGCCGACTGCTCGCCCGGACTCGCGGACGCGGCGGAGCTGATCGCCTCCCCCGTAGACGCCATCAACGTCTTCGACTTCCGGGAGGCGGCTCGTGCGAAGCTGCCTCCCGGGCATTGGGCCTACCTGGCGACGGGCGTGGACCACGAGGTGGGCCTCTTCGCGAACCGCGCCGGGTTTGCGCGCTACGGGCTCCGGCCGCGACGGCTCGTCGACGTGACCCGGCTCGATACGACGAGTGAGCTGCTCGGTACGAAGCTCTCTTGCCCCATCTTCCTGTGCCCGGCGGGCATGCAGACGGCCTTCCACCCCGAGGGCGAGGTCGCCGTGGCGAAGGCCGCCCGTGCCAGGGACCACCTGCAGATGCTCTCCACCTTCCCGGGCCGGCCGCTGGAAGAGGTCGCCGCGGCGCGCGGGGCGCCCATCTGGTTCCAGCTCTACACGCCGCGGGTCTGGATGCTCACGAAGCGCCAGCTGGCGCGGGCCGAAGAGGCCGGCTGCCCCGTGGTGGTGCTCACCGTCGACATCCCCGGCTACGGCAGCCAGGACCGTCTGCGACGCATGCGCGGCCCCGGCTTCCCGTTCCGCACGCGCGACAACCCGCAATGCGTGGCCTGCCACGGCGAGAGCCGCATGCCGCAGCTCTACCGGGGCCTGCTCGCGCTCGGCGCCGACCCGATCGAGTTCACCTCCGACCTGATGACCATCGACTGGAGCTACGTCGACCGCATCCGAGACGCCACCTCGATGAAGCTCGTGATCAAGGGCCTGCTCACCCACGAGGACGCGAGCCTCGCGGTGGAGCACGGCGTAGACGCGATCATGGTCTCCAACCATGGCGCGCGCCAGCTGGACAACGCGCTCTCGACCATCGAGGTGCTGCCCGAGATCGTGCGGGCCGCGGCCGGACGCGTGCCCGTCCTGATCGACAGCGGCTTCCGGCGCGGCGCCGATGCCTTCGTGGCCCTTGCACTCGGCGCCTCGGCGGCAGGTGTGGGCCGCCCCTATCTCTGGGGCCTGTCGGCCTTCGGGCAGGAAGGCGTCGAGGCCGTGCTCGCGATCCTGCGCCTCGAGTTCGAGACGGCCATGCGCCAGATGGGAACGTCCGAGCTCAGCGCCATCGACGCGAGCCGAGTGCAGCCCCGGGCGGCCCATGCTCCACCCGGCGGCG
>JANQFA010000238.1 GCA_028278065.1 Myxococcota bacterium
GCGGTATCGGAGAAGGCGTAGTCCGGCAGGCTTCCGTCGGCGCCGAAGGGCCCGGAGAAGACGAACGCGTAGCGGATGGAGGCACGCTGCAGTCGCTCGGCCAGGGTCACGATCATCTCGTCGCTCAGCTCGTCCGGGCTGCTGGGTGTGGTGGGGCCTGGCTGACGCCCCGCTGGCCGATGGCCACGGAAGTAGGTGCTCTGCACCCACATCGCATGGCGCGCTTGTCGGGAAGCTGGACGGGCCGTCGGCTCGCGGGTCGGCGCGTCCGCCTCTGCGGATGCGTTGGCACAGGCTGCCGCGAGCGTTGCGGCGATGACGAGCGCGGATCGGAGGCGGGCTTGGGGCTTCATGGCTCGCTAGCGGCGCGCTGGCTGATGGCCGGCCAGCGCGCGACGCGTCTTCTCCCCGGGGCACCTAGCGGCCGCTCGAGACCCGACGGACGCGCAGGGTCGCGGCCACGCGGAGGCCGAGCGCCGCGAACGTGAGTGCGGCGAAGAGTCCGGACAGGGGGTTCACTGCGGCGCTCGTCGTCCAGGTGAAGGCGAATACGATCCAGAGGAGCCACATGCCGCTGGTGTGCAGGCGCTTCCAGCGTCGCGCGCCGAGCCAGGCGGCGGTGCGGTCGAACGACGTGGCGATCATGGCGAGGAGGAAGAGGTAGGCGGTGGTGCCGAAGACGGAGGCCAGCAGGTCGGGGTCGCCGCCGCCGTTCGCGATCACGAGCAGCACCGCGACGCCGTGGACGAGGTGGGCGACGCCGAAGGAGAGCCCCAGGTAGCGCCGGTGGGTGAGCAGCCAGCGGGTCGTGGCCCCGGGCCACAGCGCCTGCAGGGAGGACGCGGAGAACGCGGTCAGGAAGAGCAGGCCGGAGAAGCGCGCGGTCCAGCGGGCCAGGGCCGGGAACCGCTCGTCCGCCGAGGAGATCGCCAGGACCGTCGCGCAGAGCAGAGCGAGTGCGAGGGAGGCCCAGCCGACCAGCCTCCAGCCGCGTCCGCTCACTGCGCGACGCGCTCCAGCTCCTTCTCGAAGAAGAACGCCTCCTCCCCGAAGGCGGGTCGCAGCTCGTCCAGCCAGACGGCGTGCCGGTCGAAGCGCGCGAAGAAGGGGCGTCCGACCCAGGCGGGGTTGCGTGCCTGGAGGAACTTGAGCACGAACACCTGCTCACCGCCCACCCGGGCCACGCCGTCCACCAGCACCTTGCCCGGCGTGGTCGACATCGAGGGACCGCGCACCGTGCGCGCCAGGCCGGTGAGCACGCGGTAGGCGTCGTCGTAGATGCGCAGCGCGTGGGCCAGCGGGACGGCGAAGTAGTCCCGCGGACCCGTGTCCCGCTCCACGAACATGTAGTACGGCACCGCGCCCAGGCGTACCTGGGTGTTCCAGAGCTCGGCCCAGGTCTCCGAGTCGTCGTTCACGCCGCGGATCAGCGGGGCCTGGCAGCGCACCACTGCGCCTGCGTCCTGGATGCGCCGCAGCGCTTCGCGCGCGATCGGAGTGGAGAGCTCGCGCGGGTGGCTGTAGTGGGCCATCAGCGCCACCTGGCGGCCGGCTGCGCGGATCTCCTCGAAGAGGCGCAGGAGCTCGTCCGCATCGGGGTCGGTGGTGAAGCGCTGCGGCCAGTAGGCGGGCGCCTTCGTCCCGATGCGGATCGTCCCCACGTGCTCGAGAGAGGGATCGAGCAGGGGCTCGACGTGTCGGCGCAGGGCCGAGGCCTGCATGATCATCGGATCGCCACCGGTGAGCAGCACGTTGGTGACCTCGGGATGCGCGTGCAGGTACGTCACCAGGCCGTCCGGCCGGCTCGCCGCGAAGCGGAGGTCCGACACGCCCACGAACTGCGCCCAGCGAAAGCAGTAGGTGCAGTAGGCGTGGCAGGTCTGTCCCTGTCCCGGGAAGAAGAGCACCGTCTCGCGGTACTTGTGCTGCATGCCCCGCAGCGGCTCGCCGTCGAGCTGGGGAACGTTCAGCGCCTGCTGGCCCGCCGGATGGGGATTGAGCTCAGCCTGGATCTCGCGCGCCACGGCGCGGATCGCCTGGGGGGCGGCCCCCGCGGTCATCAGCGATTCGATGCGCGCCAGCTCGGACGCGGCCAGCATGTCGGGCTGGGGGAAGGTCAGGCGGAAAATGGGGTCGTCGGGGACGGCCGACCAGTCGATCAGCTCTTCGACGACGTAGGCGTTCGCGCGAAACGGCAGCACTGCGGCCACGGCCTGCATGGCGCGCCGCCGAGCGGGGGTGAGAGCCCGCAGCTGGGGAAGATCCTCCAGATCGCGGTGCGTGTAGGGCACGTAGCTGCGCGCTTGGCTCTCGCGTCCGCCGTGCATCCATCCTCCTCGCGTGTGTGGCGGACGAACCACTCTACTGGAGAAGGGCCTTCGACTCAAACGACACAGAGGAGGGTCAAACCTCGTCGATACCGGTCTCGCCCTCGGAGCGGGCGATGATCGCGGCGCCCACCGAGTCGCTGAACACGTTGGTGGCGGTGCGGGCCATGTCGAGCGGGCGGTCGATGGCGAGCATGGCACCCACGATCGCATCCACCTCGGGACCGCGCAGGTTCACCGACTCGAGCACGAGGAAGATCACGACGAGACCGGCGGAGGGAACGGCGGCTGCGCCGATCGACGCGAGCAGGGCGGTGACCACTACGACGAGCTGCTGGGTTGCACTGAGATCCGCCCCCAGTACCTGGGCCACGAAGAGGACCCCCGCGCACTCGTAGAGGGCCGTGCCGTCCATGTTGACGGTGGCGCCCAGGGGCAGGACGAAGGAGGACGTGCGGTTCGAGACCCCCACTCTCTCCTCGACCGCGCGCAGGGTCACCGGCAGGGTGGCGGCCGACGAGGCCGTGGAGAAGGCCATCGTGAGGGGCTCGAGCATGTTGCGGAAGTGGATGCGGGGGTTGATGCGCCCGAGCACGATGAGGAGCACGGGCAGGGTCACGAACAGGTGGAACCCGACACCGCCCGCGATGGTCAGCATGTAGAGCCCAAGCGCCTGGAAGGCCTCGATCCCGGATGTGCCGGTGACGCGGGCGATGAGGCCGAAGACCCCGATCGGAGCCAGCCGGATGATGCCGCTGGTGAGCCGCATCATGGCCTGGAAGGCTCCTTCGAAGAAGCCGGTGACGTGGCGCCGGGGCTCCTCGGGGAGACCGGTCGCGGCGACGCCGAAGAGGATCGAGAAGAGGATGAGCGCCAGCATGTCCGGCTTGGCGGCCGCCTCGATCACGTTGACCGGCACCATGCTGAGGATCAGGTCGACGACCGAGTCCGGCGTGTCCAGCTCGGGGAGCGTCGCGCCCTCGACTCCGCCGATGCTCGCGCCCACGCCGGGCCGGATCAGGTTGACGAAGAGGAGGCCGACCCCGATCGCGAGAGCGCTCGACAGGATGTAGTAGCCGAGGGTCTTGCTGAAGAGCCGGCCGAGACCCGCGCTGCTGCCGATGGACGCCACGCCCGTGACGATCGAGGTGAGCACCAGCGGCACGATGATCATCTTGAGGAGGCGGACGAAGAGCGTACCGAGCCAGCCGACGCGATCGGCGAACGGCTCGCCGCCGAGCGCGCCCGCGATGCCGCCGAGCAGCATCGCCGCGAAGATCTGCCAGTGCAGGCGTCGGTACCAGGGTCCCGCGTCGGGAGCGCTCACGCAGCGCACGCTACCCGAAGGGGCGCGCGGTGCAAAGGGGGGCAGGGAGAGCGGGAGATGCGCGCGGCGTGGAGGCGGCGCTCGGCCGCCGGGCCGCGTGGTGCGAGTGGGTGGCAGGCGGTAGCTTCGGCGCGTGCACGGCCAACCCGACGCCGGACTGGTCTTCGCCGTCGCCCTCGCGGCCGGGATGCTCGGGCAGCTCTTCGCCCGTCACCTGCGCATTCCCAGCATCGTCTTCCTGCTCGGCCTGGGCGTGCTGCTGGGCCCGGACGGCCTGGACTGGGTGAGGCCCCGCGTGCTCGGGGAGGGCCTTCTCACCATCGTGTCGCTGGCGGTGGCGGTGATCCTGTTCGAGGGTGCGCTCGGCCTCGAGATCGACCGCCTGCGGCGCGCGGGGCGCGCCATCCAGCTCCTCGTCAGCCTCGGCGCGGCGATCACCGGCCTGGGCGCTGCGCTGGCCGCGCACTTCATCATGGAGTGGCCCTGGAGGCCCTCGCTCCTGTTCGGGACGCTGGTGCTCGTCACCGGCCCGACGGTCATCAAGCCCATCCTGCGCAACGTCCCGCTGCGAAGACGCCTGGCGACCGTGCTCGAGGCGGAGGGCGTGCTGATCGATCCGGTGGGCGCGATCGCCGCCGCCGTCGCCCTCGAGGTGGTGCTGGCGCCCACCGCCGGCGACGCGGGCTTCGGGCTGCCGGGCCTGGGAGGCCGGCTGCTCTTCGGGAGCATCGCGGGGCTGGGCTACGGCTGGCTGCTGGGGCTGGTCCTGCGCAGGCCCGACTGGGTGCCCGAGGGTCTCGAGAACCTGGTCACCCTGGGAGCGGTGCTCTTCCTCTACACCGTCTGCAATTTCCTCTTCTCCGAGAGCGGAATCCTCGCGGTGACGCTGGCCGGTGTCGTGGTAGGGAACATGGGACCCCACGCCGCCTCCGAGATGCGCGACTTCGAGGAGCGTCTCACCCTGGCCCTGCTGGGCGTTCTCTTCGTGCTGCTGGCGGCCGACGTGCGCCTCGCGGACGTGGCGGCGCTCGGCTGGCCGGGGGTGGTGACGGTGGCCACGCTGATGCTCGTGGTGCGCCCGATCGACGTCCTGGTGTGCACGTGGCGTTCGGGGCTCGAGTGGCGCGAGAAGGCCTTCCTGGCGTGGACGGGACCGCGCGGGATCGTCGCTGCCGCGGTCGCCTCGCTGGCGGCGGTGCTGATGGAGGGGCGCATGGAGGGCGGCGTCGAGCTGCGCGCCCTGGTCTTCCTGGCCATCGCCATCACCGTGGTGGTGCAGGGCGGCTCGGCTCCGATCGCCGCTCGCCTGCTGGGAGTGGGCGCGCCGGCGCGGGCGGGTGTGGCGGTCCTGGGAGCGGAGGACCTGGCGCTGGCGTTCGGCACCGCGCTCGCCCGCGAGGGGCGTGCCGTCACCTTCATCGACGCCAACGCGGAGCACTGCGCGGAGGCGGAGGCGCAGGGCTTCGTGGCGGTCTTCGGAAACGCCCTCGACGAGCGCGTGCTCGGTCGCGCCCGGCTCGAGCGCTGTGCGGCCGCCGTCGGGCTCACCGCCAACGATCAGGTGAACAGCCTCTTCGTGCGGGAGGCGCGCGACGACTTCGACGTCCCCGCCAGCTACGTCGCGCTGGCCCGCGGACCGCGCGGGGTGACGCCGCGCATCCTGGCCAAGCAGGGAAGCCGGCTCCTCTTCGACGCGCCCAAGGATGTCGAGCGCTGGAACGTGCGTTTCCGGCACGGGATGGCCGAGGTGCGCACGTTCGCATGGGTCGGGGTCCCGGAGAGTGCCGAGGAAGAGCCGGCGCGCGGCGCCGGCGACGCCGATCCCTTCGTCGTCCTGGCCGTGGAGCGCGCCGGCGTCCTCGAGCCGATGCACGCCGAGTGGGAGGCGCGCGAAGGCGACGCCGCACGCGTCGCGGTGTATCTCTCGCAGGAGGAGGCGGCGGTCGCCGCCCTGGCCCGTCTGGGCTGGGCGCACACACCCGAGCCGCCGGAATCCGCGTAGCGATCGGCGGTCCCCGTGCTGGCGGGGACGCCTAGCGATCGGCGGTCCCCGCCCGAGCCGGCCGGGACGTCTAGCGATCGGCGGTGAAGACGCTGGTTTCCGGATGGAAGGCCTTCCAGGCGAACCAGAAGCCCTCGATCGCCTCGACGTCGGGCGGGGCCTCCACGTCGAAGACCTGGCCCTCCGGGTCGTAGGCCACCCGCACCGAGCGCCCGGCGAAGCGTTCGGTGGCGCTCCCCCCGGCGCGCGCCAGCTCCTCGGCCGGATAGGCCCGGGCCTGGCCGTCGCGGAGGCGTAGACCCAGGGTGGGCATCTTGGGGTGGTAGCGGTCGTCCAGGGCGACGGGGAAGAGGGTCTCCTCGCTCTGCGCGTAGTCGCCGTAGGGAGAGGTGCCGTAGCGGCGGCGATGGCCGGTCTCGGGCGAGAGGACCGTGGTGTCGGGGTGCCGTCTGCGCCAGGCGCCCCAGGATTCGATGCGGCTGCGGATCAGGGTGAGCCTCGCTCCGTTGCGGGGGCCGGCCACCGCGTGGGCGGAGATCTGCGACCAGAGGCTCTCGCTCTCGCGATCGAACATCAGCAGGTCGGAGTTGTAGAGAAGACCGGAGACGCCGAAGTCGAGGGTGAGCCCGTCGATGCGGCGATCGAAGACCATGGCCGTTCCGCACAGCGGGCAGTAGCTGACGAGGACGGGTCGTCCCCCCACCACGTCGTTCACCAGCTCGTGCCAGACCAGGATGGCCAGCGGGAAGGCGCGACGCTCGCCGCCGAGGTCCACGCCCACCACGATCGCCGGATCGGGCCAGGGCGCGTCGTCCGCCGGCAGGACCTCGGGAGTGTTCAGGGCTGGGATGCCGTCGCGCGGCGGCCCGCCCGGCAGGATCTCCTCCACCGGGATCGAGGCGGGCGCCAGCCGGAATCCGTTCAGCTCCCCGGCTGCCTGGGCGCTTCGCCCTTCCTCCGCCGACGCCGGCGCGGCGCAGGCCAGGGCGACGAGGAGTGTGCCGGCGGCTCGCAGTCGGGGCATGGGTACGTAGACTACGCCAGTGTCGGGGAGGAGGTAACGTGAGCGAGTTCATGGAGCGGGCGGCCCATGGGCCCGTGGTGCGCCGCGCAGTGGGCTCGGACTACCCGGAGAGGGCGCCGACGGTGTGCGTTCCGGATGCGGTCTCCACCCTGTCGAGCGTGGGAGCCATGCGGGAGGCGCGCAGGCCATGATCGATCGTCCCAAGGGGCAGTGGGAGCACCTGCCGGCCTATCTGGACTGGGAGTCCGAGGGCTACGTCGACGGCGTCTCCCGCGCGCGCTTCACGATCCAGCAGCACCACATCGCGGGAAACGGCTACCTCCACGCCACCTGCCTGGTGGGCCTGGCGGATCTCACCTGCGCGACCGGCTCGTTCGCCACCGTGCCCGAGGGCGGCAGCTTCACCACCATCGAGCTGAAGGTGAACCTGCTCGGCACGGCGCGCGAGGGGACCGTGACCTGCGAGGCCCGCATGCAGCACGGCGGGCGCACCACCCAGGTGTGGGACGCCGAGTGCGTGCACGAGGAGAGCGGGCGGCGCCTGGCGCTCTTCCGCTGCACACAGCTCGTGCTCCACCCCAGGGGTTGATGTCGAACTACTCGTCCAGGAAGGGGTTTTCGCCGCCCTCCTGGAGGATCCCCTTGAGCACCTTGCCGGTCGCGTTGCGGGGCAGGGGCTGGCTGCGGATCTCCCAGTGGACGGGGACCTTGTAGTAGGCGAGGGCCTCGGCGACGAACTCCGCGAGCTCCCGGGAATCCAGCTCGGCGTTCTCGCGCGGCACCACCACCGCCTTCACCTCCTGGCCCAGCTCGGGGTGGTCGACGCCGAGCACGGCGGCTTCGGCGACGTCCGGGTGCGCCTCCAGGCGCAGCTCGATCTCGGCGGGATAGACGTTCTCGCTGCCGCGCAGGATGAGGTCGCGCGCGCGCGAGTTGACGTAGAGGTAGCCGTCCTGGATGCGCCCGACGTCGCCGGTGCGCAGCCAGCGGTTCCCCGTCAGGACCTCGCGGGTCGCCTCGGGCCGGCGCCAGTAGCCGAGCATGACGAGGGGGCCGCGGGTCCAGATCTCCCCCTCGGATCCCTCGGCAACCGGCTCGCCGTTCGCATCGCGCACGTCCAGCTCGACGGTGGGAAGGGCGCGTCCTACCGAGTCGGGTCGCCGCTCGAGCTCCTCGCCGAAGTTGATCGTCGCCATCCCCGTCGCCTCGGTCATCCCGTAGCCGAGCCCCAGCGACGCGCGCGCGTTCGGGAAGACCGTACGCATCTGCTGCTGCACCTCGGCGGAGACGGGCGCGCCCCCGGACCCGATCTGGCGGATGCTCGAGAGGTCGTACTTCGAGACATCGGGGTGGTTCATCACGCGCAGCGCCACGGTCCCCATCGGTCCCCAGCTCGTGATCTTCTCGCGCTCGATCAGGGCCATGGTCTTCAGCGGGTCGAAGCGGCCCTCCATGTAGACGGTCTTCACGCCCGACGCCAGGAGCGTCACGGCCCCGGTGTACAGGCCGGAGAGGTGGAAGAGGGGCGAGGTGATCAGGGTGCAGTTGGCGGGGGGCGGCGAGCTGCCTGCGGACGGCGCCTTCTCCAGCGCGATCTTCATGAGGCGCAGTCCGTGCCAGGTCTGGATGCGGTTCAGTGCCACGATGTTGCGGTGGCTGTTCATGGCGCCCTTCGGGCGGCCGGTGGTTCCGCTCGTGTAGAGAATGCTCGCCGGGTCGTCCTCGTCGATGGGAACGTCGGGCAGCTCGCTCCCGGGCGCGTGGGACTCCAGCTCGGAGAACTCCGACTCCATCTCGACGGTCGGGACGGCGGATGACGCGCCGTGGACGCGCGCGAGGCGCTTGCGGTCGCCGACCAGGACCTTCGGCTCACTGTCCTCGAGCGCGAAGCGGATCTCGTCCGACACCCACCAGCCGTTCATGGCCACGGGGATCGCGCCCAGGCTCACGGTCGCCCACCAGGTCATCACCCACTCGGGCCGGTTCGCGGCCAGGATGGCCACCCGGTCCCCCTTGCCCACGCCGAAGCGCTCCGCGAGGGCGACGGCCAGCGACGCGCAGCGCGCGTGGTGGTCGGCGAAGGTGATGCGCCGGTCCTCGTAGACCATGTACTCGGCGTCGCCGAAGCCCCGGGAGCTCTCGAGGAGCTGGCGCAGGTGGGGAAGGCGGTCGCGGAAGACCGGGCAGGCGACGCCCAGCACCTCCTCCGCCACCACCGCGAAGGGTCCGTCGTCGGCGAGGAGCTCCGCCTCGACGCGACTGTGCAGCTCGATGTCGCTCCTCGGGATCACGTGGCTCCTTGGCGTCGGGTCGCTCCCCGCATCAACGCGCTCCCTTCAGGCCACGAGATCGCCCATCTTGCGCAGGGTCGCCACCACGTCGTCCGGCAGCACCGGGGGCTCCACGCCCTGGGCCCGGCAGCCCAGGATGATCTCGCAGGATCGCTCGATGATCTCGGCCATGTCGGCGGCGCGGCGCAGGCTGCGCCCGGCCACCAGCAGCCCGTGGTTCTGGAGCAGGACGGCCCAGCTCTCGCGCAGGGCCGCGCCCACGGCATCGGCCAGCTCCTGGGTGCCCGGCATGATGAAGGGGACCCGCGGCAGGTCGTCGAAGAAGGCGGCCTCGGTCGAGATGGGCAGGAAGGGCAGGCCGGCGTTCGCCAGGATGGTGGCGTGGGGCGCGTGGGCGTGGATGACGGCGTTCGCCTCGGGGCGGCTGGTGTACACCGCGCAGTGCATGAGACGCTCGCTCGAGGCCGCTCGTGTCCCCCCGTCCAGGGCCTTGCCGGCGGAGTCGATGCGCACCAGCACCTCCGGGGCCAGGTCGCCCTTGAAGAGCTGGCTCGGCGTGATCCAGAGCTCGTCGTGGCCCGGGATCCGCATGCTCACGTTGCCGCCCGTGGCCGTGATGAGCTGCTGGGCGTACAGCTCGCCGACCACCTGCACGAGCTCGTGGCGCACGTCGCCTTCCCCGGCCGGCGCGGAGCCTCCCGCAGCGGATCCGGCGCCCAGGGACGTCAGGTCGCCCGGATCACCCAGCGCGTCCCGCGCCTCCCGGTAGAGACGGGAGAGATCGCCCTGGAACTCCTGCAGGCTCATCGCCTTGGCCGTGTCGCCCGCGAAGGAGAGGCGCCCGTCCATGGCCGCCTGCATCGGGTTCGCGCGACCCGTGAACATGCCGTCGAACACGTCCGCGGCGAGCTTGAGCTGGACCTCCGCCTCGGCGTCCGGGCCGCCGTGACCGGAGGTGACCACACCGTCTCGCAGACGGAACCAGAACGCGTCGCCCAGGTCGGTCAGCGTGAAGTGCAGGGTCACGTCGCGGTCGGCGGCGAAGCGATCGAGCGCGCCCGAGGAGGGGATGCGCTCGACGAAGCGTTCGAGGATCGCACGCAGCGCCTCCGCCGTGCCGCCCGCCGCGGCCGGGGAGGGCGCCGGCGCGGGTTCCGGTACAGAGGCTCCGGGGGGGTCGCCGGCGGGAGCGCGCCGGGCGGGCTTGCGCTCCTTCTGGAGGTCGGAGACCGCGGGCCCCGGCTTTGCCGCCAGGCGCGCCAGCGCCTCGTGATCGGCTTCCGGCCGCGGGCGGTCCCAGTCGAAGTCGTCGAGCACCTCGGGGTTGAGCGCGTACAGGGGGCGCTGGCCGCGCAGCAGGCGCTCGATGTCGGCGCCGATGATGGCGCCCTGGTGGGCAGCGATGTCGACCGTGTTGCCCCCCACGTGGGGTGTGCCGATCACGTTGTCGAAGGTGAAGAGCGGATCGTCCGAGCCCGGCGGCTCGACGGGGAAGACATCGAGCGCGGCACCCGCGAGGCGACCGCTCTCGAGGGCATCGAGGAGGGCGTCTTCGTCGACCAGGGCCGCGCGAGCGGTGTTCACCAGGCAGGCGCCCGGCTTCATGCGCGCGATGGCGTCGGCGTCGATGAGGCCGCGCGTCGCGTCCGTCACCGGTGCATGAAGGGAGACGAAGTCGCTCGAGGCGAGGAGCTCCTCGAGGGGCACCCACTCCACGTCCGCTCGCGCGGCGGCGTCCGCGCCCACGAAAGGATCGTGCACCAGGATGCGCGCACCGAAGCCCGAGAGCCGGCGTGCGACTCCGCGGCCGACGGCACCGAAGCCCACGAGACCGATCGTCTTGCTCCACAGCTCTCGCCCGCGCAGCTGGCCGAAGGCCTTGCCCATGCGTCCCATGTCGCCGGCCTCGCCCCCGGGCTCACGCAGGAAGCCGCTGGCCGCCTGGAGCTTGCGGGCGAGCATCAGCAGGAAGGCGATCGTGAGATCGGCGACGGCGTCGGCGTTCCGGCCCGGGGCGTTCAGCACGGGGACGCCGAGCAGGCTGGCGGCCTCGACGTCCACGTTCACCGCGTCGCCGCGGCAGGAGGCCACCACACGGAGCTCGGGGCGGCGCGCGAGCACGTCCGCGTCGACCACGTCGATTTCGGTGATGAAGACCTGCACTCCCTCCAGGGCGCGCACCAGGGCATCGCCGCTGAGGAGGCGCATCGCCTTCATGAAGGGCGCGTACTCCACCTCTCCGAGCGAGCGCAGGGTGTGCAGGGCGCTCTCGTCGAGCTCGGCCGTCGCCAGGATGCGGGGGCGCGCGCGCAGCGCTGGCGTCGCCTGGGCGTCCGCGCCCGAGCCGATCACGAACGGCATCGCGTGGGCGCGGACCCGGTCATCGGCCGGCTGGGCGGCGCGGCGGACCTCGCTCCAGCGGGTGTAGAGGTTCCCGTACAGCTCGGCGCGCTCCGGGTCGGGATCCACGGGGCTCGCGACGGGGGCGAGGGCTCGCGAGGCCTCGTCCAGGTCGGCGAAGAGGCCCGCTCCCACGCCGGCGCAGACGGCAGCGCCGAGGGCCGTGGCCTCGGGGTGGCCGGCGGGCAGCACCGTGCGCCCCAGCGCATCCGCCACCAGGCCGCAGAAGAACCCGCTGCGCGCGAGGCCGCCGCCCAGGTGCAGCGAGTCGGGCTCGTCGCCCGCCACCCGCGCGGCCTGCTCCACGTTCGCGCGCAGGCCCATCACGTGGCCTTCCACCACCGCGCGCACCACGTGTCCGCGCGCGCCGTCGTCCGTGGCGGCGGCCAGGTGGGAGAGGGAGAGGCCGCCCATGGGAACGCTCATGTTGCGGCCGTCGAAGACCTGGACGCCGAGCGAGGAGAGCATTCCCCGGGCGCCCGCTTCGGCCGCGGCGGCTTCGGCCAGGAGTCGCGCCGTCGGCTGGGGGGAGCTCGGGAAGAGGAGGTGGGCCAGCCAGTCGATGGACTCGCCCACCGAGCCGGCGTTGCTCTCGATCACGAAGCGGCCGGGGGGCAGGTGCGCGCCGGTCCAGAGGGCCGCATCCGGATCGAACGTGGGCTCGGCCGTCACCTGCTGCACCGGGGCCGACGTGCCGGCCACGATGCCGAGCGCGCCGGGTGCGAGGACGCCACTCCCGACCAGGCCGCACTGGGTGTCGCCGCCACCGACCGCGACCGGGATTCCGGCCCGCAGCCCGAGCGCCTCCGCCGCGCGGCCGGTGAGCTCGCCGAGCCGGGAGCCACTCGGCCGCAGGGGCGGGAAGTGAGCGCGTTCGAGACCGAGGCGCGTGATCCACTCCTCGGACCACTCACTCCGGGTCAGGTCGAAGAGGAGGCTTCCGGCGGCGTGGGAGGGCTCGCTCGCCGCCTCTCCACAGAGCTGGAAGGCGATCCAGTCGGACAGGGCGAGGAAGCGGTGCGCACGCGACCAGGCCTCGGGCTCCCGCTCGCGCAGCCACTGCAGGCGCGCAGCGGGCATGATGGGGACCGGCCAGTGACCGGAGAGCGCGTGCAGGGAGGCACCGTGCTCGGCGGCCAGACGCAGGCCCTCGCCGGCGGCGCGCGCGTCGCGATTGGGCCCGGCGTAGATGGGCTCGCCCGCCGCGTCGATCACCACCATGGCAAAGCGCATGCTGGTGGCCGCGATCCCGGCCACGTCGTCGGGCCCGGCGTCCGCGCGCGCCATGGCCTCGGCCACCGCATCGCAGAGACGCGCCCCGATCCCGTCGCAGTCGAGGTCGTGCCCGAGGCCGCCCGTGTCCGGGGCCGCGGGGTGACTCCAGCGCCGGAACGCGCTGAAGCACTCGCCCCCATCGACGTCCACGAGCAGGCAGCGTCCGCCGCCGCCGCCCGCGTCGAGTCCCATCAGGAAGCGGCGGCTCATCGGGCCTCCTCCGCAGCGCACGAGTGCGACTCGACGCCGAGCAGGCGCCGGGTGATGCGCAGCACCTCGCTGCGGTGGCGCGCCAGCGTGTCGGGGTCGAGGGGGTCGAACGCTCCGGACGGGACCAGGCGAGGCATGGCGGCGACGAAGAACACGGTGGTTCCCACCACCGCGCTGGCGAGGTGGACCGGGTCGACGGGCTTGCGTCGCGCCAGCGGGTCGTCCCGCGTCTCGTCGTGGAAGCGCTTCACCAGGTCGGCGATCGGCTTCACCTCGGCCAGCAGCGAGGGGCCGGCCGAAGGCGCGTCGGCCACCTCGCGGAGCAGCAGTCGGGCCAGGCTGGGGCGCTGGCCCAGGTAGTCGACCCAGGCGCCTACGCCCGCCTCGATCCGGACCAGCAGGCAGCCCTCGATGGCCAGGGCTTCGGCGAGGCGCGCCTCGAAGCCGCTGAGGAGATCGGCCAGGACGGCGTCGTAGATCTCGCGCTTGTCGCGGAAGTGGTAGACGATCGACGCGCGTCGGATCCCGACCGCCTCGGCGACGTCCTCGAGGCGGGTGGCGGCGTAGCCCTCCTGGGCGAAGGCGAGTTCCGCCGCGTGGAGGATGGCGGCCCGGGTGCGTTCCGCGCGCGGGGTGCGGCCGGCGGGACGCGGGCGCGCGGCTCGCGTGGAGCGGGGGGTGGGGTGAGCCACGGGTGACTTTCTACCTGCGTGCAGGCAGAAAGTCAACTCTCCCGGCTCAGCCGCTCCGTCAGGAAGGCGATCAGCCCCCGCTTGTCGATCTTCCCGCTGTCCGTGAACGGCAGCTCGTCGTGGCCGCAGACCAGGACGTGGCGCGGCACCTTGTAGGCCGCCAGGTCTTGCTTGAGCCGGGCGCGGAGCGCGTCCGGCTCGGCGTGCCGACCCGCCTGCAGGACCACCGCCGCCTCCACCGTCTCGCCGCGGTCCGGGTGTGGCAGGCCTACGACGTAGGCCTCCTTCACCTCGCCGAGCGCCTCGAGCGCCACCTCCACCTCGCGGGGTGTCACGTTGGCCCCCCCGGTCTTGATCAGCTCGCCCAGGCGACCCTCGAAGAAGAGGACGCCGTCCGCGTCCAGACGCCCGCCGTCACCGGTGCGGTAGAAGCCGTCCGCCTCGAAGGTGTCCTCGCGCTCGCGTTTGTAGAGCCCCTGCATCAGGCTGTAGCCGCGCACGCAGATCTCGCCGGACTCGCCCGGCGCAAGCTCGGCCCCCGTCTCGGGATCGACGATGCGGTGCTCCAGGCCGGGCGGCGCGTGCCCGAACGAGCTGCGCAGGCTCTCGGGCAGGTCCACGTCCATGCGGTCGATGCTGTGGGGCCCCGCGGTCTCGGTCATGCCCAGCGCGTTGGAGCGGAGCTCCGGATCCGCGGGGCGCTGGTCCCTGGGAAGGAGGGCGTGGAGGGTGCCCGTGCGCACCGCGGACAGATCGCGCGTGCGGAGGTCCGGGTGCTCCGCGAGGGCCTTGGCGTGGTGGGGCCAGGCCGCCACCACCGAGACGCGCTCGCGCTCCATCAGCTCCAGGGTGCGACCCGGCTCGAAGACGTCCTCGCACACCAGGGTCGCGCCGACGAGCATCGCCGAGACGAGGCCGAACGCGAAGCCGCCCACCCAGAAGAAGGGCATCGGCGTGTAGATCCTGTCGCCCGCGACCACGTCGCGGAACGCGTTCAGGTTGTGGGCGTGGCGCAGGATGGCGCCGTGGGTGTGTAGCGCGCCCTTCGGCTCGGCCGTGCTCCCCGAGCTGTAGATGACGACCATCGCGTCGGCCGGCGTCACGCACGCCTCGACCTCGCGGAGAAGGGCGTCGTCGACCTCCCCGGCCCGTTCGGACAGCTCGCTCCCCCCCGCTCCGGCCCAGGCCGGCGTCGCCTCGCCCCAGATCAGCACGCGGCGCAGATAGGGAAGCTCCTGCAGGTGCAGCGCCCCCGCGCGTGCCTGCTCGAGCGCTGGCGCGATCTCCTCGAGGCGGGACACGTAGTCCTGGTTGAGGAAGAGCGCCTGGGTGAGGAGGGTGTCGACGTCGGCGTGGCGCAGCAGCCAGCCCAGCTCGCGCGTCTTCAGAAAGGTGTTGATGGGCACGACGAGGGCACCGATGCGCGTCGCCGCCAGCCAGCCCAGCACCCAGTCCGGCCCGTTGGGGAAGAGCAGGCCGACCCGCGTCCCCTTGCCGACCCCCGACGCCAGGAGCCCCCGCGCCCACTCCGCGGAGCGACGCTCGACCTCCGCGTAGCTGAAACGGCGACCGTTCAGCACCACCAGGTCGGTGTCGCTGTGGCGTTCCGCCACGTGGCGCAGGAAGCCGGGGACACTGGGAGGGAACTCGACGCGTCGCACACTGCAGATTCTGGCACAGACCACGGCCTCGCAGCCGTACACTCGTCGTCGTACGAA
>JANQFA010000106.1 GCA_028278065.1 Myxococcota bacterium
CACCGGCAACGACGAGATCGACGGCGAGAAGATCCGCGACGCCCTGACCCTCACCACGGGGTCCACCCTGGACTTCCCGCTCCTCTACGAGAACAGCCAGCGCATCGAGGGGCTCTACCGGGCCGAGGGCTACTACCTCGCGGACGTCACCCACGAGATCGAGACGCTCACCGGAAACGCCGTCGCGATCCACTTCGAGGTGGAGGAGGGCAAGAAGCTCCGGCTGACCGAGATCCGCTTCGAGGGCAACTCGGCGCTGGCCGACGACGAGCTCCGCAGCGGCATGCGCACCAAGCCGTGGCGCTGGTACTCGCACGTCACCCGCTTCCTCGACAAGTCGGGCACCTACTCCGAGCCGGTCTTCCAGCAGGACCTGCGCATGGTGGAGACGAAGTACGCCGACAAGGGCTACGTGCAGGTCGAGGTGGGCGATCCCCAGGTGGACCCGCTCGAGGAGGGGCTCACCGTCACGGTGCGGGTCGACGAGGGGGACCTCTTCCGGGTGGGCAAGCTCGACATCACGGGCGACGAGACGGCGGATCTCGAGCGCCTGCGCGGGCGGCTCTCGCTGCGCGAGGGCTCGATCTTCAACCGCTCCTTCCTGACCTCGGACGTGGAGTCGCTGACCAGCCACTACACCGACCGCGGCTTCTACTTCGCCAGCGTGGAGCCGGCCACGGACCTCTCGGACGCCGACAAGGTGATCGACGTGGACTTCCAGGTGGAGAAGGGGCCGCTCTACTTCGTCCGCAAGATCGAGATCGAGGGCAACACCACGACCATCGACCCGGTGATCCGCCGCGAGATGCAGATGGTCGAGGGCCAGCTCTACTCGGCCCGGGCGCTGCGCATCTCCGAGGCGCGCATCCGCTCGCTGGGCTTCTTCGAGGAGGTGAACTTCGAGCCCACGCCCACCGACTACGCCGACCAGATCGACGTCGACGTGGACGTGGTGGAGCGTCCCACGGGATCGCTCTCCTTCGGCGCCGGCTTCTCGTCGCAGGACAGCTTCGTGGTCACCGGCAGCCTCTCCCAGACCAACCTCTTCGGCCGCGGCTATGGCGCCAACCTGGCGGTCGACTGGGGCCAGCGCTCCCAGCGGGTCTTCGCCTCGTTCACCGATCCCTACTTCCTGGGTACCGAGTTCGGGCTGACGGGGACGGTCTTCTTCACCAACGTCGAGTTCGAGTCGTTCGAGCAGGAGCAGTTCGGCGTCGACTTCGTGCTCGGTCACCGCCTCAATCTCGAGGGCAGTCAGCGCGGCTTCCTCCGCTACAGCTTCGCGAGCCGGCGCGTCACCGAGGACAGCACGGCAGCCCAGGCGTCCGTGATCTTCCGCCAGACCCTCTCCGACACCGTGACCACCAGCCTGCTCGGCCTGACCCTGCGCGGCGACACCCGCAACGACCGCGTGGCGCCGACGCGCGGCGGCCAGTGGGCGTTCTCGAGCGGCTTCGCGGGTCTCGGCGGCTTCTCCAAGTTCCTGCGCGTGGAGGGCCGCATCCAGCGCTTCTTCCGGGCGCCCGAGTGGTGGCCGTTCTTCAAGGACCGCTCGACGTTCATGCTGGCGGCGCGGGCCGGCTGGGCCTTCCCCTTCAACGACGTCACCGACTACGACAACCCGATCTCGACCGCGATCGTGGCACCCGACAGCGAGCTCCAGCCGCTGGACCAGATCGACACCGACCTCACCCTGCCGCTCTCCGAGCGCTACTTCCTGGGCGGTCTCGGTCCCTTCCAGCTGCGCGGCTTCCGCGCCCGCTCGGTGGGTCCGCGTCGCGCGATCCTGCGCCGCACCGGCTTCTTCGGCACCGGCAACGAGTTCCTGACGGTGGGGCGCACCATCGCGATCGACGAGTCCGGGGGACTCGATGCCGTCTGCGACGACACCTTCCTGTTCAACGGCGGCAACGGCAACGGGGTGTGCAACAGCCTGCGCGACGAGGACATCGACGACTTCGACGATCTCGAAGAGACCGACGTCGTCGGAGGCAACAAGTTCATCTCGTTGACCGCCGAGTACCGCTTCCCGATCTCGGACACTCTCGGCCTGATGGGCATCGTCTTCTACGACACTGGAAACGCCTTCGCCGAGAACGAGCAGATCTGGGAGATCGGAAAGTGGCGTCACGGCATGGGCTTCGGTGCGCTGTGGTTCTCGCCGTTCGGGCCTCTCCAGGCCTTCATCGGCTTCCCCCTCGACGCGCTCGAGGTCGAAGACACGCAGACCTTCGAGTTCTCCGTCGGCGGGGCCAACTTCTAGGACAGAGGAACAGAAAGATGAGACTCTCCACGATCCTGCCGCTGCTCGGGCTGGTGGCGCTCCTTGCCGTCGGTACGGCAGCCGACGACGAGCCCCTGAAGATCGCGGTGGTGGACCTGAATCAGGCCCTGAACTCCACCGACGAGGGCAAGGCCGCCCGCGAGGAGCTCGCGCGCAAGCAGCGCGAGGCCGAAGCCAAGGTCCAGCCGCGCATCGAGCGCTTCAAGGAGCTCAACGAGGAGCTCAAGAGCAAGAAGTTCGTGCTCTCCGAAGACGCCCTCTACCAGCGTCAGCTCGACCTGGTGGAGCTGAAGAACGAGATCGAGTCCGAGATGAAGGAGCTCGAGGGCAAGTTCAAGGTGGACGAGGAGCGCATCGTCGGTCCGCTGCGCAAGAAGATGGTGGACGTGGTCCAGCAGATCGGCCGCGAGCAGGGCTTCACCCTGATCGTCGAGCGCGGCTCCCCCGGCCTCCTCTACTCGCGCGAGGCTCTCGACATCACCGACACGGTGATCGCGAACTTCAACAAGAAGAAGGGCTGATCCAGGGTGCCTCGCATCCACTCCACAGCCGTCGTCGATCCGCGCGCCAAGCTCGCGGACTCGGTGGAGGTGGGTCCGCACTGCGTCGTGGGCCCCGACGTCGAGCTGGGCGAGAACGTCGTCCTCCAGGCTCAGGTCGTCGTGACCGGCCACACCAGCGTGGGCGCCGGGACGCGGCTCTTCCCGTTCTCGTGTCTGGGCGGCGAGCCTCAGGACAAGGGCTTCGCCGGGGAGACCACCCGGCTCGCGGTCGGGCGCGACAACGTCATCCGCGAGGGGGTCACCATCCACGTGGGGACGCCCCGGGGCGGGGGCTGCACGCGGATCGGCAACGACAACCTGCTGATGATCAACGCCCACGTCGGCCACGACTGCCAGGTGGGCTCGGACGTGATCATCGGCGCCTCGGCGGGTCTGGCGGGTCACGTGGAGGTCGAAGACCACTCGGTGCTGGCCTCCTTCTGCGGGATCCACCAGTTCGCGCGGGTCGGCGAGTCGGTGATGATCGCGGCCAACGCGATGGTGTCCAAGGACGCGCTGCCCTTCTCGATGGTGGCAGGCGACCGCGCCCGCTTCGTGGGCCTGAACACGGTGGGTCTGCGGCGCCGGGGCTTCTCGGACGAGACCCTGAGCCGGCTGAAGCGCGCCTATCATCTCCTCTATCACTCGAAGCTGCGTCTGGAGCCCGCCGTCGAGCGGGTGCGCGAGGAAGTCGGCGACACGCCGGAGGTGCAGCGGCTCCTGGCCTTCCTGGAGAAGTCGGAGCGCGGGTTCATCCGCTAGTGCCGGGTCCGGGTGCCCTGGGCCTCCTGGCCGGGAGCGGACGCTTCCCCGTGGACATCCTGCGCGCGGCCCGCGCGCGCGGGGAGCGGGTGGTGGTGGTGGGCCTGCAGGGTCTGGCCGAGCCCTCCCTGGAGACGGAGGCGGACGCCTTCACCTGGATCCGGGTCGGCCAGGTCCAGAAGCTCGTGGACGCCTTCCAGGCGGGTGGCGTCAGCCGCGCCGCGGTGGCCGGGAAGATCCCCAAGACCGTGCTCTACGATCCGGCGGCGCTGGAGCTCGACGAGCGCGCCGTGGCGGCCCTGAAGCGGCTCGCGGATCGCAAGGACGACAGCATTCAGGGCGCCCTGGCCGGTGAGCTGGAGGCGGACGGCTTCCTGCTGCTCAGCCAGCCGGAGATCGCGCCCGAGCTCTTCGCCGGCGAGGGCCCGCTCGGCAAGCACACGCCCGACGAGAAGCAGTGGGCCGACGTGGCCTTCGGCTGGCCGGTGGCGCGCGCCCTGGGGGCCTGGGACGTGGGACAGAGCGTGCTGGTGCGGGAGCGCGCCGTGATCGCCGTCGAGGGGATCGAGGGCACCGACGCCACCATCGCCCGAGCGGGCGAGCTGGCGCCGGGCGGCGGCCTGGTGGTGGTGAAGGTGGCCAAGCCGGGCCAGGATCCGCGCTTCGACATGCCCGCGATCGGTGTCGCCACACTCGAGGCCATGCACGCTGCCGGCGCGGCGCTGCTCGCCTTCGAGGCCGGGCACACCGTGGTGCTCGATCGCGCCCGGCTGGTCGAGGAGGCCGACGCCCGCGGTATCGCGGTGGTGGGGGTGGCTCCCGAGGGGCCGGCGTGAAGCCCCTGCGCATCGCCGTGGTCGGTGCGGGCTACATGGGCCGGCTCCACCTGTCGAAGGCGGCCGAGCTCTCCGGCGGCCCCACCGGCCTGGAGCTGGTGGGCGCGGTCGACATCGACCCGGAGCGGCGCGCCAGCGCCGCGCGCGACTTCGACGTGCCTGCGTTCGACGACGCGGCGGGGCTCGAGGGCCTCGCCGACGCGGCCATCGTGGCCGTTCCCACCGTGTGTCACCAGGAGATCGCGGCGCCCCTGCTCCGGGCCGGCCTCGACATCCTGGTGGAGAAGCCGCTGGCCGCCGACCTGGAGGAAGCGGAGGGGCTCCTGGAGCTGGCGCGGGCACAGGGGCGCGTGCTCCAGGTGGGGCATCTGGAGCGCTTCAACCCCGCCATCCAGGCGGTGGCGGATCACACCGAGCGGCCGCTCTTCGTCGAAGCCCACCGCCTGGGCCCCTTCCCGGAGCGCGCGACCGACGTGGACGTGGTGCGCGACCTGATGATCCACGACCTCGACCTGATCCAGCGCCTCGTGGGCGAGGAGCCCGAGCGGGTGGAGGCCGTGGGCGTGCCCGTGCTGACGGACAAGGTGGACATCGCCAACGCGCGGGTGGTCTTCCCCGGCGGCTGCGTCGCCAACGTGACCGCCAGCCGCGTGTCCCCCACCCCCATGCGCAAGCTGCGCTTCTTCCAGCACGACGGGTACTTCTCGATCGACCTGCTGGACCACGCGGTGGTGATCTTCCGGCGCACCACGCCGCCCGGCGAGGCGCCCCGGATCGAGATGGAGAAGCTCGAGTTCGATCCGGACGACGCTCTGCTGGCCCAGCTGCGCTCCTTCGCCGCCGCCGTGCGCGGGCGCGAGGATCCGGTCGTATCGGCGCGCGACGCGCTCTCCGCGCTGCGCACGGCACTGCGCGTGGTCGACGCGATGCCGGAAGTCCCGGGCCCGGCATGACCCGCGGGAGACGCCTCGAAACCGCCGTGCGGGTCTCCGCGGGAGATGCGTCGTGACCACGGTGCTGGTCTCCGCGGGAGATGCGTCGGGCGATCTGCACGCGGGCGCGTTCGTGCAGGCGCTGCGTCGGCGCATCCCCGATCTGCGTGTCGTCGGAATCGGGGGCACGGCGCTGGAGCAGGCGGGTGTCGAGCTCACCGTGCACCAGCGCGAGCTGGCCATCGGTGGGCTGGTGGAGGTCTTGCGCAGCCTGGGGCGCATCGTCGGCGCCTGGCGCCGTCTGTCCGGCGCGCTCGTCGGCGAGGAGGTCGACCTGGTCGTGCTGGTGGACTCCCCGGACTTCAATCTGCCCTTCGCGCGGCGGGTGCGGCGCCGCCGGGTACCGATCCTCTACTACGTCAGTCCGCAGGTCTGGGCCTGGCGGCGCTGGCGCATCCGCAAGATGGTGCGCCGCATCGACCGCCTGGCGGTGATCTTCCCCTTCGAGAAGGACATCTTCGAGCCCACCGGGCTGGCGGTGGACTTCGTCGGCCACCCCCTCGTCGATCGCCTGGCTCCGGGCGCCGACGCCGAGCGCGCGGGCGCGCGCGCTGCGCTGGGGCTGGATCCGGAACGCCCGCTGGTTCTCCTCCTGCCGGGCAGTCGCCGCAACGAGCTGCGCCACGGGCTGCCGCCCAAGCTGGCCGCGGCCCGCGCACTGCACGCCCGCGATCCGCGACTCGCCTTCGCCGTGGCGGTCGCTCCGTCCCTGGATCCCGCTGAGGTGGAGGCGGCGATCGTCGAGGCGGGGCTGCCCCGGGGGCTCCGCATCGACGTCCTGCACGGTGACACGTACGCGGCGATGCGAGCGGCCGAGGTCGCCCTGGCCATGCCGGGTACCGTGACCGTCGAGCTGGCGCTGCTGGGGACGCCGATGGTCGTGGTGGGGGCGGCGAATGCCCTGTCCGTGTGGGTTGCGCGCAAGATGGTGAGCGTCACGCAGTACGCCATGCCCAATCTGATCGCCGAACGCCCGATCGTGCCCGAGTTCATCCAGGAGGAGGCGCTCCCCGAGCCGATCGCCGACGCCGTCGTCGCGCTGCTGGGCGGAGCCGCGCGCGACGCGCAGCTCGCCGACCTGCGCGAGGTGCGCCGGCGGCTGGGAGCCGGTGGCGCCGCCGAGAACGCCGCCGCGATCGCCGAGGAGATGATCCGTGGGTCCGTTGGGGCATAGCGCGGCCGCGCTGCTGGCCGCGGGGGCGGCCCTCCCCGGAGCCTTCCTGCTGGCCGCGCGGCCGGCGCTGCGTGACGGCCTCGGCGAGCGCCTCGGTCGTTCCTTCGGCGACGCCACGCTCCGCCCGGGCGCCCTCTGGATCCACGCCGCGAGCGTCGGCGAGGTGATGGCGGCGTCGCGTCTGCTGGACTCGCTGGCCGGGGAGGGTCGCCGACTCTGCGCCAGCGCCCAGACCACGGCTGGACGCGACGTCCTCGCAGCGCGGCATCCGGCGCTGGCGTCGGGGCTGGCGCCCCTCGACCATCCCTGGATGGTCACCGCGGCGCTCGCGCGGGTGGCTCCCGCCGCCCTCGTCTTCGTCGAGAACGAGCTCTGGCCTTTCTGGATCCGAGCGGCCTCGGAGCGCGGCGTGCCCGTGCTGTCGGTCTCGGCGCGACTCTCGGAGCGCTCCCTGCGCCGCTGGAGCCGGACCGGCCGGTTCGCGCGTGGCACGGTCGAGCGGCTCGCGGCGGTGGGCGCGCGAACGGACGCCGACGCCGAGCGCTTCGTCCTGCTCGGCGTTCCGGAGTCGCGGGTACGCGTCACCGGCGATCTCAAGCTCGAGCCCGGCGACGTCCCGCCGCGCGCCGCCGAGCTGGACGCCCTGCTCGGCGATGTCCCCTACGTGGTGGCCGCCAGCACCCACGAAGGCGAGGAGGAGGCCGCGCTGGCCGCGCTGTCCCACGCCGAGGCGGCCGGTGCGTGCGCCGCCCTGGTGCTGGCGCCGCGTCACGCTCGCCGCTTCGATGCGGTCGCCGCGCTGGCGAGTGCGGCGGGCCGTCCCGTGCGGCGCCGCAGCGCCCCGGCGGGCGGCCCGCTGCGCGCGGGCGAGGTCCTCCTGCTCGACAGCGTGGGCGAGCTGGCTTCGCTCTTCTCCTCGGCCCGCCTCGCCTTCGTCGGGGGCTCGCTGGTCGAGCGCGGCGGGCACAACGTGATCGAGCCGGTGCAGGCGGGCTGTCCCGCGCTGCTCGGGCCCCACGTGTCGAATCTGCTGCACGCCCTCGACCTCCTCGAGCCGGTGGGTGCCGTGCGGCGCGTCGCACGTGGCGCGGAGCTCGGGCCGGCCTTCCTCGAGGCGCTCGCGGATCCGGCTGCTTCGCGCGCGCGGGGCGAGGCGGGGCGCGTCGCCCTGGCGCCAGCCCGCGGCGCTACGGCGCGCAGCGTGGCGCTGATCTCGGAAGTCGTGGGTCCGTCGGGGAGCGCGCCGTGAGGGCCGCCTGGCTCTACCGACGCGAGGAGTCCGCGCTCCGCCGCATCCTCCTGTTGCCCCTGGACGTTGTCGCCTGGCTCTACGGGTTGGGTGCCCTCGTCCATCGGCTGTCGTGGCGCAGCCTGCGCCGCCCCAAGCAGCTCTCCTGCCGGGTGCTGTCGGTCGGGGGAATCACCGTCGGCGGCTCGGGCAAGACGCCCCTGGCGGCCCGGCTGGCACGCGGGCTGCACCGGCGCGGCGGCCGGGTCGCCCTGGCCACGCGCGGCTACCGCCGTCGCGGTCGCGAGGCGGTGCGCGTGGTGTCCGACGGTCGCCACGTCCGCTCCCACGTCGATGCTGCGGGCGACGAGCCGCTCCTCCTGGCCGCCCATGCGCCGGGCGTCCCCGTCCTGGTCGGGCGCGATCGGGGGGTGGTGGGCCTGCGGGCCGTGTCGGCGTTCGCCTCGGAGGTCCTGGTGCTCGACGACGGCTTCCAGCACCACCGGCTCGCGCGCGACCTCGACCTCGTGGTGCTGGACGGGTCGATCGGCTTCGGCAACGGTCGGGTCCTCCCGCGCGGACCGCTGCGCGAGCCGGCCCGCGCCCTTCGTCACGCCGACATGATCGTGGTGGTGGACCCGCCGCTCCCGCCGGAAGACGCGGCCAGGCTCGAGCGTCTGGCACCCGATGCTCCGCGCTACGAGGCTCGCCGTATTCCCGCCGGCGTGCGCCCGCTGCGCGGGGGTGAGGTCGAGCGGCCCTCGAGCCTGGCGTCCGCGGACGTCGGTCTGCTGGCGGGAATCGCCAACCCGGAGTCGCTGCGTCGGACGGTGGAGGGGCTCGGCGCCCGTGTCGTGGCGGAGCGCTTCTTTGCCGATCATCACCGCTACCGCGCCCGGGACGTGGAGGGCCTCGGGCTCGGCGCGCCGCTCTGGGTCACCACGGAGAAGGACGCCCTGAAGATTCTCCCCGCCTGGGTGGGCGACGACGACCTCCGCGTGCTGACCCTCGAGCTGCGCGTCTCCGACGAAGAGCGCCTCCTCGCGGATCTCGAGGCGCGCCTGCGCTGACTCGGCTGGTGCCTGAGCGAGCCACGCCGGTATGACTCGGCTGGTGCCTGGGCCAGCCACGCGAGTCTGACTCCGGCTGGTGCCTGGGCGAGTCACGCGAGTCCGACTCGGGCGGTCGGCAGCGCGCTCGCGGCGTCGAGTCGCCCGCGCTGCTCAGCCGCGCCGGTAGTGGAGACGGTGGAGGCGCAGGCGGCGCGACTCGCGCGCGCGATGCGCGAGAAGAGCGCTGAGCAGCGCCGCGTCGTCCCCGACGTACGCGTCGAGGAAGGCGCGCGTGCCGCCGGAGTCCAGGAGCGGTGCAACGCCACGCTTCACCGCCGAGCGGTAGAGGCGGCCGAGCTCCGCCATGCGCCGGGACGCGTCGGGGGGTGCGCCGCAGCGCGACCTGTCCAGGTCGATCACCCGGACCTCGAAGCCCTCCGCGCCCCGCTGCAGCAGCAGGTTCCCCAGGTGGAGGTCCGCGTGGCGCCCACCTGCGTCGTGGAAGCGGCGCACCGCGCTTCCGGCAGCGGCTGCCGCCGAAAGGAGCTCCTCGGCCTGGATTCCCTCCGTGAGGAGCTCGCGCGCGCTCCGGGAATCGGGGATCTCCACGGTGGCGAGCGCCGCGCGCCAGAGGCCTGCACGGCCGCGTCGGCCGACGGCGAGCACCGGCGTGGGCACGGGCGCGCCGGCGTCGAGCAGGGCCGCCGTGGTCTCCAGCTCCCGGCGTGGCCGGGCCATCCCCGCCAGGGCGCCCCCGAGGAGCGGGCCGAGGATCCCCCCGTGGAGGATCCGGCGCAGGACGATCCGGATCCCGTCGCCGAGCGCGACGCGGGCGACCGGTCCGCGGCCATCGGGAGCGGCGGCCCCCGTGAGGCGGCCCAGCACCGCGTCCGCGTCGAAGAGCCCCGCGGCCTCGGCCGCGCGCTCGAAGCGCGCCGATACCCAGACCTCGCTCTCGCCGCGGCGCAGCCGGCGGAAGCCCGGGTCGCCCCGGGACACGCTCAGCCTTCTCCGCGGCGCGCGCGGCTCAGGAGGGGAATCGCGACTGCGAGAAAGACGGCGTTGGGCAGCCAGAGCGCGATGGCGGCCGGGACGCCGGCCTGCTCGCCGAGGAATTCGGCGAGGGAGAGGAGTGCGTAGTACGCGAAGGCCAGTGCGACGCAGGTGAGTGCACCGGCCGAGCGCGCGCCCCGCACGCGGCGCAGGCCCAGGGGCACTGCGAGCAGGGCGAACACGAAGGGCGCCACCGGAATCGCATAGCGCCGGTGGATCTGCATCTCGTAGGCGACCGCGCGCTTCTCGGGGAGGTTCTTGATCTCCTCGAAGGTCTGCGCGTTGCGCACGACGTCCAGCGTTTCGTGGAGCTGGGCCATCGACATGTCGCGGGGGCGCAGTCGCGCGGCGTCGCTCTGCATGATGCCGCTCACGTCGAAGCTGTAGTCGAAGGTCTCGAAGGCGATGCGTCGGTAGCGCCCGATCTCCGCCGGCTCGATGTGCATGTCGCCGCGGCTCAGCACGAGCTGGATGATGGCCTCCTCGGTGCGATAGGCCAGCCGACCCGACTCGGCGAAGACGGCGAAGGGTCGCCGCGGGTCCGTGTTGTCCCAGATGACCACGCCGCGCAGCGTGCCGTCGGGCTCGGAGTCGTTCGCGTGGATGATGCGCTTTCCGAACGCATGGAATGAGCCGGGGTCGATCGTCAGGCTCCGGGTGGCCGCCTCCTTCACCACCCGGCGCAGCTCCTGGCGCACGTCCGGCTCCACGTTCTGCATCAGGTGCGCGGTGATCGCGGAGACGACGAAGGCGAGGAACAGGACCGGAATCACCAGCGAGCGCAGGCCGACCCCGCAGGCGCGCATGGCCAGCACCTCGGACTCGGAGGCGAGGCGGCCGATCGCCAGGAGGACGCCGAAGAGGAACGCCACGGGGAGGGCGTAGGTGGCGAGGACCGGCATCAGCAGGCCGATCACCGCGATGAGATCGCCCGGGGCGGCGGCGCCCGCCGCCTCGGAGAGGTCCGCCAGGGTGCGGAGCAGGTTCTGGGTCAGGAGCAGGGAGGCGAACACCAGGAACCCGAGGACCGAGTACTGGACCACCTCGCGCACGACGTAGGCGGCGATGATTCGCGGGGCCCGCATGGCCGGGTATCCTACCCGTCGCCCTCCCCGAGTGCGAGACACCACCCATCGCGACCTGCAAGAACCCCTTGGACGCGCCCCCCGACGCCGATCGGCTCCTCGTCATCCGCCTGGGAGCGGTCGGAGACGTGGTGAGGACCCTGCCCGCAGTCTCCGCCCTGCGCGCCGGCTTTCCCGAGGCGCGCATCAGCTGGCTCGTCGAGCCCGCCTCCGAGAGCGTGGTGCGCGGCCAGCCGTGGATCGACCAGATCCTGGTGTTCCCGCGCAGCGAGCTGGTGCGGGCGCTGGTCGGCCTCCGCTGGCTGCGCGGCTGGCGGATCCTGCGGGACTTCACGGCCGCGCTGCGCGGCGCGGGATTCGACCTCGTCGTCGACTTCCACTCCATCCTCAAGAGCGGAGCGCTGTCGCGCCTCAGCGGCGCAGCGCAGCGGGTGACCTACGCGCCCCCATTCGGGCGCGAGTGGGGCTGGCGCTTCGCGAATCGGCTGGCGGAGCTGGAGCCGCGCCGCGCCTCGCGCTTCGAGCGGAATCGCGCGCTGGTGGACTTCCTCGGCGTGACGGCGCCGCCGGACGCGGCGCCCCTGCGGATCACGGCAGAGGTGCGAGAGCGCATGGCCCGCGAGCTCGGGGAGATCGCCGCCCCCGTCGTGATCCACCCGGGCACGAGCGACGCCACGCCCCACAAGCGCTGGACGGTGGCCGGCTACGCCGAGGTGGCGCGGGGTCTGGCGGGGGACGCCGGGACGCCGGTGTTGGTGACCTCGGGGCCGGCCCGCGACGACCGGCGCTTCGCTCGCGACATCGTGGCCGCGGCGGCCGGCGCTGCTGCGCACGCGCCGGAGACGCCCTCCCTCGCGGATCTCGCTGCCCTCTTCGAGCGCGCCCGTCTCTACGTGGGGAGCGACAGCGGTCCCATGCACGTGGCTTCCCTGATGGGCACGCCGGTGGTGCAGCTCCTCGGGCCCACCCACCCGGTGGAGAACGCCCCCTGGCGCGAGACCCCTTCGGCCAGCGTGCGGGTGCCGGTGGCATGCAGCCCGTGTCGGCGGGGCTGCGCGGCTGCCACCTGCATGAGGGTGATCCGCCCCGAGTCCGTCCTCTCGGCAGCCCGCGGTCTTCTGGCAGGGAGAGGCGCGCGCTGAGGTCCTCCCAGCCGGTGCGCGGCGCACGCGGATGGATGCTCGCTCTTCTGGCAGGGCGGGGCGCCCGCTGATAGACTCCGGCCGCTCCCCGGGGATCCCTTAAGCCATGACCAATCCTGAGGAAATCCTCGTCCGGGGGCCCAACTGGGCGGGCGATCTGGTGATGGCCACGCCCGCATTCCGGGCCCTGCGCGCGGCCTGGCCGGCGGCGCGCATCACCGCGCTGGTCAAGCCGGGCCTGGCTCCGCTGCTCGCGGGGGCGCCCTGGGCGGACGAGGTGGTGCCGCTCGAATCGCACCGCCGAGGGCCCCTGGCGGTGGCCGGAGAGGCGCTGCGCCTGCGCCGCCTGCGCGGCGGATTCGACCTGGGGGTCTGCCTGCCGGACTCCTTCGAGGCGGCCCTGCACATGCGGATCGCCGGTGTGCGCCGCCTGGTGGGATATCGAACCGACCTGCGCCGACCTCTCCTGGACGTGGCCGTGGAGCCGCCCCGGAGCGGCCGGCGTCGCGCCTGGGTCTCCCGAGAGCGGCACGTCCTGGGCCTCGTCGAGGCGGCCGGGGCTCCGGCCCGTGGCACCCACCTCGAGCTCTTCACCACCGAGGCGGAGCGGGCCCGGGCCGGCTCCATCCTGCAGGCGCATGGCGTCGCCGCCGAGCCGCGCGTCGTGTTGGCCCCGGGAGCGTCCTACGGCCCCTCCAAGATGTGGCCGGCCGAGCGCTTCGCCGCGGTAGGCGATCGTCTGGCCGGCGCCGGCGCACGCGTCGTGCTGGTGGGGACGCCCGACGAGGCACCCGTGACCGCGCGGGTGGCGGACGTCATGGAGCAGCCCGCCGTCGACCTGGCCGGGCAGCTCGACCTCGGCACGCTCAAGGCCGTGATCGAGGACGCGCGGGTGTTGATCTGCAACGACGCGGGAGCGCGCCACATCGCCGTCGCCTTCGGCGTCCCCGCGCTCGTGATGATGGGCCCGACCAGCCTGGCGAAGACCAATCTGAATCTGGAGCGGGTCCGGGTGCTGACCTCCGACGTGGGCTGCCGGCCCTGCTACCTGCGCGAGTGTCCCATCGACCACCGCTGCATGACGGGCATCGATGCCGAAAGCGTGGCGGCGGCAGCCCTGCCGGCGCTCGACGCAAGGCAGCGTCTGCGTTGGCGTGGGGACGGTGCCCTGCGGCCGGTGCCGGCGGGGGGCGACGCGTGATCGACCTCTCGATCGTCATCGTCACCTGGAACGCCCGGGACCTGCTGCTCGACTGCCTGGCCTCGATCGATCGCGAGGTGCGCTCGCGGCGCGGCGCCGGCCGCATCGAGACCGAGGTGATCGTGGTCGACAACGCCTCCCGGGACGGCACCCTGGAGGCGCTGCGCGAGCGTTTCGACTGGGTGCGCGTGATTCCGCTCGAGCGCAACGTGGGCTTTGCCGCCGGAAACAACGCGGCCCTGTCCGGGATCTCGGGGCGCCACGCCGTCCTGCTCAACAACGACACGGTGGTGCTTCACGATGCCCTCGAGCGCTGCGTCCGCTACCTGGACGACCACCCCGGCGTGGGGGTGGTCGGCCCCCAGCTCCTCAACCCCGACGGGACCCGGCAGAACTCGATCCACAACTACCCCAGCCTCGCCACGGAGCTGGTGCCGAAGGGCATCCTCGAGACCCTGCTCCCGCGCCGCTTCCCTTCCAAGCGCCGCGTTCACGCCGAGCCGATCGAGGTCGAGGCGGTGCTCGGGGCCTGCCTGTTCGTGCGTCGCGAGGTCCTCGAGAAGGTGGGGCCGATGCCCGAGGAGTACTTCTTCTTTCTCGAGGAGACCGACTGGTGCTGGCGGATCCGCGAGGCCGGCTGGCGCGTGATGCACCTGCCCGACGCGGAGGTGCTGCACGTGCACGGCGCCACCTCGAAGAAGCTCGTGCCCGCGCGCACGCGCATCGAGTACCACGCCTCGCTGTACCGCTTCTTCCGCAACCGGCGCGGTGCGCTCCAGGCCGCCGCGGTGCGCGCCCTGCGCTTCGCCAAGTCGGCCTTCTATGCCCTGGTGCTCCTGCCGGGCGCCCTGGTCTCGCGCTCGGGACGGGAGCGCTGGCGCAGCCGCTCGGCGGTGCTCTGGTGGCACCTGCGTGGCTGCCCGGCCGGCGCAGGCCTCGCCCCGTCTCCCGGAGGCCGTCCGTGAGGGTGCCGAGCCTGTCTCGGGGAAGCCGATCGTGAGCGTCCTGCGCCCGTCTAGAGGAAGCCGGTCGTGAGGCTCCCGAGCCCGACGGTCGGGGCCCGGCGGTGAACGGGCTGGACGCCGGCCGCCTCGCCGGTCTCGTCGATGCCTTCCCGCGGGTCTCTTTGCTCGTCGTCGGCGACGTGATGCTCGACGAGTACCTCTGGGGCGACGTCGATCGCATCAGCCCCGAGGCGCCCGTGCCCGTGGTTCACGTCACCCGCGAGTCCCAGGCCCTGGGCGGGGCCGGAAACGTGGTCCGCAACGTGGTGGCCCTCGGCGGACGCTGCGAGCTGTGCGCCGTCATCGGCTCCGACCCGGTTGGCCGCATGGTCGCGGACCTGGTGAAGGATCTCGGCGTGGATCCCGACGGCCTGGTCCCGCTCGATGGACGACCCACGACGCGCAAGACCCGGGTCGTGGCGCGCGCCCAGCAGCTGGTGCGCTTCGATCGCGAGGACGAGCGCGAGGTCTCCCGTGACGAGGCCTTGCGCCTGCTCCGGTCGATCGAGGCGCGCGCGAGCCATGCCGATGGCGTGATCTTCGAGGACTACGCCAAGGGCGTCCTCTCCGAGCCGGTGATCCGCGGGGCCATGGACCTCCTGCACGCGGCGGAGGTTCCCATCGCGGTCGATCCCAAGCACGAGCTGGCGCCGTATCGCGGCGCCACGCTGGTGAAGCCCAATCTCCGCGAGGCGGAGAAGCTCGCCCGGCTGCGGGTGCGCCAGCCCGCGGACCTGGCGAGGGCTGTGGCCGTGCTGCGCGAGAGCGTGGGCGATGCCGACTTCGTCGTCACGCGCGGCAAGGACGGCATGACGGTGTTCGAGGGCGACAGCGCGGGCGTCGACGTGCACACCGCGGCGCGCGAGGTGTTCGACGTCCAGGGCGCCGGCGACACGACGATCGCGGCGCTCGTGCTGGCCCTGCGAGCCGGCGGCTCCCTCCTGGAGGCGGCCGTGGTGGCCAACGCGGCTGCCGGCGTGGTGCTCGGCAAGATCGGCACCGCGACCGCAAGCCCGGAAGAGGTGAAGGCCCTCCTGCCCAGCGCCATCGCGGCGGCGGAGGGCTCGCGATGATCCGCAGCATGACGGGCTTCGGTCGCGCCCACTTCGAGGTGGAGGGTGCGGGCTTCGACGTCGAGGTGCGCGGCGTGAACCACCGCTACCTCGACCTGCGAGTGCGCCTCCCGCGGGTCCTGGCCGTCTTCGAGACCGACGTGCGCGCCCGCGTGCTCCCGTTCTTCGACCGCGGCAAGGTGGAGCTCTCGGTCCAGATGCCCTCGGGCACGGCTCCCGCCCAGGACGTCGAGGTCGATCTGGCCGCCGTGGAGCGCTACCTGGAGGCGGCCCGTACCCTGCGCGAGCGTCACGGGCTCTCGGGCGAGCTCGATGTCGACGACGTCCTGGCGTTGCCGGGAGTCGCACGCTTCGTCGAGCACGAGTACTCGCGCGATCTGTTGCGCGAGGCGCTCCTCGCTGCGGCCGAGGAGGCCGCGCGCCAGGCGGATGCCATGCGCAGGGCCGAGGGCGAGGCCCTGGAGCGCGAGCTGCAGGGCCGGCTCGACGGGGTTTCCGGCCTCGTCGCGGAGATCGAGGCGCGCGCGGAGACGGTCCGGGAGGCGGCCCGCGAGCGCCTGCGCAAGCGGGCCGAGGCGCTGGCGGACGAGACCGGGGTGCGGGACGAGGCGCGGCTCGCCCACGAGATCGTCCTGGCCGCCGACCGCCTCGACATCACCGAGGAGCTGGTGCGCCTGGCCAGTCACGTGGATCAGTTCCGCGCCGCGCTGGCCGAATCCGAGCCGGGACGCCCGGTCGGCCGCCGGCTCGACTTCCTGCTCCAGGAGTTCGGGCGCGAAGCCAACACGATCGGCTCCAAGGGCGGCGACGCGCCGGTGGCCCATCGGGTCGTCGAGCTCAAGACCGAGCTCGAGCGCGTGCG
>JANQFA010000218.1 GCA_028278065.1 Myxococcota bacterium
ACGGTCCCGCCGCGCAGGAGCGCCCGGGCGCTGGCCAGGCTGCGCGCCCGTCCGGCGTCGAGCAGGCAGAGCACGAGGAGGACGAAGCCGATCGGGAGGGGGAGACGGGAGATCCCCTCTTCCGATGCCTCGCGGGCCGCCCGGTAGGCGTCGGGATCGGCCGGCAGGAGGGCCACCAGACCGGCCTCGTGGAGTGAGACGCCGAGGCCCAGACCGGCCAGGAGCAGCCCGACCAGGAGCGTCGCCCACTCCAGCCCCCGCACCGCGCCTCCGTTCAAGCCGTCTCCTCGCCGCCGGCACGAGCGTATCGCAGCAGCCCGTCGCAGCGCGGTAGAGTGACGCGATGGGGCGACGCGCGATCCGCATCCCGATCTCCGGGCGCGACGACGCGGTGTCGGCCCTGCTCGACCGGCCGCGCGGGGCCCGCGCGCTCCTGGCGCTGGCCCACGGCGCCGGAGCGGACATGAACCACCGCTTCATGGAGGCCGCCGCCGTCGCCCTGGCCGCGCGGGGCATCGCGGTCCTCCGCTATCAGTTCCCCTACACCCAGGCGGGCAAGCGCCGGCCGGACCACCGCACGACGCTCCTCGCGACCGTGCGCGCGGCGCTCGAGGTCGCCGAGAAGGAGGCGCGCGGCCTGCCGCTGGTGGCCGGCGGCAAGTCGATGGGCGGGCGCATGACATCGCTCCTCGCCGCCGAGGAGGAGCTGCCCGCCGTGCGCGGGCTGGTCTTCCTCGGATTCCCCCTGCACCCGGCCGGAAGGCCCTCCGATGAGCGCGGGGCGCACCTGGCCGAGGTCGAGCAGCCCCTCCTCTTTCTGCAGGGCGAACGCGACCGGCTGGCGGACCTCGACCTGTTGAGGCCCCTCGTGAAGCGACTCGGGAGGCGCGCCCGGATCCACGAGGTGCCGTGGGCCGACCACGGCTTCCACGTGCCCAGGAAGAGCGGCACCTGCGACGACGAGGTGATCGCAGGGCTGGCGCGTGCCACCGCCGGCTGGATCGACGAGCTCCCGGCCTGAGGCGGCTGCCCCTACCTCTCGTACTTCCTCGCCCGCTCGAGCGCTTCCGGAACGCCGAGGAACTCGACCATCGCCTCGAAGTCGGCGTCCCCGTCGCCGCGCACGGCCCCCGACGCACGAAGCTCGTCGAGCGCCTTCCGCATGGCGCGAAACGCGACCGTCAGGGTGCCGATGTGGATCTGCAGGCGGAAGCCGCGGGCTTCGATCGCCGCCGGCGTCTCGAGCTGTCCGTTGTAGACGCAGGGGAGGTCGCCGAGCCGGCGCGCGTAGGCATCGAGATCCTCGAGACCGTGGATCCCGTCGACGAAGACCAGGTCGGCCCCGGCGTCCCGATAGGCTCGCGCGCGGCTCTCCGCCTCGTCCCAGCCGTGCGGCTGCAGGGCGTCCGTCCGTGCGATGACCACCAGGTCCGGGTCGCTGCGCGCCTCCACCGCCGCACGGACCTTCGGGATCATCTCGGCGACGGGGACGACCTCCTTGCCGCCGAGAAAGCCGCAGCGCTTGGGCCAGACCTGGTCCTCGATGTGCAGGGCTGCGGCACCGGCGTCCTCGAAGCCCTCGACGGTGCGGATCACGTTGAGCGGATTCCCGTACCCGGTGTCCGCATCGCAGATGACCGGAACGGACACGGCCGCGGCGATGATGCGCGCGTTCTGGGTCATCTCGGCGGCGCCGATCAGACCCAGATCGGGCAGGCCGCGCGCCGCCGCCGTCCCGAAGCCGGTCATGTAGACCGCCTCGAATCCCGCGGCCTCGGCCAGCTTGGCCTGCAGCCCGTCGTAGACGAAGGGGGCCAGCACCATCCCCTCGCCACCCAGGGCGTTCCTCAGCTTGCGTCGCGCCTCACGCATCACGACCAGTCTATCCTAGGATGGAGGGCACGCTGGAGGATCCATGACCCAGGTGCTGAACGTTCTCATCTCGGCCGTCGTCATCACCTTCGCGGCCTGGCTCTCGCGGCGCAGCCCGGGAATCGCGGGCTTCATGGTGGCGATGCCCGTGGCCACCCTGCTGGTCCTGCCGCTCTCGTATACACAGCACGGGGACAGCGGAACCAGCTTCGAGCTGGCGCGCAGCATCTTCGTCGCGATCCCGGTGACCCTCGCGTTCTTCCTGCCGTTCCTGCTGGGCGAGCGCTTCGGCCTCGGCTTCTGGGGGGCCTACGCCATCGGCGCGGGACTTCTCCCCGTCGCCTTCGTGGTGCATCGCGCGATCACGCGGCTCCTCTAGCTCGCGCGTGATACGCTCGCACCCGATGGGATCTCGGACCCGAACGATCCTGGTGCTGGCGGTGCTGGGCGTCGCGGCCGGGGGCTGCGGTCCGATCAAGCGCTGGATGTACGAGTCCGGCGGGCGCGACGACTGGCAGCAGCCCGCACGCGTCGTCGAGGCGCTCCAGATCCGTCCGGGCATGAGGGTGGCCGACCTGGGGGCCGGCAGCGGCTACTTCACCTTCCGGCTCGCCGATGCGGTCGGCGAGGAGGGCCGGGTCTTCGCCGTGGACGTCGACGACGGCATGCTCGGCCACATCGCCGAAGAGGCGAGACGCCGGGACGACGACCGAGTACAGACGGTGACGGCGGCACTCGACGATCCCCTGATCCCGGAAGGCGTCGACCTCCTGTTCACCGCCAACACCTATCATCACCTCGACGACCGCGAGAGCTACTTCCGCAAGGCGGCGCGCTACCTGCGCCCCGGCGCCCGGGTGGCGATCGTCGACTACGAGCGGGAGAAGGGCGGGCTCTTCGTGCGCTGGCTCGGTCACGCCACGTCGCCCGAGACGATCCGTCGCGAGATGGAGGCCGCCGGCTACCGCGAGCTGGCCGCCCACGACTGGCTGGAGCGGCAGAGCTTCCTGGTGTTCGCCCTTGCCGATTGACAACGCCCACGAGTCGGGCCTCGGTACGATCTTCGAGGATCTCGCCGAGGAGTACGACGCGCTGCGCCCCTCCTACCCGCAGGCGCTGGTGCGCTGGGTGCTGGAACGGGTCTCGCTGCCGCCCGACGGCGCCATCCTCGAAGTGGGCTGCGGCACCGGAAAGGCGACCCGCCTCTTCGCGAATTCCGGTCGGCGCATGGTGTGCGTCGAGCCCGGTCTGCGCATGGCCGCGCTGGCCGCGGAACGGCTGGGCGAGCATCCGAACGTCGGAATCGAGAACGCGCGCTTCGAGGACTGGCCGCTGCGCGAGTCGTCCTTCGACCTCGCCTTCGCCGCCCAGTCCTTCCACTGGGTCGATCCCGAGAAGGGCTTCGATCGTCTGGGCCGCTGCCTGCGCCCGGGCGGTGCCGCCGCGCTCTTCTGGAACCGGCCGGCGGGGATCGACCCCGAGCTGCGCAAGGAGCTGGACGCGGTCTACCGGCTGCACGCCCCGGGCCTCTTGAGAGACGCGGCGCCGAGCGAGCTGCCCTGGGTGATCGACGGCTTCGCTCGCACCGGCATGTTCGAGCCCGCGGAGGTCCAGCGCTTCCCGTGGACCGACCGGCGCGACGCCGAGAGCTACGCGCGCCTCGTCTCCACCTACTCCGATCACGCCGCCCTGCCCGACGCGCAGCGCGCGGCGCTTCTCGGGGGCCTCCGCGAAGCGATCCACCGCTTCGGCGGAGAGATCGTGTGGGCGCAGTACGCGCTCCTCTACTTCGCGCGCAGGCGCCGTTGATGCGCCGCTGGATCGCAGGCGGCGTCGCGCTCGTCGTGCTGCTGCCGGCCGGCTGGCTTCTCGCCCAGATCTACGGCAACCGCTACGCGGCCTTCCACCTGCCCGCCATTCGCAGCATCGAGGCACGCGCCGAGGAGTCGGGGCTCGAGCCGGGCGGAATCGTCTTCACCGGAAGCTCGAGCATCCGCCGCTGGAAGACCCTGGCCCGCGACATGGCGCCCCTGCCGGTGGTGAACCACGGATTCGGCGGCTCGCAGATCTCGCACGTCGTGCACTACGCGCCGCGCATCGTGCTCCCGCAGCGGCCGCGCGTCGTGGTCCTCTACGCCGGCGCCAACGACCTGTCCGCCGGCCAGTCCCCGGCCAGCGTGGCCGACGACTTTCGGGAGCTGGTCTCGACGATCCACGCGGAGCTTCCCGAGACGCGCATCCTCTTCCTCTCCATGAAGCCCTCGATCCTGCGGAGAGAACGCTGGCCGCAGATGGAGCGGGCGAACCGTTCGATCCGCGAGATGTGCGAGGCGGATCCGCGCCTGGTCTACGTGGACGTGGCCACGGCGATGCTGGACCGGGAGGGGGAGCCGCGCGAGGAGCTCTTCGTCTGGGACGGGCTGCACCTGAACGAGAAGGGCTACGCGCTCTGGACCTCGATCCTGCGGCCTCGGCTGGAGCTCGAATGGCGACGCCTGCAGCGCGGGAGCTGATCCGGGGCCACCGCATCGCCCTGCGGCCCGCGACCCCGGCGGATCGCGAACGGGTCTGGTCCTGGGCCGTCTCGGAGGACAACGTGCGGCTTCTCTATCCCGAGGGCCCACCCGACCTGGCGAGCTTCCGCACCGACTACCTGGCCCACTACTTCGACGGCAGCGCACCGCTCCAGGGCCGGAGCTACATCATCGTGCGCGACGGCGACGACATCGGGCACATCAACAGCAACACGATCGACGTCGAGCGGGGGCGCACGGAGCTGGACATCTGGCTGGCGCGCGACGCGCTCTGCGGTCGAGGTGACGGGAGCGCCGCCGTGGAGCTCCTGGCCGACCACGTCTGCCTGCGACACGACGTCGTGGAGTGCTGGCTGCAGCCCAGCGCCCACAACCCACGCGCGATCCGCGCCTACCAGAAGGCAGGCTTCCGACCCCTGGGCCTCTCCCTGGAGGAGGCCGAGGCCGAGTGGGGCCCGGCCGACGGCCGCGACGCCTGCTACATGGTGCGCCGACAGCCCGCCCGGATACGGGCCTCGACGGGGGACGACCTCGCCTTCCTGGGAGACATGCTCTACGAGGCGGCCAGCTGGGATCCGGCCGGGACGAGACCTCCCCGGGGTGTCGCCCTGGCGATGCCCGAGCTGGCGAAGCTCCTCCAGGACTTCGGCACGCGTCCCGGCGACACGGGTCTCGTCGCCGTGGACACCGGTGATCGCGCACGGCGCCTGGGAGCCGCCTGGTTCCGTCTCTGGAGCCCCGAGGACCACTCCTACGGCTTCGTCGACGCGGAGACCCCGGAGCTGG
>JANQFA010000051.1 GCA_028278065.1 Myxococcota bacterium
AGCTCGATGCGCGGGTTGAGCCGCTGCCGCACCAGATCGATCGTGTCGGTCAGCGCGGCCAGCCCCTCCAGCGCGTAGTACTCGCATTGCAGCGGAACCAGGACGCCGTCGGCGGCGGTCAGGGCGTTGAGGGTGAGGAGTCCCAGGGAGGGTGGGCAGTCCACGATCACGAACTCGTAGAGATCCCGGATGTCCGCCACGGCCCGCTCCAGCCGACGCTCCCGGGCTTCGCCCTCCACCAGCTCGATCTCGGCGCCGACCAGGTCGCGACCGGAGGGCACGATATGGAGGTATTCCAGGTCCGTCGCGCGCGCCAGGTCCTTCATGACGCACTCGCCCGTGAGCGCGTCATATACATGACGCTCCGCGTTAGAAATGCCGAACGCGCTGGTCGCGTTCGCCTGGGGATCGAGATCGACCAGCAGGGTGGAGCGCTCGCAGGCGGCCAGGGACGCGGCGAGATTGACCGCTGTGGTGGTTTTACCCACGCCCCCCTTCTGGTTCGCGACGGTGAAGACGCGGCCGGAGTGCTCCATGCCCTGGAATTTCCTCACCCCTGAGGCGGCTCCCCCGGGGGAAACCCCTCGATCCCCCGGCCGGCCGGCGGAGGAACGGCTCACCGTACCACACGTCTCCCGCGGCGATCCAGGTCGCGCCCCATCTGGAGCCGGGTCAGCAGCCGGCGCGGCGCCCGATCCAGAGCGTCCGCAGGGGCCCGCCCAGTGGGACCTGATACGAAATCACCGCCGAATCGCATACTTCCGGGTGGGAAGGCAGCTCGGGCGCCTTCTCGCCGGCTGGCAGCAGCAGGATCCCTCCCGGATCGGCCCAGGGGAGCATCCAGCCGAGGACCTCGGTCGGGTCCGCCATCGCCTGGGCCACCACCGCGGCATGAGGCCGCGGCTCGAGCTCCTCAGCTCGGCCCCGGAGTGCAACGACGTTGGCGAGGCCCAGCTCCCGGATCGCGGACCGCTGAAAATGGTGCCGACGCTCACGGGACTCGATCAGGGTGACGCGCCGCTCCGGGTAGCGGATCGCGATGGGAAGGCCGGGGAAGCCGGCGCCCGATCCGAGATCCGCGATGCTCTCGAATGGAGGGGCCGCCTGGGCCAGGGCCAGCGCGTCCGCCACCAGGCGCCGGGCCACGGCTGCAGCCGTTGCGTGGGAGCTCAGATCCACGCGGCGGGTCCAGTCGGCGACTTTCTCGGCCAGCCTGGCCAGCCGCTCCAGCTGGATCCCGTCGGCGCCCCCGGACATGTCTTCGCCGAGTTCTGCCAGCGCGCGGGCCAGCAACTCGTGGGCTCCGGGGCCGCCCGTGCTCACCTTTGTTCCACGTGGAACATCCGGCCCCGACGTTCCCCGTGGAACATGCCAGCGGCCGCGAACCCTAGGCGTCGCGGCTGGCAGCCTCTTCGGCCGCCTTGCGCGCCTCGTCGTACTCCGGCGCGCCCTTCGGCACCACGACCACCTGGCGGTAGCGCCCGGAGCCGGTGCTCATCGTGGCCACGTCTTCGACGTCGCGCAGGGCGACGTGCAGGATACGGCGCTCCGCGCCGTTCATCGGGTCCAGTGCGACCGCGCGCTGGATCTTGAGGGCGCGCCGTGCAGCGCGCTGCGCCAGGTCCTCGAGATACGTCTCGCGCTGCTCGCGGTCGCCGTCCACGTCGAGTACGACACGGGGCGCATCCTCGTCGATCCGCATCGCGGCCTGATTGGCGAGGAGCTGGATCGCGTCGACCGCGCGGCCGTCGCCGCCGGTCAGGTACTCCGCTGCCCCGCCGCGCAGCTGGATCACGGCAAGCTCCCCGTCCTTCCCGTCCTCGATCTCGAACGGCCCGAGGCCCATTCGCTCCACCACGCCGGCGACGAATTCACCCGCCGCCGACAGCTCACCGACACGGGTTGCCTCGGAGGGCCCCGCCGGCACCGGTGCTGCCGCAGCGGCGACCGGCTCTGCCCGATTGCCCCGGTCCTCCCGATCCTCGCGGTCATCGCGGCGCTCTCCGCGCCCCCCTCGATCGCGTCCGCGGCCACCGCGACCTCCGCGGTCGCGATCCCGGTCGCGTCCGCGGCCGCCTCTCTCGCGGTCGCGGCCGCCGCGCTCCCGGCCGCGTCCCCGCGGTCCCCGCTCGTCGTCGTCGCGCGGGGAGGGCCGCTGGGCGCCCTGGGGAATGGCCACGATCAGGACCCGGGGCGCGAGCCCGGACACCTGGGCCTCCGAGAGCTCGTTGATCTCGAGCTCATCCTCGCCGACGCCAAAGAACTGGGCAGCACTCGCCGTGGCCTCGGCGCGGTCGTCGCCGATGAACTCCTGGAGCTCGGATTTGGGATCGTACAAGGGCTTATCTCCTCAATGCCGCGTGAAGATGACTACGCGGCAGTCCTGTTCATCCACATCTGGTGCCCGATGGCGAGGAGGTTGCTCATCATCCAGTAGAGCACCAGTCCAGAGGGGAACTGATAGAAGAGCACGGTGAACATCACCGGCATCACGGTCATCATCATGCGCGCCTGGGCCGGGTCCATGGTGCTCGGCGTCATGCGCTGCTGGAGAATCATGCTCGCGCCCATCACGAGCGGCAGCACCCTCACCGGAAGCTCGATTCCAGGTAGCGTGAAGAGCGTCTCCGGGAGGGACAGGTCGTCGATCCAGAGAACGAACGGCGCCTGGCGCAGATCGATCGAGCTCTGGAGCGCGTAGTAGAGCCCGATGAAGACCGGGAACTGAAGCAGCAGCGGAAGACAGCCTCCGAGCGGGTTCACACCCGTCTCCCGGTAGAGCTTCATCATCTCTTCCTGCTGCTTCTGGCGGTCGTCCTTGTACTTCTCCTGCAGCTCCTTCAGGCGCGGCTGTACCTCGGTCATCTTCTTCATCGACTTCATCTGCTTGGCGGTCAGCGGTGCCGTCACCAGCCGTACCAGGACCGTCAGGAAGATGATCGCGAAGCCGTAGTTGGGAATGATCGCGTAGCAGGCGTGCAGGGCCCAGACGAAGAAGGCCGACAGTGGAGCGAGCCAGGCCCAGCCCTGGTTGAGCGAGGCCTCGACCCCGGCGCCCAGCTCGGTGACGCGTGCGGGCTCCTTGGGACCGATGTAGCCACGGTACTCTCTCGCAGCGCTCTGACCCGGCGGCACCTCGATGGCGCGAAAGCCGACGGCCACTACTGCGGCCCGGCCGGGCTCGAGCGGGATGAAGCGGGCCGTCGCCTCGCGCGGCACGTCGGGGATCAGTGCGGAGAGGAAGTAGCGGAGCTCGACACCGCCCCAGTCGACCTCGCGCGGAAAGACCGCGCCTTCCGGTGGGAGCGCGCCGAACGCGAAGAGGCCCGTCTGCCCGACCGAATCCAGTCGGGAGCGCTCGAGCTCACCCGACGGCATCGCGATGAGGGTCTGATCCTTGAAGTCCGGGGCATCACGATGGAACGCTGGCCACTGCACCTCGAAGGTCGGCAGCAGCGTGCGGTCCGTCCCGTTCTCGACGGTGATGCGGAGCCGGTAGCCGTAGCCCTCCGGCTCGAAGCTGTAGAGCTTGCGCACCGTGACGCCGCCGAAGTTGCGCGTGAAGAGGACCGTGTGCGCGTTCTGGCTCTCGACGCTGTAGTCCGCTCTCGAGAGATCTCCGAAGCCCAGCCCCTCGAGCGGCGTCTCCAGAGCGACACTACCCGGTGTATCCAGTGTGGTCAGCTCGACGCGCGGCTTCTCGGGGACGGAGCGGTCCACGTACTCCTTGAGCTCGAAGCGGCGCAGGCCGCCACCGTAACTGGAGAGCTCTGCCTCGAAGAGATCGTTGTAGACGACGATCCGCTCTTCCGGCTGCCGGCTGTCCAGAGACGCGGCGGGCGCGGGGGTCGTCTCGGGCCCCGCGGCGCGCGGTGCCGGGATGGGTGCCGGGAGCTCCTGCGGCGCGGCCGGCGCCCTGCCCGCAGCGGGCGCACCGCCCGGAGCGGAGGGCTCCGCGGTCACCGGCGCCCCTTCCTCCACACTGCGGCGCTGCGCCTCGAAGTTGCTCCACACGAGGAGAACGAGAAGGGAGAGACTGATGGCGATCAGGAAGTTTCGGTCCAAGATGCGATTCCCCTAGGGGACAGGGTCGTAGCCGCCGGGGTGGAAGGGGTGGCAGCGCAGCACGCGGCGGGCGCCCATCGCGACGCCACGCGTCACGCCATGGCGCTCGACAGCCTCAGCGGTGTAGTGGGAGCAGCTCGGCTCGAAGCGACACGCCGGTCCCAGAAACGGCGAAAAAGCGAGCTGCCACGCGCGAATGGGCACGATCGCCAGCCTTCTGACGCGCTGCTTCATTTCCATCACGACGACAACTCGCGGGTCAGACGCCCCAGCTCCCGCCGTGCCTCGCTGGCCGCGAGGCCTGCCGCTCCCCGGCGAGCGATCACCACCACATCCAGGGAGTCCAGCTCGACCTTGGCCTGTCGGAACCACTCGCGGATCGCTCGCTTGACCCGGTTTCGCTGCACGGCAGCTCCTACGCGACGGCTTGCGGTGATCCCGAGCCGGGGCTCTCCGTGATCTTCGCGGCAGGCGACCAACATGATGAAGCTACGGGAAGAGGCTCGTCGTCCCCGAGCCGCCAGGCGCTTGAAGTCCCGGGGGCTGCGCAGCCGCTCCGCCCGTCGAAAACGGGCCGAGCCCACCATCGCGACTACTTGGAGGGGGTCGTCGCCGCCAGGCGCTTGCGACCCTTGGTCCGCCGGCGCTTCAGGATGGCGCGCCCTGCCTTGGTCTTCATTCGGGCACGGAAGCCATGCTTGCGTCGACGGCGAATACGACTGGGCTGATAGGTCCGCTTCATCTCGGAGCCTTCCTCGGAGAGCCGGGCAGAGTAGCCGTGCCCCAGGCTCTCCGCCACGCCGAACAGAGAGACGATTCCCGATCCGATCCTATACGTTCCGTCGGACTCCAAGCAGCTTCGCCGTGGTAGACTCCACCCGGGAAGGTGGGGAGAGAGGTCACGAGCCGAGAGACCGTCTTTGCCGACAAGGCGAAGTCTCTTGAGACTCGCGCGTCTTTCCCGGTTCTGTCCGTTTGTCACCCCTGGCTGCTTCTTCTCCTCTTCATGTTCATTCAAAGAGAGAAGAAGAATGAGAGATGCCGATGAAGTTCACCATCGCGAAGGCGGAGCTCCAGAAGGGACTCGCCCGGATCCAGTCCATCGTCGAGAAGCGGAACTCGATGCCGATCCTCGCGAACGTGCTGATCGAGGCGCCGAAGAAGGGAAAGAGCGCGGGTCTGCAGCTCTCCGCCACGGATCTCGAGGTGGGAATTCGCGGCGTACACGAGGCGCAGGTCGAGGCCAGTGGCGGCGTGACGGCCTCAGCCAAGAAGCTCTTCGAGATCGTGCGCGAGCTTCCGGACGAGCCGGTTCAGGTAGCGACGACCGAGAATCAGTACCTGGACATCCGCTGCGCACGCGCGAAGTTCGTGCTCGCCGGGACTGCGGCCGAGGAGTACCCGACCCTTCCCGAGTTCACGCCGGGGACGACCGTCAAGGTCCAGGCGGCGGTTCTCTCGACGATGATCGAGCGGACGATGTACGCCACGTCGCTCGACGAGACCCGTTACAACCTGAACGGTGTCTACTTCGAAGTCCTGCCGGATGGCGGGAAGATCCGCATGGTCGCTACCGACGGCCATCGCCTTTCCTTCGTGGATCGCGCCGTGGGACCGGATGTCGAGGGTCTGGCCAGTGGCGTCATCATCCCGCGCAAGGGGCTCGCCGAGCTGAAGCGGCTGGTCGACGAAGATGATGCGGACGAGGTGGAGCTGGCCTTCGAGGGCAGCAACGGTCTGGCGCGCAAGGGCGACGTCATGCTCGTGATGCGTCTCATCGAGGGCGAGTTCCCGAACTACCGACAGGTCGTGCCGAGCACGATCGGCAAGCGACTGACCCTTGCCGTCGAGCCGCTGGCCCACGCTCTGCGCCGGGTGGCCCTTCTCTCGGCCGAGCGCAGCCGCGCGGTGCGTTTCGAGCTCTCGCGAGGGCGCATCCAGATCTCTTCGAGCAACCCCGACCTGGGCGAAGCCCAGGAGGAGCTCGATGTCGACTACGACGGCGAGGACGTGAGCGTCGGATTCAACGCGCGCTACCTCATCGACGCCCTCGGGGTGACGCACTCCAAGGAGGTGGAGCTGGGGCTCAACGACGGCATGTCGCCGATGCAGATCCAGCCCACCGACGACCCCGAAGCGCTCGCGATCATCATGCCGATGAGGCTCTGAGCGCGCTCGTCGGGAGACTCCTGTGCAAGTCCGCGCGGAGGCTCCGAAATTCTAGAACCCGGAGTCTTTACGCGGACTTAGAGATTCAGTAGGCTCCCCCAGGCGTCTCGGACGGCGCCTGCGCCACCTCCCCCCGAAACAGGGCTCGGAATGGGACCGGTCGGCTGCCATCTCTTCTTCGGCCAGCACCGGGCTTCCTGCGGAAAGAACGTCTCGTGAGCTACGACGCCAGTTCCATCGAGGTCCTGGAAGGACTCGATCCGGTCCGCAAGCGCCCCGCGATGTACATCGGGAGCACCGGCCCGGACGGTCTTCATCATCTCGTCTACGAGGTCGTCGACAACTCCGTGGACGAGGCGCTCGCGGGCTTCTGCGGCGAGATCTCCGTCACCGTGCACGAGGACAACAGCGTCACCGTGGAGGACGACGGTCGCGGCATCCCGGTCGACTTCCACGAGAAGGAGGGTCGCTCGGCGGCCGAGGTCGTGATGACCACCCTTCACGCCGGCGGGAAGTTCAGCGAGAAGACCTACAAGGTGTCGGGTGGACTGCACGGCGTAGGGGTCTCCGTGGTCAACGCCCTCTCGGCGCGTCTCGACCTGGAGGTTCGTCGCGACGGACGGGTCTACCGACAGACCTACGAGCGGGGTGCGCCCCAGGGAGCCCTCGAGGAGACCGGGACTACCGAGCGGACCGGCACCAAGGTCACCTTCCTGCCCGACGGCGAGATCTTCCCGTCGATCGAGTTCTCGTACGACACGCTCTCCCAGCGCCTCCGTGAGCTGTCCTTCCTGAACGCGGGCCTGCGCATCATCGTGCGCGACGAGCGCAGCGGGAAGGAGCACGACTTCTGCTACGAGGGCGGGATCGTCTCGTTCGTGGAGCACCTGAACCGCACCAAGGCGCCCCTCCACACACCGCCGATCCGGCTCGCCGGAAAGCGCGAGTTCGGTGCCGAGGGCGCGAAGACCCCGGTCGACATCGAGATCGCCATCCAGTGGAACGAGACCTACAACGAGGCCGTCTACTCGTTCGCCAACAACATCAACACCGTCGAGGGCGGCACTCACCTGGTGGGTTTCCGGGGCGCGCTGACCCGTGCCATCAACCGCTACATCTCGACGCATCTGAAGAACGGCAAGAGCTCTCCCGACAACGTATCGGGCGAGGACCTGCGCGAAGGGCTCACGGCGGTCATCTCCGTGAAGCTTCCCCAACCCGAGTTCGAGGGGCAGACGAAGACGAAGCTGGGCACGACCGAGGTCCGCGGGCTCGTCGAAGGCGTCGTGTACGAACAGCTCGGCGACTACTTCGAGGAGAACCCGCAGGCGTCGAAGGTAGTCGTCCAGAAGGCGGTGGACGCCTCGCGGGCACGCGCCGCGGCGCGCAAGGCCCGGGACCTGGCCCGGCGCAAGGGCGCCCTGGCGGATCACAGCCTGCCGGGGAAGCTGGCGGACTGCCAGGAGCGTGATCCCTCCCTGGCGGAGCTCTTCATCGTGGAGGGCGTGTCGGCGGGCGGCACCGCCAAGCAGGCCCGTCGCCGCGAGACCCAGGCGATCCTCCCGATCCGCGGGAAGATCCTGAACGTGGAGCGCGCCCGCCTGGACAAGACCCTCTCCAACGTCGAGATCCAGGCCCTGATCGCGGCGATCGGCTGCGGCATCGGGCCGGACTTCGACGCCGACAAGGCCCGCTACCACAAGATCATCATCATGACGGACGCGGACGTGGACGGTAGCCACATCCGCACGCTGCTCCTGACCTTCTTCTTCCGGCAGATGAAGCCGCTCATCGAGCGCGGCTATCTCTACATCGCCCAGCCCCCGCTGTTCAAGGTGAAGAAGGGCCGCGCCGAGCGCTACATCAAGGACGAGGCACTCCTGCACGAGTACCTGCTGGACGTGGCGCTGGGCAACGTGGAGATCCATGCCTCCGGCGAGCGAGTCCTCTTCGACGAGGAGATCCGCACGCTGCTCTCCCATGCGCGGGACTGGGAGGGGGTCATGCTGCGGCTGGGCCTGCGCCGGCTCGATACCGATGTGATCGGCGCCGCCGTGCTCGCGGGGCTCGTGGAAGGCGACCTGGCCGACGCGACGGAGCTGCGCGAGCGCGCGGCCGCCATCGACACGGAGCTCGGAGCGACGGGAGAGACCGAGGCGCCCGTCGTGTGGCAGGTGGAGCCGGACGCGGAGCACGGAGGGCATCGCCTGGTCGGCGAGCGTCGCCTGCAGGGCGTCCTGCTGCGCACGGTCTTCGATGCGGACTTCCTGCGCTCGCCGGACTATCAGCACTTGACTGCGGCCGCCGGCCAGATGGCGGGCGTGGCGCCTGCGCCCTTCCGGATCGTTCGCGAAGCGGCCGACCCGGAGGAGCTCCGCGACGCGCCGGAGCTGCTGGCGCGGGTCCTCGAGATCGCGCAAAAGGGGCTCAGCATCCAGCGCTACAAGGGCCTGGGTGAGATGAACCCGGAGCAGCTCGCCGAGACCACCATGAACCCCGACCTGCGTACCCTCCTGCAGGTGAAGGTCGAAGACGAGATCGAGGCCGAGGAGGCCTTCAGCACGCTGATGGGCGACGACGTGGAGCCCCGCCGCGAGTTCATCGAGAAGAACGCCCTCGAAGTCCAGAATCTGGACATCTAGCGACGAGACATGGCCGAAGAGACGCCTCCGAGCGATCCCAGCGACGAGAACCCGGGCGGAGAGGGTCCCCTCCCGCCGGCCCATCCGGGCGTGAACATCGAAGCCGAGGTCCGGCGCTCGTTCCTCGACTACTCGATGTCGGTGATCATCAGCCGCGCGCTCCCGGATGTGCGCGACGGCCTGAAGCCGGTTCACCGGCGCATCCTGTACGCCATGAACGAGGAGGGCCTCCTACCCTCGCGGCCCTACTCGAAGAGCGCCGGCGTGGTGGGCGAGGTGCTCAAGCACTACCACCCCCACGGCGATCAGTCCGTCTACGACGCCATGGTCCGCATGGCCCAGGACTTCTCGCTCCGCTATCCGCTCATCGACGGCCAGGGCAACTTCGGCTCGGTCGATGGCGATCCGCCGGCCGCCTATCGCTACACCGAGGCGCGGCTGGCCCGGGTCGCAGAGGAGATGCTGCGCGACATCGACCGCGAGACGGTCGAGTTCCAGCCGAACTTCGACGGCAGCGTCGAGGAGCCGGTGGTCCTCCCGGCGCGCTTCCCCAACCTGCTGGCCAACGGCTCGACGGGCATCGCGGTCGGCATGGCCACGAACATCCCGCCCCACAACCTGAACGAGCTCGTGAACGCCCTGGTGCTCGAGGCGCGCAGCCCCGACTGCAGCCTCGACGATCTCCTCGAGAAGCTGCCCGGTCCGGACTTCCCGACCGGCGCGATGATCTGCGGCACCGAGGGCATCCGCAGCGCCTACGCCACGGGCCGCGGGAGCATCACCCTGCGCGCCCGCTCCCACTTCGAAGAAGGCAAGAAGACGAAGATCGTCTTCACCGAGATCCCCTTCCAGGTCAACAAGTCCACGCTGCTCGAGCGGATCGCCGGCCTGGTGCGCGAGGGCAAGGTCGACGGCGTGACCGACCTCCGGGACGAATCGAACCGCGAGGGGATGCGGGTCGTGGTCGAGCTGCGTCCCGACGCACCCGAAGAGGTGATCCTGAACCAGCTCTTCAAGATGACGCCGCTCCAATCCACCTTCGGCGTCAACATGCTGGCCCTCGTGAACGGGCGCCCGCGCACCCTCTCGCTGAAGGAGGCCCTGCGCCACTTCATCGACTTCCGGCGCGAGGTCATCACGCGGCGCACGGTCTACGACCTCGCCCAGGCCGAGGCGCGGGCCCACATCCTGGAAGGCTTCGAGATCGCGCTCGACCACCTGGACGAGGTGATCGCGATCATCCGCGCGGCCGAAGACAGCGCCTCGGCGCGGAGCTCGCTGATGGAGCGCTTCGAGCTCTCGGAGCGCCAGGCCCAGGCCATCCTGGACATGCGCCTGCGCGCGCTCACCGCCCTCGAGCGACAGAAGGTGATCGACGAGCTCGCAGAGCTGCGCGCCCGCATCGCGGATCTCAAGGACCTGCTGGCCAGCGACGCGCGCATCCTCGACGTGGTGGTCGAGGAGCTGGAGGAGGTGCGCGACCAGTACGGCGACGAGCGGCGCACCGAGATCACCGGCGCGGTCGAGGGAATCGAGACCGAAGACCTGATCGTCGAGGAGGACATGGTGGTGACCGTGTCCCACCTCGGCTACGTGAAGCGCACGCCGGTCACCCAGTACCGCGCCCAGCGGCGCGGGGGCAAGGGCGTCGCCGGAATGGGAACCCGGGAGGAGGACTTCGTCGAGAGCCTCTTCGTCGCGTCCACCCACGCCTACATCCTGTTCTTCACCAACCGCGGCCGGGTGCACTGGCTCAAGGTGTGGGAGATGCCCCAGCTGGGTCGGGCCGCCCGCGGCAAGGCGCTGGTGAACCTGCTCCAGCTCACCGATGGGGAGAAGGTGCAAGCCACGCTCCCGGTGCGGAGCTTCGCCGAGGCACAGGAGAGCGACTGCATCCTGCTCTGCACCCGCAAGGGCCAGGTCAAGAAGACCACCCTCGATGCGTACTCGAACCCCCGGCGTGGCGGCATCATCGCCATCAACCTGGCGGACGACGACGAGCTGATCGCCGCCGGTCGCACCCGTGCGGGAAGCGAGGTGCTGATCGCCTCGCGGCTGGGCAAGTCGATCCGCTTCGCGGAGAGCGACGCGCGCGCCATGGGCCGGACGGCGGGGGGAGTGCGCGGCATGGGCCTGGCCGGCGCAGACGAGGTCGTGGGGATGGAGATCCTCGCGCCCGGCGCCACGATCCTCACCATCACCGAGAAGGGCTTCGGCAAGCGCACCCCGCTGGACGACTACCGCCTGCAGAAGCGGGGCGGAACCGGCATCATCACCATCAAGGTGACGACCCGGAACGGACCCGTGCTGGGGATCGCCCAGGTGGTGGACGACGACGAGGTCATGCTGATCACCGACAGCGGGCGCATCCTGCGCTGCAGGGTGAAGGGCATCTCGACCATGGGGCGGGCGACCCAGGGCGTCAAGGTCATGGATCTCACGGGCGACGAGAAGCTCGCCTCGATGGCGCGGATGGCCGAGTCGGACGACGCGGCTGCCGAGGCCAACTAGGAGCGTCGGTGGCCACCAGCAAGAGCCGGCGCCTGTTCGCACGGGCGCGCCGTTCGATCCCCGGAGGCGTCAACAGCCCGGTGCGCGCCTTCGGCTCCGTGGGCGGGAACCCGCGCTTCATCGAGCGCGGCAAGGGCTGCCGGATCACCGACGCCGACGGCAACGAGTACGTCGACTACGTCGGCTCCTGGGGTCCGCTGATCCTGGGCCATGCGGATCCGGGCGTGCTTCGCGCGGTGCGCGGGGCGATGGCGCGCGGAACCAGCTTCGGCGCTCCCACCGAAGCGGAGGTGGAGCTGGCGGAGGCGATCCAGCGCGCGGTTCCGTCGATCGAGCGCGTGCGCATGGTGTCCTCCGGTACCGAAGCCACGATGAGCGCGATCCGGCTCGCGCGCGGCGCGACCGGGCGCAGCCGCATCCTCAAGTTCTCCGGTTGCTACCACGGGCACGCGGACGCCCTCCTGGTGGGAGCGGGCAGCGGGGTGGCCACGCTCGGGATCCCGGGCTCGCCCGGCGTGCCCGACGCCTTCGCCGAGCTGACCGTGCAGGCGCCCTTCAACGACCTCGAGGCCGTCGCCGACGCCTTCCGGCGCTGGGGCGACCAGATCGCGTGCATCATCGTGGAGCCGGTGGCCGGCAACATGGGCTGCGTGCCGCCCCGGCCGGGATTCCTGGAGGGACTGCGCGAGCTCTGCAGCGAGCACGGCGCGCTGCTGATCCTGGACGAGGTCATGACCGGCTTCCGGGTGGCGCGGGGCGGAGCCCAGGAGCGCTACGGAATCACGCCCGATCTGACCTGCCTGGGGAAGGTGGTCGGAGGCGGCCTCCCCGCGGCCGCCTTCGGCGGGCGCGCGGACCTGATGGATCAGATGGCTCCGGATGGACCGGTCTACCAGGCCGGCACGCTCTCCGGGAACCCCCTGGCCGTGGCGGCGGGGCTCGAGACCCTGCGCCGCCTCGAGGCGCCGGGCGTCTACGAGAAGCTCTCGACTGCGGCGGCGGCACTCGCGGACGGGCTCCGGACCCTGGCCGAGGAGGCCGGGGTCGAGCTCTGCACGGCCCAGGCCGGCGGGATGTTCGGCTTCTTCTTCCAGCCCGGGCCCGTGCGCTCGTTCGAGGACGCGAAGAAGTCCCACGACGAGCGTTTCCGCCGCTTCTTCGCCGGGATGCTCGAGCGCGGGGTCTATCTCCCACCCTCGCCCTTCGAGGCGTGCTTCGTCGGGCTCGCCCACCGGCGCAGGGATCTGGACGAGACGCTCGAGGCGGCGCGCGGGGCGCTGCGCAGGGCCGCCCGCGTGCGTTGAGGGCCCTGGGGCCCTCTGCTAGCTTCCGCGCCGTTTTCGGGCTCCCGCTGCGCCGGAAAAGCATCGCGGACTCGGGAACTTCGAGGCTCGGTCCCCCGGAGGCGGCGATGACCGATCGGCCCAGCACCCGGACGCCGGCGGGCAAGCGCTTCGCCGGGGTCTACCAGGGCTCGGTCGAGGCGGTGGTCGCGCTCCTCCTCGCGATGGGCCTCGGCTACTGGGCAGACCAAAAATTCGAGACAGCCCCGACATTTCTGATCGTGGGAGTGGTGATCGGGTTCGGGTCGTTCGTGCTGCGGCTCATGCGGATGCGCCACCTGGTGGAGGAGGCGGCCGCCGCGGCACCGCGATCCACGAAGACCTGGGAAGAGTGGGACGAAGAAGACCGGGACCCGGACGACTGGGCGGATCCCGAAGAGAAGAGATGAAGTTCGATCCGATCGAGAAGCTGAATCTGGCGATCGCCGCGGGTGGGGTCTCCGCCTCGCTGGCCCTGTCGACGCCGGCCTTTGCCTCGAGCCTGGCCCTGGGCGCCGCCTTCGGCGCGTTGAACTTCCGCTCGCTGCGCACGGCGTCGGAGCGGCTCTTCTCCGGCGAGCTGGCGGGCAGCGGTCCCTGGGTGGCCCTCTTCGGACTGCGCTTCGTGCTGCTGGCGGCGGCGATCGGGTTCTCGCTGCACGCCGGCGCCCATCCCGTGGCGCTGGTCCTCGGCCTTTCCGCCATCGTGCCCGCCGCCGTCATCGGCGCCTGGACGATGCGCCCCGCCGTCGACCCCGATGCCCCGGCCCTGGACCCCGAGGATCCGGAGTGGGACCTCTGGAACGCGTGGCGTGCGAGTGAGATCGATCCCGTCGACGAGGACGAACAGTGAACATCTACGCCCCCCTCGAGCAGCTCGGCATTCCCTGGATCCTCCAGGCCTGCGTGCTGGCGGCCGGCCTCCTGATCCTGGCCGGCCTGGTGATCCAGCGACAGCTCGCGGCGGCCGACGGCGGAGTCCTGCCGGACCGCGGCCTCACCCTGCGCAACATCGGCGAGATCATCGCCGAGATGCTCGCCTCCCTGGGCAAGCAGACGATCGGCGACGAGTACCGCCGCTTCATGCCGCTGATCGGCACCATGTTCGTCTTCATCCTGCTCTCCAACTGGATGGGACTCATCCCGGGGGTGGGCGGCGGTACGGTCGACCCGAACGTGACCTGGGCGTGGGCGATCATCTCCTACGTGATCTACAACGCGGTCGGCATCCAGAAGCACGGCATCTGGAAGTACAGCCACCAGCTCATGGGCCCCTCCTTCTTCGACGTCAAGGTGGGCGGCAAGACCTGGCACATCCGCCCGCTGGCTCCCTTCTACTTCCCGCTGGAGTTCATGCTCCAGCTGGCGCGCATGCTCACCCTGGCCGTGCGTCTCCTGGCCAACATGAACGCCGACCACCTGGTGGTCGCGGTCTTCCTGAGCATGGTCCCCATCGGCGTGCCCGCCATCTTCCTGGGCCTCGGAATCCTGATCGGGTTTCTCCAGGCCTTCGTGTTCTCGCTACTCACGATGATCTACATCGGAATGGCTCTCGACGAGGCGCACTAGGCGCGCTTCCCCCCGAGCAGCCAAGAAGGAGAGATGACAGTGCGGAAGTTCGGGACGTTCCTCCTCTGGGCCCTGGTCCTGGTGCTCGCGCCCAACGCGGCGTTCGCTGCGGAAGGCGCAGCCGGTGCGGCGACCTGGGGCTACGGGCTCGGCGCGGGCCTCGCGGTCGGCCTGGCCGGCCTGGGCTGCGGCATCGGCCAGGGCCTCACGGCCGGCAACACCACCGCCGGCATCGCGCGGAACCCCGGTTCCGCGGGCTCGATGTTCGTGAACTACATCCTCGGGATGGTCCTCATCGAGTCGATCGCGATCTACGGCCTGGTGATCGCGTTCCAGCTGGTCGGCAAGATCGGCTGAGCCTGTCCCTTGCCCGCCGCCGGTCCGCCCCAGCGCGACCGGCGGCGGGAAAGAGACGCCGGACGGCAGCATCGACGCGGGCCTCACCCCGTTGTTCAAACCCACGCCGAAACCCCCTGCTCCCGCCCGGCGACTCCACTCCCGCGCGGGCCCCCGGTCCCATTTAGGGGCAGTTGCGGGTGGCGCCTCGCGACGCCGACCGCTCACCAGAGCAATCCCCGTGCCGTCTCCGACGCTGCGGGCATCTCCTGCGGGCTCGCGCACTTGCGCGTCGGGTCGGGCGTCCTCGCCGCGTCCTCGTGAACGCGCGCTCACGGGCTCCGCGTGAAGCGCGGTAGACGCGGGTCCTTCATCGTCTTCGAGGGAATCGATGGCTCCGGCAAGAGCACCCAGGTGGCGCGCCTGGTCGATGCGCTGCGCGAGGCGGGGCAGGACGTGCTGGAGACCCGCGAGCCCACCGACGGCCCTGCCGGGCGCCGCATCCGCGAGATGCTGAAGGGGGAGCAGCGTGTGGCCCCCGAGCAGGAGCTGGCCTGGTTCTTCGAGGACCGGGCCGAGCACGTGCGCGACGTGATCGAGCCCGCGCTGGAGGCCGGGAAGGTCGTGGTGTGCGACCGCTACTACCTCTCGACGGTCGCGTACCAGGGAGCCGGGGGTCTCGACTGGCGGGCGATCCTCGCGGACAGCGAGGCCCGCTTCCCGGCGCCCGACCTGGTGCTCCTCCTCGAGGTGACGCCCGAGGGCGGACTGACCCGAACCGAGACGCGCACCGGGCATGCCGAGCCCATCTTCGAGAACATCGCCTTCCTGGAGCGCGTGGCAGCCGTCTTCGGGCAGATCGAGCGCCCCTGGATCGTGCGCCTCCCGGGCGAGGCCGACGCGGACGCGGTCTCCGCTTCGGTGCGTGCGGTGGTGGCGGAGCGGCTGGGGCTCCTGACGGGCTAGGCCGAGAGATCCCCGATGCGTCGCCGGCCGGTGTAGAATCGTCGGCGTGGCGGCCTCCCCGACGAACCCGACCGCGCTCTGTCTCGCGCTCCTGTTCCTCGCCGCCGGCTGCGCCGGCACGGGGAGCGCTCCTGCCGGCGGGCCCTTTCCGACCCCCGGGGAGGTGGATCGGCTGGCGGCCAGCGAGCCGCCGTTGGACCCGGTCTCGCACGACGGCATCGTGGACGTGGACCGCTGGACCCTGGTCGGGCCCTTCCCCGATCGGATCGGAGAGGTCCCCATCGAGGCGGCGACCGTCTGGGACGAGGTCCTCCTCGACGCCATGGGCGGTCGTGCGGGGCTCGTGGTGGCCTCCGAGTCGATGCGCTGCGCGGCCCGGGAGCTCGCGGCCTTCATCCTCGAGAACGAGGGCCTCCCTCCCCACATCCTGAGGCGCTACATGGCGGGCCGCTGTGGTGCCACGGCGGCGAGACAGCGCGTCGGCTGGGTCTCGGGCGAGGCGTTCGTCGACCAGACGGAGGCAGAGCTGCTCGACGCCTGGAGGCCGCAGATCGAGGAGATGATCCGGAGCAACCACGGTACCGGGCCCGAGAGCGTCGGCATCGCGGCGGTCCGGCGTGACAGCCGCGTGGTCGTCGCCTTCGTCTCGGCCCGGCGCCGGAGTCTCATCGAGCCGATTCCCTTCCTCCCCGACGCCGGAGTGGTGCGGCTGGAGGGGGAGCTCCTCTCCCACGGCGAAGAGGTCTTCGGCGAGGTGACCCACGGCGAGCTCGGCTTCGGGGTCTGCGAGTTCGACGAGAGCGTTCGCCTGCCGCGGTTCAAGGCGTCCTGCCCGGTGGTCCCCGACGACGACACGGCGGTCATCGAGATCGCCTCACGCGCTGCGGGGAGGTTCCTCGCCTACCACGTCCTCGAGGTTCGCGTGACGCCGAGCGGCGACGAGGCGCGTGAATGGGAGTCCAGGCGCTACGGCGCCGCCGGCGACATCGTGGATGGCGCAGATCTGACGACCCGGCTGCTTGCCGAGACGAACCGCATGCGCGCGCGCCTCGACCTTCCGGCCCTCGTGCTCGAGGAGCGGGAGAGCGAGACGGCGCGGAAGCTGGCGCCCTTCTACTTCGGCTCCCAGTTCGGCGTCCTCGAGACCATCTACGGTGACCAGGCTGCGCTCGGTCTGCTCGCGGGGTGGCAGGTCCCAGGCACGATCAAGAAGGCGCGGATGGCGTCCGCCCTCGCCTTGGCGACGCAGGGGATGGACGACTTCCTGGCGGAGGCGTTCGACGGCCCCTCGTTTCGGCGGGTGCTGCTCGATCCCGA
>JANQFA010000063.1 GCA_028278065.1 Myxococcota bacterium
GACAGCCCTCCCCCGCGAGCTGCCGCGCAAGCTCGCGCCCCATGCCGGTGCCGCCGCCGGTGATGACGGCGATCTTCCCATCGAATCGGTCCATTCGAGGCCTCCTGGCCCGATCATACTACACGGACCGGTCGACCCGAGGAAGGATTCCCGTGGGCGATGCAGACGGACTCGATGCCTCGACACCGAAGCGCGCGGAGTGGATGGCGCTTCCAAGCTGGCGCTCCCCTCTTCCGCGCGATCCAGCACACGACCTCCACCGCGCCGCGCAAAGCCGGGGTCCCACGCGATGAGGTTGAGTCCCTGGCCCGCCATCGCGACGCGCCCACGACCGAGACCTACTACCTCGGCGGCGACGGACGACGCCGGCGAGCGCGCTCGGCGCTGGAAGAACCCGAAGAGCGCGGGCGCGCACCGGGAACGGTGCGTATCGGCGGGGCTCTCTGGCTGCAGCCCTAGTTCGCGATTGGGCGCCCCGGAAGCCGCGGGATCCGATGCGCTCTCGCGGCGCGAGGGGGGCCCCCACGCCGCCGGTCCGGCGCGCCTCGCCCGGGAGGTCAGCTACCCTTGGCTAGTCGGTCGAACAAAGCGGGCCGCGGGAGCGTCCGACAGAGCGATGGTGAAGCGTCTCGCACTCCTCGTCATGACGACTGTCGCGGCCGCGGCGGCCTGCGCGGCCGGTGCCGGCAGCCGGCCCGGGCCGTCGACTCTGCCGCCCTCGGAGCGCCCCTCCCCCGCCGAGCCGGTCTCGGAGACCGTCGCCCCGCCCGATCAGGAGGCCCAGGTCGTGCAGCCCCCCCCTCCCGCGTCGAAGGACATGGTCCGGGTGATCGCGCAGGTCCGTGCCCCCGACGCCAAACACTCCGAGGCAGAGGCGTTGCGGGAAGTGCAGCGCCTCGCCCACGAACTCGGCGCCCGAAGCGCCGAACCAATCCAGGGATTGCCGATGATCGTGATCGAGCTGCCCCGCGAGCACGTGAAGGCCCTGGAGGACTCGCCGTGGGTCGACAAGGTACAGGTGGACCGACCGGACAAGCCGTACTGATACACCCAGCAGTGAGTCTAGGTCATAGCCACCCGGGTGGTTGATCCAGGCCGGGTCGGTCCAGGCCCGGTCGTCGTCGCGCTGCCGCGCCCGCCGCTCGCGACCACGATCACCCGGCGCCGGCCGCGCCTCACCACGGCCACCAGTTGCACCACCAGGACGTGCAGGTCGAGTTCGGGCCGTTCACCGCCTCGCCCAGGTCGATGCGCGGCACCGTAACGCCGTTGCGCGGGTCCTGGAGCGCTAGACCCGTGTCCTCGAGCAACGTCAGGATGTCGTCGACGCTGCGGGTCGGCTCCTGGGACTTGAGGGCCGCGAAGGCGCCAGCCACGTGGGGGGTCGCCATCGAAGTGCCGCTCTTGAAGCCGTAGCCGCCGCCGTCCACCGACGAGCGAATGCTGCTGCCCGGAGCCAGCAGGTCGAGGGTGGTAGCGCTGTTGGAGAAGCCCGAGATCCCGTCGGTCTTGGTTGTCGAGCCCACGCTCACCGCAGAGGAGATGCAGGCTGGCGCGCCGATTCCGCTGAAGAAGCCGTCGTTCCCTGAGGCGATCACCGTAGCGATGCCCATGGCCCGCAGCGCGTCGATGGGCCCCTTGCGCAGATCGCCGTCGCAGTGATTCGGGAAGAAGCCCCCGCCCAGGCTCATGTTGATGGCCGCCACCTCGCGCTGGTTGGCCACGATGTTGCGGACGTGCTGGAGCGCGCGAATCTGATCGGAGGTGTAGGTGAGCGCACAGGGCGGCGCCCCATCGCAGATGGTGGCATCATCGAAGCGCGAGAACACTTGGATCGCAACGATGTCCGCGCCGCGCCCGACGCCGTGCAGCGTGCCTGCCGAGCTGTTGCCCGCGCGCCCGGCAGCGATGCCCGCAACGTGGGTTCCGTGGCCGCAGCCGTCAACGTTCGCAGGACAGGTCGCGGCCGCGCCGGTGCCGGACTGCTGGGTACCGCCGTTGGGACACAGGGACGTGGCGCTGTCCACCACCACGTTCGAAGAGAAGCACGCCTCGCCCACCAGGCGTCCGGCGAAGAAGGAGTGGTTGCGCTGGATGCCCGTGTCAAGCACGACGACGGTCTGGCCGTTCCCCTCGACGCCTGCGGACCAGGCGGCCGGTGCGTCGATCACAGCCACGGATTCGAGCAGGTAGGGCCGGTCGATGTAGTCCTCGACGACGGCAGCCACGCCCTCGCTGCGCTTGAGCTCGACCACTCCCTCGGCGGGGACTTCCACCACCAGCAGCGGCGTTCCCTCGATCCAGCGCACGTGGTCCCGCTTCTGCGTGTACTTGGCCAGGGACCGGCTCAGCCGGCCGCGAATGGCGGCAACGCCCGCCACGTCGTCCGGCCCGCCGGCGGGCTCGATCCGCGCGATCACCCGGCTGCTCTTGATGCGTCGGACGGAGGCGGGATCCGCGGCGGCGGCTGCCATCCGTTCGTTCGAGACCTCAGCCACCTGGCTCTGCCGGGCACAGGCGCCTAGGGAAAGGGTCAGCGCGACGGACAAGACCGCGCGGCACGGCAAGTGCGCGATTCGCGCCCCGAGCGTCTTCATGGCTGGTTCTCCCGTTGGCTGCGGAGGCGGCTCGCGACCTCCTCCGAGAGCTCGAGTCCCGCTGTTGCGTCGGCGGCACCGCCCGGCGCTCCCGGCCGCCGCGCTAGCAGTGCCTCGAGCTGCCGAGGCTGCCGCAGCGCCAAGTACGTAAGCTCGGGCAGCACGACCTTCTGCACACCCGGCTCGAGAATCTCCTGGCCGAACTGCCGCACCAGATCTGACCGCACCGCCGCCAACGGGCGGTCTAGGGTGCGGGCCAGGATCCCGATCTCGCCCAGCTCGGCACTCGAAGGCCGCGAGACCATCGGCGCCCCGGGCGTCGGCGGCAGCACCAGCGGGTACTGGAGGAGCTTCTTCACATCGAGAATCCCGGGGCCGTACTCTTCCGTGTCCCATCCCGGTGGCGGCACCGCTGCGGCTTGCACCGCGCGGGCGAAAACATCCTGGACCCGCTCGCCGGGCGCCCGGGCCTGCTCCACCGCCGTGTGGCCGTGGAAGGCCAGCCAAAGCGCAGCCGCTCCTGCCAGTTCGGCGGTGGCGTAGGACGTCCCGTCGCTGGGACCCACCTGGTCCAGTGCCTCGTTGGGCTGGTCCCGCCTGGCCCGGTGCACGTCCTCCCCGGGCGCCGCGATCGTCAACGCCTCGCCATGAGAGGAGCCGTGCCAAGGCTCGTCCTCGGCGTTGCTGGCGGCCACCGCGATCGTCTCCGGGTACACCGCCGGCGCCACCACGCTGCCCACGCAGTTGCCGGCTGCGGCGACGATGATCAATCCCTGGGACACGGCGAAGTCGATGGCGTCCTCGAGACCGAAGAAGGCCCGCCCCCCCAGGCTCATGGAGACCACGTCGCACTCGGAGGCCACGGCGATCAGAACGGCAGCGGCCACGTCCGAGTCGAAGAGCTGCACCACGCTCTTCACCGTGCGCAGCGGCACCAGCGTGGCGGCGGGGGCCACGCCGGTGATCTCGCCCGGGGGCGTGGTGTTCCCGTCAGGCTGCACCCCGCCGGCGCTCATGATCACGCTCCCGGTCGCCGTGCCGTGCCCTCGGCTCGCCAGGGGGAAGTCGTAGTCGAGGGGGTCCTCCGCGTCGTCATTCGCGTCGAGGACGTTCCACGCCGACGCCAGGTCCAAGCGGTCGGCGTCCAGATCGACGTGCTCCGCCCACCCGGTGTCCGGGTGGCAGACCCGGACGCCCTGTCCCTGCCCCGAGCCCCCCGGCGCCGGTGGTAGAGCCCAGGCCTCGGGTACCTGAAGCCGTACCAGCGCCCAGCCCCGCTCGGACGGCGCCGGAACCCCCTCGTCGCCAAAGCAGGAGAGCTGCGCAACTCCTTCGATGTCGCTTCGCACGGTCGCGTCGTCCAGATCGGGCTCGACGCGCTCGAAGCCGCCGGCCTCGAGAATCCTGGCGGCCACCTGCCAGGGGTTCTCGTCGCTGATCCACCTGGTGAGCACCCGGAAGCTGCGCCGCATGCGTTCGGGGAGCGGGCGGGACGTGAGGTCGGCGAAGAGCGGCTCCACGCGGGTCGCGGCGTCGATCACTTCGCCGACCGCCGCCTCTACCTCTGCCTGGCCCTGCCCGGGCGCGACCAGTACCAGGAAACGCGCCCCGTCGTAGGGCCCATCGTCCCGCGAACAACCGATGGAGAGGGACGCGATGGCGAGCAGTGCTGCGAGGCGGATCGCGCGACCCATGGCACTTCCCGGCGACGTAGGCCCGATTCTACTCCCCCCGCCCGCGGTACGCACCTGTCCAGAATTCCGGCCGTCCTCGATCCTGCACGTGATCGCTCGGTGCAGGCGGACGGTGACGCACCAGAGAGGGAACGTCCGTACACGCTTCCAGGCTGTGCCGCTCACACGCGGAAGCTCTACTACAACCTGCTACGGGAGCGGAAAGATGGAACGGCCTCTGCTGCTGGGGGACAGGACGGCCGGGGGCCGACGCACCGTGGCCCGCTGACTCACCGCACGCCCCCGAAAGACCCCGCCAAGCGTGCGCCGCCGGCCGTAGCGTGGCTTGCCATGTCCGAGCTCGCACGGATTCGCGAGCGCCAGAGGAGTGGCAGGTCTACGTGGCTCCTGGACTCTTCTCCCTGCCTCCAGGATCGCGAGCGACAGGGTTCGGAAGCAGTTCCGGTGAGACCAAGACCAGGGCGCACGGCGACTACTCCGTCAGTGTCGAGCTGCGCGAGTGAGGCGCGGAGCAGGTCCCGAAGGGTAGATCCGGCTCCACCGCCGCGCGAGCCAGCCGGAGACGAGCGCCCCAGCGCCCCAGACGAGGGGCGCGACGCGGTCCCCGATCGCGAAGGAGGTCCCGACGCCGCCGGCGCAGAACATCGCCGCAAAGAAGGCCCAGCCCAACGTGGAGGATCTCATGAACCGCGAGTCCATCCTGGAGTTCTACCTCCAGGAGA
>JANQFA010000066.1 GCA_028278065.1 Myxococcota bacterium
TCGCCGAGCATGGCCATGAGGCGCAGGCGCACCCAGGCGCAGACCTGCCGCAGCAGGTAGGTGAGCGCGATCCCGGCGACCGCCAGCCAGGCGATCGTCGACACCTCGGAGCCCGCGATCTCGCCGCGCTGGACGGGTCCGATCACGTCGTCGACCAGGTGGCCGGTGAGGAAGGGCGGCACGAGCGAGAGCAGGGTGATGCCCCCGGCCGCCGCCATCCCGAGGGTCACCTCGCGACGGTAGGGCCGGAGGTACGAGAGCAGCCGCCACAGGACGCCCAGCCGCTTCGGCACCACGAGGGCCTGGGCGTCGCGGATCGGGCGCACCACCCCGTCGACGTAGGCCTCGTCGGGATCGCCCGTCGGGACTTCGCGCCCTTCCAGGCCCTGCTCCAGCACGAAGGCGAGCGCCTCCATGCCGCGCCGCTGACGCTGGGTGAAGCGGAGCGCCGCCAGGGGCGGGGCGTCGTCGCCGCCCAGGATGCGCAGCGTGCGACAGGAGAGCCCGTCTTCGATGGTGATGCCGCTGATGTCGCTGCGCGGGAAGACGTCGAGGCGCCGGGTCCGCGCCACCGCCAGGTGGCGGCGGCCCACGGCCACCCAGCACTCGCTGAAGGCCGCTTCCCCGTCCAGGTCGGCCAGCGCGTACACCAGGACGGGACCGTCGAACGCCTGCTCGAGCCGGAGGCGCAGCTCGTCCGGCAGACGCGAGGGCTGGTCCGTGGAGCGTTCGAAGAGCTCTAGATCGGAGGTGCGGTGTGCTGTGGTCATCTGGAATCCCTTGGTGCGTTCCCTCGAACGCTTCAGCCTGCCGGTTGCCATGGCACCCGGCGGCTGGGGATTCCAGCTACCTAGGGTGCCGCTTGAGCCCCCATCCCACCGTTGGAGAGGAGACCGGGCGCCGTGCGGTGCGGCGGCGCCATCCACTTCGCACCGCCACAGCCGGACGCTGCGACGTGCGCCGGTACGCGCGGCCGTGCGGGTCGGATGTGGCTCCGGTCGATCATGGACAGGGCGGTCGCCTCTCTGTGGGTGGTCGGGGACACTGAGCGGCTGAACCTACTCAGAACATGACCCGGAGTCAATGGGAATCCGGTCGCAGGCTCGGGCATTTCCGTTGACTCGGGAATCAACCAACCGGCCGCTGAGGGGGGCCACCGTGGGTTCGAGGCGGATTTCCGCTTCCGCAGCGGCGCCAGCGGAACGATCCGCTGCTCCCTCTTCTCGTCGCGGCTCGCCCAGGCGAGCGCCCGCATCGACGGGGAGCGGGGCACGCTGTCGATCCTGAACCCGATCGCGCCTCACCTGTACCACCGCATGACCCTGCGCACGCCCGAGGGACGCCGGGTGATGGCCCAGCCGCTCTAGCTCCGCCCTACACGCGCATGATACGGTGGTCACATGGCCCAGCCCCCCGCGCGCCGTCTCGTCCTCCTCCCGCTCTGTCTCCTTCTGGGGCTGGGGGCCCGCTGCGCGCCCCAGCCGGCGCTCCCGGCACTCGTGTCGAGCCACCCCGCCGCAGGAGCCACCTCGGTCATCCCGGCGGAGTGGATCCAGCTCGAGTTCGCTTCGCCTCCGGGAAACGTCTCCCGCGTCTCCCTGCGCTGCGACGGAACGGAGCTCCCCTGGACGATCGCGCATCGCTCGGGCGTGCTGGTGGTGATCAATCCCGCCCCCGCGCTGCCGCCCTCCGCCGCGTGCGAGGTGACCGTGCCGACCGGCTCCGGCACCGAGACCATCCTCTTCACGACGTCGGGCGGCTTCCCGGTGGAGGCGAAGTACGACCGCACGGACCCGCGCACCACGGTGCCGTTCCCGGACGACTTCTGGCTGGTGGACGATCCGACCACGCCGACCGGCAAGCACGTCCAGATCGCGATGCCCAGCCTTCCGCCGGGCAATGCGACGGTGCTCGTCCAGGGCCTGCTCGGGGTGCCCAACACCCTGGACGGCTTCTCCCCGATCGCCCCCTTCGTGATCCCCTTCGAACGCTACGAGTTCTGGGGATCCCTCCCGCGCGAGCCGCAGGACTCACTCGACCCCCTCGCGCCCATGGGCCTCTTCGACCTGACTCCCGGCTCGCCCACGCGCGGCCAGCGCGTCCCCATCGAGCTGGCCGCCCACGGCTACGTCTTCCACCCCTCGATTCCGCTGCGCTCGCGGGGCCGCTACGGCCTGATCGTGACGCGCCGGGTCCGGGACCACTACGGCTACACGGAGGCGGCACCGTCGTCCTTCTTCGCGGCGGCTCTGGCCGACCCCGTTCCGGGAGAGGATGCGGCGATCACGCGGGTGCGCGAGCTGGCCTGGGGCGTCCTCGACGACGTCAACGAGTACGGCGACGTGACCTACCCGCCGGAGGACGTGGCCCTCGTCCTCTCGATCTCGGTGCGAAGCCTCGAGTCGATTCCCGACGACCGCCTCGAGATGTACCGGCAGATCCAGGCCGCGCCGCCGCCGGCGTTCTCGATCGACTCGGTCACGCCGTCGTCGGGGCTCGCGGCACTGGTCCATGGCACCTGGCAGGCGCCGAGCTTCCGGCAGACCACGCCCAACTTCCTCCTCAACCGCGATTCCGACGGGAAGCCCGTCCAGAACGGCACGACGGAGATCCCCTTCGTCCTGGCCCTGCCGAGCGCCGCGCTCTCGGGTCCGGTCCCGGTCGTGATTTATCAGCACGGCTCGCCGGGCTGCGCCGAGGAAGAGGTGCGGCGGGTCGCGCGTCTGACCGGCTGGAGCGGCTCCGTCGCGCAGGGCGGCTACGCGGTCATCGGCTTCACCGACGTCACCAACCGGGAGATCCTGAATCCGACCGGGCCGCCCTGCGCCCTCGACCTGGGCTCATCGCTCCAGATCCAGCTGCAGGCCTACATCTTCTCCCTGCTCGGCTTCGCGCAGCCTCCGGACTACCAGCTGCAGGATGCCGCGGAGCAGATCGCCTTCGTCCGGATGGTGCAGCAGCTCGGCGCTCTCGATTGCCTGCCGTCCAACGCGGCATGCGACGCAGGAGACGGGACGCCCGAGCTCGACCTGTCGGCGCCGCTCGCCTTCCTGGGAGTCAGCATGGGCGCCAACCACGCGCCGGGCTTCCTCCCGCTGACCCCGGAGATCCGCGCGGCGGCGCTCACCGTGGGGGGCGGCGGGCGCTTCATCGACTGGGTCTACGATCAGAATCCGCTGGGCGTCCTCGGCGCGGTGGCGGCGAGCTTTCCCGGGCTCACCCACGAGGAGATCCAGTGGGGCCTCTCCATCTTCCAGACGGCCTACGACGACCGCGACCCGCACCACATGGCGCCCTACCTGTACCGGACACCGCTCGATCTCGGCCCGGGGGACCCGGGGGTGCGCGCGAGCATTCTCCTCAGCGAGGGGATCGGCGACACGATCCTCCCCAACCACGTGTCGCGTTCACTGGCCTGGTCACTCGGGCCGATCCCCCAGCTCGCCCCCGTGGCGGAGTCGGTTCCCTTCCTCACGACGACCTCCGCCCCGGTTCAGGGGAACGTCGCCACGGGCATCACGGCCGCGCTGCAGCAGTTCGTGCCGGCCGGCGTTCCGGGCCTTCCCTACTCGCCCGGCTGCCGCTTCGAGTCCGAAGGCCACTATTGCGCACAGGCCAATGAGCCGGGAGTGGACCAGTGGCTCGGCTTCTGGGACTCCGCGCTCGGCGGCGCGGTGCCCGTGATCGACCTTCCGCCACCGCCGCCGTAGGCGCACCGCTCAGGTCCGCTCCTCGGAGTCGGGCTCGTCCTCCTCCAGCTTCTCCTCGAGCGTCTCCAGCCGCTTCTCCAGCTCCTTCAAGCCCTCGCGAAGCTCGCGGACGAGCGGGGCCTGGAGGGGACCCCAGAGCTCGTCCCGATCCCAGACTGGAGGCCGGATGCGGCCCTTGGGCACCACGTCGATTTCGACGCGCTGGCCGCGCCGCACCAGCACCAGCTGGACGGCGTCGCCCTGCGGAGTGCGCACGGTCTTCCAGACCAGGTCGCGACGGGAGCGGACCTCCTCGCCCGAGGCCTCGATCACGACGTCGCCCACCTCGACGCCGGCCTCCTCGGCGGGACCGCCGCGCACCACGCGCGAGACCAGCACACCGACTCCGGGCGGAGCCGCGAACCAGACGCGGAGCTCCGGGGTCATGGGCTGTACGATCAGCCCGAGCCGGGGCGGTCCGGCTTCGAAGTCCTCGTGGGGCTCCGCGGCCGTAGCGGGAGCGGCAGCCACCGCGCAGAGACAGGCCAGGGCGGCGACGACTCGGCGGACGCGGTTTCCCATGGGCCCTCCATGCCGTGGTTGGACGGCGGCGAGGGCGCGCCCATTCACGTCCATTCAGATGGAGGCGTTCCTCGGGGTGCAGCCGTGCGGCTGCACTCGCCTCCTAGCGGCTGCCGGACTCCAGGACCCGAGTGAAGTTGTTCTGTCCGGTCCAGCTGGTCACGCCGCCGTCCACGACGATCGCCGCGCCGTTCACGTAGGAGGCGTCGTCGGAGGCCAGGAAGGCCACCACCGAGGCGATCTCCTCGGCGCGCCCGACGCGCCCCATCGGGATGTTCTCGCGGTAGACCTGCATGAGCTCCTCGGAGGCGAGGAGCGGCGCGGTCAGGGCGGTCTCGATCGGACCGGGGCACACGGCGTTGGTCCGGATGCCGTCGCGCGCGTGATCGATGGCCACCGTACGGGTCATGTTCAGGACGCCGCCCTTGGCGGCGTTGTAGGCGGCCAGTCCGTAGTCGCCGTGGGTGCCCGAGATGGACGCGGTGTTGATGATGGCGCCGCCGCCGCTCGCCTTGAGCCGCGGCACCGCCGAGCGACACCCGTAGTAGACCGAATTCAGATCCACATCGATGACGTCGTGCCACGCCTTCGGGTCGAGGTCCTGGACCTGACCGTAGGCACCGATCCCCGCGTTGTTGAAGACCACGTCGAGGCGACCGTGGCGATCCACCGCCGCCTGGGTGAAAGCGTCGACGCCGTCCATGTCGCGCACGTCGAGACCCTGGGCGCCCACCCGCTCGCCCGAGGGATCGAGCGCCTTGGCCAGCGCTTCCACCCCCTCTTCGTCGAGGTCGCCCAGCCAGAGCCGGGCCCCTTCGCCGGCGAAGCGACGCGCCGTGGCGGCGCCGATCCCCGACGCAGCACCCGTGATCAGCACCACCTTCCCGTCGAACCTTCCGGCCATGGGACCTCCTGCCGTGCTCACTCCGCCCGCGCCACCTCGACCACGGCAGTGCCCAGTACGGGAGTCTCGCCGGCCTCGTTCACCAGGGTGAGGTCGATCTCCGCGGTCCCCTCCTCCTCGTCCACGTGGGTGACCACCCCGCGGGCCGTCGGGCTCGAGTCGACGAGCAGGGGAGCGCGGAAGATCGTGTCGATCTTGCGGATGGTCGAGCCGGGCAGGAAGCGGTGGATGGCCGCAGCGAGGATGCCCTGGCTCATGATGCCCGGAACGATCGCTCCCGGCAGCCCGCCCAGCTCGCGGGCCTTCTCGTGGTCGGTGAAGCGCCAGAAGTCCATGCGCGTGGCCTCGGTGGTGAACGACTTCACCGTCGGCATCGAGACGTCCGGCTGGAACTCGAACTCGTCGCCGAACTCCACCATCATGCCTCGTCCTTGCGGATGAGCTTCCAGTCCACCGTCGAGATCGGCTCGCCCTCCTGGTTGCGGTACTCCATGCGGTGCACCAGGAAGGTCATCGATCCCGAGCGGCCCGTCTTGCGATAGACGTCCGCGATCTGGCTGGTGCCCACGAGCGTGGCGCCCACCGGGATGGGCGCGTGGGCGATCACGGTCTTGCCGCCGTCGAAGGAGCCCTGGAAGTACTCCTCGGGGAATTCCTCGGGCATCGTGCGCCGGCCGTGAAAGCGCGTCATGAAGGTGGGCGGCGCCTGGTACTCGGGATGCCGGGGATCGCTGTAGCGCGGGTCGGTCTCCCCGCAGCAGCGCGCGAAAGCCAGCGCGTCGGCCGGCTTCACCTCGAACTCGGTCGAGTCGAACTCCTCGCCCACGAACCGGGTCTTCAGCTCTTCTACGTCCATCTGACTGCCTCGAATCCCCCCTCGCGGAGGGCCGCCACCAGGTCCTCTTCGTCGCGGATCTCGCGCGGAAAGCGCGTCGCGCAGCGGCCGATGTGGGAGACGATGTGCGCGTCGCTCCCGCCCACCCCGGCGTAGTCGTGCCGCTCGGCCAGCGCCGCAGCCGCCTCGTCCTCGCCGGCCCGGCTGCCGCCACTCGCCACCTCGATGATCTCCACTCCCTCGGGCACACCGCGGGTCTCGTAGTGCGCGCAGAGCCCCACGTTGGGTCGCCCCGGATGGCAGGGAACCGCCTGGGCGCCGCAGCGGCCGCTCTCCTCCAGCACGGTCGCCAGCGGGAGGTCGATCCGGGTGAAGTCGAAGGCGGCGCGCAGATCGTCGTTGACCCCGAACACCAGGACGTGCCCGTACTCGGTCTCCACCTCGCTCCCCTTCAGGATGCGCAGGCCGAACTCGTCCTCGAGCGCGCGGTAGTCCGACTCGTCGTCGTACTGCCTGTGCTCGGTCAGCACGAAGCCGTCGATCGGGATCTCCTTCTTGCGGATCCACTGGCAGTAGCTCTCCACGCGCGCCCGTCCGTCGTCGGACTTGATGGAGTGGTTGTGGAGGTCGAGGATCATGACGGGCGGAAGCGGGGAACCGCCACCTCTCCCTCGGGCTCGCCGAAGTCCACCACCACGGGCAGACCCACGCGCACCTCGCCCGGCTCGCAGTCGACGATGTTGGTCAGGATGCGCGGCCCCTCCTCGAGCTGCACGTAGGCCATCACGTACGGAGTGGCACCGCGAAAGGCGGGGTGCTGGTTCTGGTGGGTCACGGTGAAGGTGTAGACGGTGCCGCGTCCGCTCGCGCGGATGTACTCGATCTCGCCCGAGAGGCACTTGGGGCAGATCGCCCGGGGACGGTGGCGCACGGTCCCGCAGGCGCGGCAGCGCTGCAACCAGAGCTCGCCGCGGGCGCAGCCCTCCCAGTAGAAGCGCGTCTCCCAGTCGAATCCCGGTGTCGGGTGCTTCATCGCATCAGCCCTTCGCCAGCACCAGGGTCGCACCGCTGTGCATCGTGCCGAGGAGACCGCCGGTGCCGTGCACGCAGGCGAGCTTCGCATCCGCCACCTGGCGGTCGCCGCACTCGCCGCGCAGCTGCCGCACCGCCTCGATCACGAGGAAGATCCCGCGCATGCCCGGGTGGTTGGAGGAGAGCCCGCCGCCGTCGGGATTCACCGGAAGGGCCCCACCCAGACGGATGCGTCCTCCCCCCACGAATTCGCCGCCTTCGCCGGGCTTGCAGAAGCCGAGGTTCTCGAGGGTGGCGAGCACCGTGATCGTGAAGGAGTCGTAGATCGTCGCGAGGTCGATGTCGTCCCGGGCGACTCCCGCCATGCGGAAGGCCCGCTCGCCCGAATCCCGGGCCGCGATCGTGAGCAGGTCGGGGGCGCCCGTGCCCGTGTGCCAGAGGGCCTCTCCGCAGCCGAGCATGAGCACGGGCTCGCGAGCCAGGTCCCGAGCGCGCTCGACGCTGGTCACCACGAGGGCTCCTCCCCCATCGCTGATGATGCAGCAGTCGAGCAGGTGCAGGGGATGCGAGATGATGCGGCTCTCCAGCACGTCGTCCACCGTGATGGGCTTGCGCATCTTGGCGTCGGGGTTCATCGACGCGTGGTGTCGCATGGTGACGGCGATCTCGGCGAGCTGCTCGCTCGTCGTGCCGTAGTCGGCCATGTGGCGCTGGGCGACCATGGCGTAGCCCCCGACCGTGGTGAGACCGAAGGGCGCGCTGAAGCCCGAGGCGGCGTCCCGCCCGCCCCCGAGGCCGGTCCCGATCGCCATCGCGTTGGACGCCGCGGTGCTGCCGTAGAGGACGAGCGCCGTCTCGCAGAGGCCGGCGTGGATGGCGGCGCCCGCGTGGGCCACGTGCGCCACGAACGAGGAGCCCCCGATGTTGGTCCCGTCCACGTAGCTCGGGTGGAGGTCGAGGTACTCGGCCAGCTGCACGACGCCCATGGGCCCCATGCCCATCCCCGCCGCGAAGAGCGCGTCCACGTCGCCGATCCCCAGCCCGGCGTCCGCCAGCGCGCCGCGGGCCGACTCGGCCATGATCTGCCAGTCGCTCTTGTCGGGCGCCCAGCGGGTGGGATGCTCCCAGGCCCCGGCGATCGCGATCCGGCCGGAGAGGCTCACGCGAGGCCCTCCAGGAACTTGCGCACCTCCGCCGCCACCTCGTCGGGCTTCTCGAAGTGGACCATGTGACCGGCATCGGGAACGGTGAGTGCGCGCGCGCCGGCGATCCCCTCGCGGAGTGCGGCTCCGCCCGCCCGCAGCGGCGGGTACTCGTCGGCGCCCCATACCACGAGGGTCGGCACGGTGACCTCGTCGAGACGCTCGTCGGCGGCCCAGCCGCGCAGCGAGACCATGTCGGAGAGCATCACGCGCGGATCGGTCTTGGCATCCTCCATCCAGCCCTTGTGCACGATCTCGTCCGGCGTGCTGGGCGAGAAGGCGTCGCGGGTGAACTGCCGGCGCTCCTTCCCTTCCACGACCCGGCGCAGGCCGTCGAGGGCGACGTCGGGGAGGGAGGGGAACTTCGCCGTGCTGCCGACGATGACGAGTCCGGAGACGAGCTCGGGGCGCGAGAGCGCCAGCTCGAGGACGACCGCCCCGCCCAGGGAGTGGCCGAGCAGCACGGGGCGCCCGAGCCGCAGCGCCTCGACGAGGCCGGCGACGTGGGCGGCCATCTGGGGGATGCTGGCGAGCCCCTCGACGCCGCCGCTGCGCGCGTGGGCCGGCAGGGACGGCGCGATCACGCGGTGCGCGTCCTCCAGGCGCTCCATGAGCGGGAGCATCGAGTGGCCGTTGTTCCCCGAGCCGTGGATGCACACCAGGGTCCGCCCCAGATCCGTGTCGGGGGGCGCGTCGGGCAGGGTGGTGGGCCCCGTGTGGAAGAGGTGGGTCGCGATCCCACCGACGGTGACGTACTTCTCGGGCACGGCCGGCCCAGGGTACCGGCGCAATCAGACGTGCGCACCTGCGCTCCTCGTAGACGCGCTATGCTCCGGCCATGCTCGCGCGTTTCGAGTGGACCTGGCTCGTCGTTCTCGCCTCCAAGCCGGAGGTGGGAGTGGGGTCCCTCGGCCGCTAGCGCGCTCAACCGACCCTCTCCCGCCGTACCGGCCGGAGAGAGTCGTCGCGTCCCGGGACGCCCGAATCCTCCGGCCGCCGGCGAGTCGGAGTAGATGATGGCGTCTCTCTTCACCCGCGGATTCGTCGCCCTGCTGGCGGCGCAGGCCTGCTTCGGCTTCTCGTTCTCGTCCTTCTTCCTGCTGCCCAAGTTCATGACCACCGAGCTGGGCGCGGGACCCGACGAGATCGGGCGCGTCACCGGTGCCTTCTATGTGACCGCGGTCCTGCTCGGTCCCCTGATGGGATCGGTGGTGGACCGGCGCGGGCGCCGCGTCTGGCTCACGGCCGGCGCCCTGCTGATGGCGGCGGTCTCGGCGGCGTACGTGGCCGTCGACGAGGTGGGCCCCCTCCTCTACGCGCTGCGCACCCTCCAGGGGGTCGCCTTCGCCATGGCCTTCGTGGCGGGATCGGCGCTGGCCGTCGACGAGGCGCCGCCCGAGCGCCTCGCCCTCGCGCTCGGGATCTTCGGCCTGACCATGCTGTCCAACAACGCGATCGCCCCGGTGCTGGTGGAGGAGATCGCGGGCCGCTCGGGCTGGGCGCCCGCCTTCCTGGCAGCGGCGGGCGTGGCGCTGCTCTCGGCCGCTCTCTCGCTCCGCATCCGCGAGCGCCCGCGACCGCCTGCCGGCGAGCCCATCCCCACCCTCGCGGAGATGGTCAAGCGCCCCGGGGCGCTGCGGACCGGCGCCGTCATCGCACTGGCGGGTGCAGCGTTCGGCGCGATGTTCACCTTTCCCCAGCCCTTCGCGATCGAGGCTGGGGCCGAGCGCGTCCAGAGCTTCTTCATCGCCTACACGGCGGCCGCGCTCAGCGCGCGACTGGCGATCGGACCCTTCACGGACCGCCTGGGACGCCGCCGCGTGTCGATGGTGGCGCTCTTCCTGTACGGGGTGTCCACGGCCGGGGCGATGGCGATCGATCGGATCGGCCTGGCGCCGATCGGCGCCGCCTTCGGATTCGCGCACGGGATCTTCTATCCCACCTTCAACGCCCTGGCGGTCGAGGACGTCGGCGAGAACGAGCGCGGCAAGGCGATGGCGCTCTTCAACGGGATGTTCAACGTCGGCTACGCCCTGGGGGTCTTCGGCCTGGGCATGCTGGCGGAACGCGCCGGCTACCCGCCGGTGTTCGCGGTAGGTGCGGCGGCGGCGTTCACGGGGCTGGCCGTGCTGGCGTCTGGCCGCTCGCGTAGCCGGCCACGGCTTCCAGCTCCGACTCCGAGAGGAGCGTGATGACGCCACGCTGGCTTCTCACGATGCCGGCGTCCTCCCAGGCTCGCATCTGCTTGTTCACGCTCTCGCGGCTGGTCCCGACCATGGTGCCGAGCTCCTGCTGGGAGAGCCGCATCTCGATGCGCACACCGCCGTCGTCCGCCGGCTCACCGTACTGATCGGCCAGGGAGAGGAGCTTCTTCGCCAGCCGGGCCGGAAGCCCGAGGAAGACCGTGTCCTCCATCTGCTCCGAGAGCCGCCGGACCCGCTCCGCCAGCACGCCGAGCAGGTGGATCGCGGCCTCGGGGTTTCGCTTGAGGAACGGGATGAAGTCGCGCCGGTCGAGGCTGAGCAGCTCGACATCGTCGACGGCGGTCATCGTGGCGGTCCGCTCGCCTCCCGCGAAGAGCGCCAGCTCGCCGCAGACCTCGCCCGGATTCATGATGGTGAACTGGACGTCCCCTCCCTCCACGGAGCTGGTCACCGCGCGCAGCCGCCCCTTCACGATCACCCACACCTGGGTGCCCTCGTCGCCCTTGTGGCAGAGCTCCTCCTTGGGCGCCAGACGGCGCGTGTGGGTGACCTCCGCCAGGTCGTCCAGCTGGCGTGGATCCAGACCGGCGAAGGCGGGAACCCGCGCGAGGATCTCCCTGCGTGCCGTGGCTTCGGGCGTGGCCATGCGGCCGAGACTCTAGCTCAGTCGGCGAAGACGACGGGACAGCGCTCCAGGGCGCGGAGGAGCAGGGACGGACGCCACACCGGGCCCTCGCGTCCGAGCCGCAGACGGGGGAAGCGGCGCACCAGCATGCGCAGGGCGAGCTGTGCCTGCACCCGGGTGAGGGAGGCGCCGACGAAGGCGTGTGGGCCGGAGCCGAAGGACAGGTGCGGCGGCCCGGAACGCCTGATCTCGAACGAATCGGGATCGTCGAAGAGCTCGGGATCGCGGTTGGCGGCCCCCAGCATGATGAGCACGATGCGGCCCGCCTCGACCGGGAACCCCCGGATGCAGAGATCCTCGGCTGCGATCCGGGTCGCGATCTGGAAGGGCGAGTCCCAGCGCAGGCACTCCTCCACGGCACCGACCGCCAGCGCGGGATCGGCGCGCAGGAGGTCCGCCTGCTCGGGGTGGGTGGCCAGCGCCAGTGCGCCACTTCCGATCACGGCCTCGCTGCCCCGACAGCCGACGATCAGGTGCTGCAGGCAGAAGGTCACCAGCTCTTCGTCCGAGAGCGGCGCGTCCCCGGAGCCGCCGTCGATCAGGGAAGATAGGAGGTCGCCGCCCGGGCTCGCGCGCAGCCGTCGGACGTGCTCCTCGAAGTAGACCCAGAGGGCCTCGGCCGCGGCGTCGCAGCGCTCGAGCCCCTCGGGCGTCAGGCGGGCGGGCTCCAGCATCGCGGCCGCCGGCGGGGTCCACTCGCGAAGCAGCGAGCACTCCTCCGGGGGGACGCCCAGCAGCTCGGCGGCCGAGAGCACGGCCACGGGAAACGCGAAGTCGTCCACCACGTCCATGGCGCCCTTGTCCTCGGCCCGATCCAGCGCCGCTCCTACCAGCGCCGCAACGGCGGGACGCAGCCCCTGAGCCGCCACGGGCGAGCACGCGCTCGACACGATGCGACGCAGCCGAGTCGGCTCGTGGGGATCGAGGAAGCGGAGCAGCCCGGGCAGGATGCGCGCGGCCGGACCGCTCCCGAGCTGGGGTGTCGCCCAGCGGTGGCTGGGCGGCAGCTTCAGGCGCGGATCCCGGAAGGCCCGCAGGCAGTCCTCGTAGCCGGTCACCAGGCACGCCTCAGGCCCCTGGGTCATCGCCACGGCCACGGCCCCCTTCTCGCGGATGCGCGCGTAGGTGGGATAGGGATCCGCGAGAAACTGCGGGTCTCTGGGGTCGAGCATCGGGCGGGCCTCCCCAGGAACAGGATCGGGCAGACGCAGCCACCCAACCTGTGAAGCAGTTCACACCCCCGCGGGGGCTGCTAGCCTGTGCCGCCATGCTCCGACTCGCTCCTGCGGGCCTGCTCGCGCTCCTCGTTCCGGCCCTCGCCGCCGCGGCGCCGTGCCCCGACCACGACCCCCTGCGACGACCCTTCTTCGGCGACCTCCACGTCCACACGGCCTTCTCCCACGACGCCGCCACCCAGGCCACCCGCACGCTCCCCGCCGACGCCTATCGCTTCGCCCGCGGCGCGGCGCTGGGCATCCAGCCCTGGGACGCGGACGGGCGTCCGCTGCGCACCGTCCAGCTCGAACGGCCCCTGGACTTCGCCGCCGTCACCGACCACGCCGAGCTGCTCGGGGAGGTACACGCCTGCGTCACGCCCGGCGCCCCCGGTCACGACTCCATCGTGTGCCGCATCCACCGGCGCTGGCCGCGCGCCTCGTTCTTCGTGATGAACACGCACGTGGCGCGCGGGACCGGCTCGCGCATGGGATTCTGCGGCGACGGCGGCGAGCACTGCCTGGACGCCGCCCTCGCGCCCTGGACCGAGATCCGCACGGCCGCGCGTGCCGCGAACGATGCCTGCGCGTTCACCGCGTTCGTCGGCTACGAGTGGACCGCCTCGGTCGTCGGCGACAACCTCCACCGCAACGTCATCTTCGCCGACGACTCGGTCCCCTCCCTCCCGGCCAGCTACTACGAGGCCACCTCACCCCCCGCGCTGTGGGAGGCGCTGCGCAGCGGCTGCACCGAGGCCGGCACGGGTTGCGACGCGATCGTCATCCCCCACAACTCGAACCTCTCGGCGGGACGCATGTTCCACCTCGAGGAGGGAATCCGCGCCGAGGACGCCCGCAGGCGCGCCCGGTTCGAGAGCCTGATCGAAGTGATGCAGCACAAGGGCGACTCCGAGTGCCTGGGGACGCCGGACGCCGCCGACGAGGAGTGCCTTTTCGAGCAGCTTCCCTTCGACACCTTCCGGGGACGCTTCGTCCCCTTCCTGGAGGAGCCTCCCCGCCGCGAGGACACCACGCGCCACGCCCTGGGCCTGGGCCTCCTGCAGCAGGTCCGGATCGGAGCCAACCCGTTCAAGTTCGGACAGATCGCCAGCACCGACACCCATCTCGGGACGCCCGGACTGGTGGCGGAGAAGGGCTATCCCGGTCACGGAGGTGCCGGCGCGCCCTCGCCGGACGCCCTGCCCGAGCGCTTTCCCGACGACCTCTTCTTCAACCCGGGCGGACTGGCGGTGGCCTGGGCCGAGGAGAACACGCGGGCTTCGATCTTCGCTGCGCTGCGTCGCCGCGAGGTGTACGGAACCAGCGGGCCGAGGCTGACCGTGCGTCTCTTCGCCGGGCGCGACCTCCCGGCTGACGCCTGCCAGCGCCCCGACTTCGCCGCGCTCGGATACGCACACGGCGTTCCCATGGGCGGCGACCTGCCGCCGGGCGAGGGTGCACCGGCACTCGCGGTGTCCGCCCTGCGCGATCCGCTCGGCGCGCCGCTCGAGCGCATCCAGATCGTGAAGGGCTGGGTGGAGGACGGCTCCGCGCGCGAGCGCGTCTTCGACGTGGCGGGTGGCCAGGGGGAGGGAGCCGACGCCCTGTGCCGCGTCTGGCGCGATCCCGACTTCGACCCGGACACTCCGGCCTGGTGGTACGCGCGGGTCCTCCAGCGACCCACTCCTCGCTGGCACACCTGGGTGTGCCGCGCCCGCGGCCTCGACTGCTCGGAGCTCGCGGTTCCCGACACGACGCGGGAGCGCGCCTGGACGTCGCCGGTCTGGTGGACCCCGGCGTCGAATGCCGACGGCTCCGGCTGGACGGGCACCGCTTCGGACGGGAATGCCCTCTCCGGACGAGCAGCGCGTGCGACGACGCAGGGCTCTCGCTAGGCGGGCGCCGCGAGGGGGTCGATCTCGAAGCACCAGCGGCCGCGGCGCGGGGGCCGCTCGAGGCTCTCGGCGAGCCGCGCCAGGAAGCGGGCGCGCGGCCAGGCCTCCGCACCCAGGCGCTCGACGTGCTCGGTGTGCACCTGGCAGTCCAGGAAGTCGAAGCCCCAGTCGCGCATCTGCAGGAGGAGCGCGATCAGCGCGACCTTGGACGCACCCGGCACCAGGGTGAACATCGATTCGCCGAAGAAGGCGCCCCCCAGCGACACGCCGTAGACACCGCCCACGAGCCCGCCTCCCGAACGCGCCTCCACCGAGTGGGCCCAGCCCCGGTCGTGCAGTCGCAGGTAGGCCGCCTCCATGTCCGGGGTGATCCAGGTTCCGTCCTGGCCGGGCCGCTCGATGGCAGCGCAGGCACGGATCACTGCCGGGAAGTCGCGGTCCATCTCGAGCTCGAGCTCGCTGCCGGCCAGCGCGCGCCGCGCCGAGCGATCGATGCGCAGCCGCGCCGGCTCGATCACCCAGCGCGGGTCGGGCGAGAACCAGAGCGGCGGGCTCCCCTGCCAGGGGAAGATCCCGTTCGAGTACGCCAGCAGCAGCCGCTCGGGCGAGAGATCTCCGCCCACCGCGAGGAGCCCGTCCTCCTCCGCCTCCTCCGGGTCCGGAAAAGCCAGCGATCGCCCCAACCGGTAGACCGTCATGGCTCGAGCACCGCCGCCCCGCGGATGCGGTCCTCCTTCAGGTCGAGGAGGGCCCGGTTCGCGTCTTCCAGCGCGTAGGGCACGGTTCGCGTCCGGATCGGGATCTCCTGCGCCAGGCGCAGGAGCTCGCGCGCGTCGCGTCGCGTGTTGGCCGTGACGCTGCGCAGCTCGCGCTCCTGGAAGAGATGCCGCTGGTAGTCGAGCGGCGGGATGTCGGAGAGGTGGATCCCGGCGACGGCCAGGACGCCTCCACGGTTCAGCGCGGCCAATGCCGGCGGAACCAGCTCACCGGCCGGGGCGAAGAGGATGGCACCGTCCAGCGGCTCGGGAGCGCGATCGAAGCTCTCCTGGACCGAGGCCGCGCCGAGCTCGCGCGCCAGCTCGCGGTGCGCGTCTCCGCGACTGAAGACGTGCACCCTGCAGCCCAGATGGACCGCCACCTGGATGGTGACGTGCGCCGAGCCTCCGAAGCCCCACAGTCCGAGGACTCCGCCGGGCTTGACGCCGCAGCGCCGCCAGGCCCGATACCCGATGATCCCGGCGCAGAGGAGCGGGGCCAGCTCGCGCGCCGGAAGGTCGTCGGGAAGCGGATGCACGAAGTCCTCCGGCGCCACGACCCGCTCCGCGTACCCGCCGTCCACGTCCCAGCCGGTGAAGCACGGCTCGAGGCACAGGTTCTCGCGGTCGGCGGCGCAGAAGCGGCACGCGCCGCAGGTGCGATGCAGCCAGGCGACTCCGACCCGGTCGCCGGGACGGAAGCGCTCCGAGCCGGGACCGCGGGTCTCCACGCGGCCGACCACTTCGTGGCCCGGCACCACCTGGGAGCGTCGCGGAGCGAGATCTCCCTCCGCCACGTGCAGGTCGGTGCGGCACACCCCACACGCTTCGACCCGCACCGAGACCTCGCCCGGTCCCGGTCGGGGATCGGGAAGCTCGACGGCGTGAAGGGGCCGGCTGGCTGCCGCACCGGGCTGTCGGACGACCATCGCGCGCATGGCGTTTCAACCTTAATCTCGGGCGATGTCCCTGCGCCAGCTCCTGCGTCGCGCGCTGCCGTGGATCGTCTCCGCCGCGCTGCTCGTGTACGTGTTCGGCTGGCTCACCGAGTGGGACAAGCTCCTCGCCGCGACGGAGCGAGCCAACCTCCCGCTCTTCGTCGTGGTCACCTTCGCCGACAAGATGATCTTCTTCCTGCTCTGGACCGTGCTCCAGGTGTCGGCCATCCGCCGCCTGATCGGCCCCATGCGGCTGCGCTCGCTCCTCTCGCTGCGGGGTGCCTCCGAGCTCCTGCGCTCGGTCAGCAACCCGCTCGCCGACGGTGCCTTCCTGGTGGGGCTGATCCGGCTGACGGGCGGCTCGACCGGTCGCGTGGTCCTGGCCGCGTCGGTGCCCGGGATCGTCCACTCGCTCGTGATGATCCTCCAGGTCAGCCTCTCCCTCTTCCTCCTCGAAGGCGGCGTCAGCGGCAACATGGGTGTGGCCGCGGCGGCGGCCGTCGGCTGGTCGCTCGTGATCGGCACGGTCCTCTCACTGCGCCTGGCGCGACGCAGCACCGCGCGCTGGCTGGCGCGCGTGCGCATGTGGATCGAGGAGATGGACTTCCGGGCCTTCGCCCCGATGCTCGCCTGGTTCGTGGTGCTCGCGTTCCTCGACATCCTGGTGCAGTGGATCGCCACCCACGCGTTCGGTGCGCCGATCGACTTCCTCGAGCTGGTGGCCAAGATCCCGATCCTCTACACCGCGTTCCTGATCCCCTCCTTCGGGAACTTCGGCACCCGCGAGCTGGCCTGGGCGGCTCTCTTCGCGGAGAGCCACGACCGCGACGCGCTGGTGGCCTACGCCTTCGCCACCAACTCGCTCTTCCTGATCTTCAACGTGCTGATCGGGATGGCGTTCCTGCCGCGCGCGCTGTCGCTGCTGCGCGAGGTCAGGGCCTCGCGCAGTGAGGGCGAGGAGCTTCCCCACGGGCCGCTGGTCCGCGACCCGGGCGACCCGTAGGGGCCGGAGCTAGGCGCCCTCGCGAGCCCGCGTCGCGCGCACGCCCGGAGCGAGAGGCAGGTTGTTGATCTCCCTCGGGAAGTGATCCACGAGGAAGTCCACCACGTCTCGGACCGAGAGGACCTTCACCGGCCGGCCGTCGCTCTCGACGACCGGGACGTGCCGGAAGCCGCCGGTGCTCATGTAGTTGAGCACCCAGGCGACGCTGGCGTCCACATGCAGCCCCTCCACTTCCCGGCTCATCACTTCCGAGAGCGGAAGCTCCACCGGGTTGCGGCCCTTGCCGACGATCTTGAGCAGGACGTCGCGTTCGGTGAAGATTCCGACCAGGGCGCTCTGCTGGGTGCCGTCCTCCGAGATCAGCACGCAGCCTCGATGCTGGCGCTGCATCTCACGCATCGCGGTGGTCGCCGACGACTCCGGAGCCAGCACGATGGGGCGGCGGCTGGGGAGCACCGAGAGCGGCCGTCGCAGGAGCTCCGAGTCGAACGCCTTGCGATCCTCGCGACGCTCCTGGAAGTAGACCTCATCCACCAGGTCGTCGAATTCCTCAGGGGGCATCATGACCCCCATTTTAGTCCGCTAGGCACCGCTCCGGAAGACGGCGCGGGCGTGGGCCAGAAGTCCGCGTACTTCCGGGTGAATTTCGTCCACCCGCATGGCGCGGGCGATGCGCCCCGCGCGCAGTGGACGTCCCACCGCCCGTGACAGGGGGCCCTCGGGAGCCAGCAGACGCTTGGCATCCAGGGAGCGCCAGGCGGGCTCGTCGTCCGGCTCGGGCAGGAGCTCGCGACAGGCGCGCTCGAGGCGCCGGTCATGGGGGCGCAGGCGCAGGCTGCGGCGCATGGCCTCCGGCACCAGGAGGTAGCTCTCGATGTGCCGGCGGCTCCAGACGTGGAACTCGAGCCCGGGGTCCGCCGGGGGCACCGGCTCCTCGGGGCCTCCGTCCCGGTCGAGGATGCAGAGACCCCGCAGATCCTCCCGCTCGCGAGCCAGGGCCCGGAAGTGGGCCGCCGCACGGCGGGGCTGGCGCCCACCCAGGATGACCGAGCCGTCGCCCAGGGCGCGCATCAGGGAAGGATCGACCCTTTGCGCCCATCCGCGCAGCAGATCCCGGTCTCGCGGTCCCTCGACGTAGACGACGAACATCGGGCGAACAGATCGTAACTGGAACCGGGGCCGGATCCCAACCCCGATGCGGGCCTTTTTTGCTTGGGCGGGCTCGGGCCCCGGGTATACCCTCATTCGATGCACTCCATCCTCATCGCGGACGACCACGGCATCGTCCGCGAGGGTCTGCGCCGCATCCTCGAGGCCGAGGAGGATCTGTCGGTCTGCGGCGAGGCCGCCGACGGGCGCGAGGTGCTCGACCAGGTCGAGAAGCTCAAGCCCGACTGCGTGGTTCTGGACATCACCATGCCGCGCCTCGGCGGCCTCGAGACCCTGGAGCGGATCCGACGCAAGCACGCCCGGACGCGTGTGGTGCTGCTCTCGGTGCACGGCGACCCGCCCTTCATCCAGAGCGCAGTCAGCCTGGGAGCAGACGGATACGTGCTGAAGAACGGGCGGGCCTCGGAGGTGCTGGCCGCCGTACGAGCCGTACTGACGGGCGGGAACTACTTCAGCCCGCCGGTCGCCAAGGAGATCGTCGAGCAGTTCCGTGAGCCCCGGAAGGACGCGTCCGAGCCCTTCAACCTCCTCTCGAGCCGCGAGCGAGAGGTGCTGCACCTGATCGCCGAGGGGCTCTCGGCCAAGGAAGTCGCCAGCGAGCTCAACATCAGCACCAAAACCGTCGAGGCCCACCGCACCAGCCTGATGCGCAAGGTCGGGGTGCGGAAGGCCACCGAGCTGGTCCGCTACGCGGTCAAGCACGGCCTCATCGAGCCCTGAGCCGGCGGCGACCCCGGTCCCGCAGCTACCTCGCGAGGGTGGCGACGGCTTCTACGTGGGGGGTCTGGGGGAAGAGGTCGAAGCCGCGCAGCCCCTCGAGCCGGAAACCGGCATCGACGAGGCGGCGCAGATCGCGCGCCAGCGTGGCGGGATCGCAGGATACGTACACGAGCCTCGCCGGCGGTGAGTCGCACAGCGTGTCGACGCAGTCGGATGGCAGACCCGTGCGGGGCGGATCCACGAGCAGGGCGTCCGCGCGGGGCAGGATCGGAAGCAGCCGCTCTGCGCGCCCGCCGCGGATCTCGACGTTCCGCAGTCCCGCGCTCTGTACGTTGGCGTGCAGATCGGCGACCGCGCGACCCTCCGACTCGACCGCGACCACCCGCGCGAAGCGGCGCGCCAGCCCAAGCGTGAAGAACCCGGCGCCGCAGAAGAGCTCGACGGCCAGGGATCCGCGTCCCGCCGCCTCGTGCACCGCGGCGGCGAGGGCATCGTGCAGGAGCGCGTTCCCCTGGACGAACACCCCCGGCGAGAACTCCAGCCTCTCGCCGCCGACCGGGATCTCGAGCCGCGGCGACTCCGGCAGCGGCCGGCGCAGCGGCGTCGTTCGCGTCGTGCCGTCCACGCCGGCCACCAGCTCCCACTCCTCTGGATCCTCGGGGTGCTTCGCCGCCAGCGTCGCCAGGGCCTGGTCGAGCGCCGGGACCAGGACGGGGCAGCGCGAAGTGGCGCAGATCTCGTGGGACCTGCGCCGCCGGAAGCCCACCTCCCCCTCCTTGGCGAGCACACGGCTACGGCTGCGGTAGCCCCATGGCGACGGGCTGGCCGTGACCTCCACGGGACCCGGCGCCTCGAGCCCGCCGACCCGCTGGAGCGCGTCTCCCAGGATCTCCGCCTTGGCGCGAACCTGAATCTCGTAGTCGAGGTGCTGCCAGGTGCAGCCGCCGCACTCGCCGTACACGCCGCAGAGCGGCTGGGTGCGGAAGGGACTCGCCTCGAGGAGCCGCTCGAGCTGCCCTCGCGCGAAGCGGGAACGCTCCTCGACCAGCTCCACCAGGGCGCGGTCCCCGGGCGCGCTGAACGGCACGAAGACCACCCGCCCATCGGGCGCGTGCGCCACTCCGTCGCCGCCGGCGGCGAGGCCCTCGATCTCCAGCTCCAGTATCTCGCCCATCGCTGGCAAACGTCCCACATCCGCGCGACCGTTCAAGACGGAGGGGCACATGCGACGACTCGCCATCGCCATGGCCGTGATCGGACCCATCGCCGGGCTGATCCTGCTCGTCAGCACCGGCTCGCCGCCGGCCAACGCCCACGGGACCACCGTGCGCGTCTCCTGGTCGGGGATCCAGCCGCCCACCCTGACCGTACGCGTCGGCACGGAGGTGCACTTCCACAACGCGAACAGCTCGGGCTCGCCCTGCACGGTGGTGGCGGAGGACGGGAGCTTCGAGAGCCCGACGCTGGGCCGAGCCGAGGGCTGGCACCACGTCTTCGCGAAGCCGGGCAGCTTCGCCTTCCATCTGGTCGAGCAGCCCGGCGCCAAGGGGAAGGTGGTGGTGGTCGAGGAATGACCCTCGAGGCGCTGCACCGGGTGCTGGAGGACAACGGCGCCCGTCGGCTCGACCGGGGGCGCCCCCTCTGGGCCCTGCGCAAGGCCCTGTGGCCCCCCTTCGGGAGGGACGAGGCCCTTCGCGAGCGCCAGATCGCCGTTCTCGATGCGGTGCGCTCGCTCCCCTGGCAGGTCTTCCTGAACGGCGCCCCGGACGGAGCCCACGACCCCTGGCCCCGGGCGGCCCGCGACACATGGCTCGTACCTCCGCGCGAGGGCGGCCGCGGGCTTCTGGCGGGACGCCTCGAAGAGGGGAGCTGGAAGCTCTACCTGGCGCCCCACGCGCTCGATCCCGTCCTGCTGCCCGACACCTTCCAGGCCGACCCGGAGGACATCGAGGAGTTCGTCGAGGGCCACAGCGTCCCGGTGCTGGTGGATGCGTGGCGCGACAACGTAGAGTGGCGGATCGTCGTCGAGCCCGCCGCGGTACCCGGACTGGCCGCGGCGTGATGCGCGGGACTGCGGGAGTGAACGTGGCGAAGCGCGCGCGCTGGCGAGGGCTCGAGCCTGGCGAGGCGCGACTGCTGGGGGAGGCGTGAACGTGGGGAAGCGCGAGTGGTGGCAGGACGGGGTGATCTACCAGATCTACCCGCGTTCCTTCATGGACTCGAACGGCGACGGAGTGGGCGACCTGGAGGGGATCCGCCAGCGCCTGGACCATCTCGCCTGGCTCGGGATCGACGCGGTCTGGCTCTCGCCCATCCAGCCCTCGCCGATGGCGGACTTCGGCTACGACGTCTCCGACTACTGCGACGTGGAGCCCCTCTTCGGGAGCCTCGACGACTTCGATCGGCTGCAGGCGGAGGCGGGCGAGCGGGGCATCCGACTGATCCTCGACTGGGTCCCCAACCACAGCTCGGACCGCCACCCCTGGTTCCAGGAGTCGCGGAGCGGGCGAGCCAGCCCGAAGCGGGACTGGTACGTCTGGCGGGACCCGCAGTCCGGCGGCGGCCCGCCCAACAACTGGCAGAGCGTCTTCGGCGGCGGCGCCTGGGAGTGGGACGAGGCCAGCGGCCAGTTCTATCTCCACTCGTTCCTCAAGGAGCAGCCCGATCTGAACTGGCGGAACCCGGAGGTGGCGCGCGCGATGCACGACACCCTGCGCTTCTGGCTCGACCGCGGTGTCGGCGGCTTCCGCATCGACGTGATCCACAAGTGTGCCAAGGACCCGGAGCTGCGCGACAACCCGCCCGCCCCTGGCGACAACCCCGGCTACCTCGGACAGGAGCACCTCCACGACGAGAACCATCCGGACATCGAGGATCTGCTGCGCGGCATACGCCGCGTCCTCGACGAGTACGACGAGCGGATGACCGTGGGCGAGGTCTACATCATGGATCCGCGCGAGGCGGCCCGCTACTACCTGGCCGGCGAGGGACTGCACCTCGCCTTCAACTTCTCGTTCCTGCGCGCACCCTGGTCGGCGGAGGCGTTCCGCAGGGAGACCGAGGCGTTCGAGGCGGCCCTCCCGTCGAACTGCTGGCCCGACCTGGTCCTGTCGAACCACGACGTTCCGAGACACGCCAGCCGCTACGACGATCCCACCCTGGGCGAAGCGCGCTCGCGCGTGGCCGCCGCCATGCTCCTGACCCTGCGCGGCACGCCGTTCCTCTACTACGGCGAGGAGATCGGGATGCGCAACGTGGCGATCCCGGAGAACCGCATCCAGGATCCGGTCGGGATCAACATCCACCCCGCCGTCGGACGCGACGGCGAGCGCACGCCGATGCAGTGGGAGCCGACACCCGGCGCCGGCTTCGGGAGCACCGATCCCTGGCTGCCGACCGCCCCCGACGCCGACGTGCGCAACGTGGCGCTCCAGCGGAACGATCCCGACTCGCTCCTGCACTTCTACCGCGCCCTGATCGAGCTACGCCGCGCCACTCCGGCCCTGCACCGGGGCGACTATCGCTCCCTCGACTCGGTGGATGGCGTCTTCGCCTACGAACGCAGCGCGCCGGGCTCGCGGGCGCTGGTGGCGCTGAACTTCTCCGACGGAGAGCGCCGCGTGCGCTTGCCGGCCGGATCCATCGCCGGCGGGCTGCGCAGCGAGCCTCGCGCAGAGCTTCCGGAGCACGCCGATGAGGAGATCCACCTCGCGCCCAGCGAGGCGATCGTCCTGGTCGTCGACTGAGTCAGCGGGCCGGCGCAGCGGCGTCTGGCAGCTCGGCGGCCTGCGGCAGGAGCCCGACCGCGTCGCCGATCACCACGGTCGAGGGCGCCCCGAAACCGGCCTCGCGCACCCTGGCGGCCAGCGTCGCGACCGTGGCCGTGACCGAGCGCTGGCGCTTGGTGGTCGCCCACTCGATGGCGGCAGCACGGACGCCCGGCCCGCGCACCCGCTCCACGCGCGCGAGCACGTCTTCCAGGCGAGCCATCCCCATCAGGATCACCAGGGTATCGACGCACGCCGCCACCTTCTCGATCTCGAGGCGACGCTCGCTCGCGGGATCGCGGTGTCCGGTCACCACCGCGAAGGACGCCGCCGCCCGCCGATCGGTGACCGGAATGCCCGCTGCCCCGGGCGCCGCCACGCACGAGCTGATCCCGGGCACCACCTCGCAGGGGATCCCCGCCCGTGCGCACGCCGCGGCTTCCTCGCCCCCGCGGCCGAACACGAACGGATCGCCTCCCTTGAGCCGCACCACCTCGCGGCCCTCCAGCGCCAGCTCGACGAGGAGGGCCTCGATCTCCAGCTGGGAGACCCGGGGCTCCCGGTGCCCGCGCTTGCCCACGTCGAAGCGGAGCGCGTGGACCGGGGTGTGCTCCAGGAGCTCCTGCGCCGCCAGGGCGTCGTGGACGACTGCATCTGCCCGCTCGAGGGCGCGCATCCCGCGCAGGGTGATCAGATCCGGATCGCCCGGGCCGGCGCCGACCAGCGTCACGCGTCCCATCCCGTCCGGCGACCTGCCCCTCACAGCTTGAACTCGAACTGCAGCACCAGGCGCCAGGTGTCGCGCAGGTCCGAGGCGGCCGCGTCGAACCATGCGCCTTTGCTCAGGACCGACATGTGCTCGCCCAGCTTCTTCGCCACCACGAAGTCGATCTCGTTGCCGCGCGTGTCGTTGCCCTGGTCGCTTCGGAAGTGGTGGTAGATCGCTCTGCCCTTGAGCCCCCAGGGTAGCGGCGGCGCGTAGTAGAGATAGAAGTCCTGGAGTCCGTTCGGACCGCCGTTGTCCAGGAACACGTCGGCGAACCCGTTGAACTTGTGCAGGGTGGCCAGGGGCGTGACGAAGCGCGCCGCGCCGTCGTCGGAGCCCAGGAGCTCGTAGCCGAGGCCGAGCTTGCCGAGCTTCGCCACGCCGACCGCGCCCTCGGCGTTCACGTAGTGCGCCCGATAGCCCACCGGGTTGTCACCGGCATCCGTCTGGAACGCGTACGACGCCACGTAGTCGACGTCGACCGTGTCGGACAGCTCGCGGGAGCCGGTGGCGCGGAATCCGTAGGAGTTCGAGGAGAAGCCGGGAGCGGTCTCCAGATCGAGGAGGTAGGCGAACGCGGTCACCTTCAAGGGCGCGAACCCCTCGTAGCGGAGCCGCACCAGGTGGGAGTCCGCGTCCCAGTGCGCAGTCCCGGCCGTGCTCCCCCGGCCCGCGAAGATGCGGCGCACCTGCCAGAGATAGACGTACTCGGCGCTGAAGCCGTCCAGTCCCAGCGTGGTGATCGCGCGCGCCGAGTCGAAGGTCTGCTCGTTCTGGCGCCAGCCGACGTTCCCGACGAAGCGCGAGTCGTCGTAGACGATCCGCTGGCGGCCGCCCTTCAGGTCCAGCCCGAGCAGGTCCCGATTCCGATAGCGCCCCCAGGCGCGGTTCAGCTCGATGAACTGCGGATCGGGGACCGGCGTCCTGCCGTTGGGCGGGCTCACCACGTCCCAGTAGGTGTCGGTCGAGAACGCGAAGGTGCCCTCCGCCTCGGCCAGCGCGGAGAACCCGTGGAAGGGCTTGGACTCGAGCCCCAGTCGGGTGCGCACCGTCCAGGCGTGGGAGAAGTCGCGGCCGTCCTGGTCCGCCAGCTCGACCCGCGGGCGCACGGTCAGATGCACCTTGTAGTAGTCGTTGTCGAGGAAGCGCATCCACTCGGGCTGCGCACCGCCCGCGTCCGCTCGCGCGGTGCCGCCAGCCAGCAGGCCCGCGCCGACGACGAGTATCCAGCCGATCGTTCCCATTCCATCCCGTCCCGGGCTCCTCGTGGGAGCCCCTCAGGCCGCCGCGGGGGCGATCCCCCGCTTCAGCTCCTGACCTTCCAGGAACGCCAGCAGGTGCTCGCGGAGGCGATAGTACTCATCGGATTCCAGCAGCGCGGTCCGCTCGCGGGGCCGCTCGAACGGAATCGGGAGGATGTCGCCGACCCGCGCAGCCGGCCCGTTGGTCATCATGGTGACGCGGTCCGAGAGGAAGATCGCCTCGTCGACGTCGTGGGTGACCATCAGGGTCGTGATCTTCTCCCGATCGCGGACCTGGAGAAGCAGGTCCTGCAGCTCGAGCCGTGTGAGCGAGTCCAGCATCCCGAAGGGCTCGTCGAGGAGCAGGACCTTGGGCGCCAGCGCGAGGGCGCGCGCGATTCCCACCCGCTGCCGCATGCCGCCCGAGAGCTCCGCCGGCCGCTTCTCCAGCGCGTCCCCCAGGCCCACGACCGTGAGGTAGTGCTCGACGATGTCCGAGCGCTCCGCGGGAGTCGCGTGTGCGAAGACCTTGTTCACGCCCAGCATCACGTTGTCGAAGGCCGTGAACCAGGGGAGCAGCGACGGCGCCTGGAACACGACGCCGCGGTCGGGTCCCGGTCCGTCGATCTCGCGGCCGTCGACGACGACCCCTCCGTCGCTGATCGAGTTCAGCCCCGCGACCATCGAGAGCACGGTCGACTTCCCGCAGCCCGAGTGGCCGATCAGGCTCACGAACTCGCCCTGCTGGAGCGAGAGATCGAAGCCCTCGACGATCACTGCCGGACCGTCGGCGCCGGGATAGGTCTTGCCCAGGTTGTACATCTCGAGGTAGCCGGTCATCGGACGACCCTCGAGCGGGGCGGACCCAGATCCAGGGGCCGCAGGTCGGGCAGCGCAGGCGCGCTGCGCCGTCCGGCACGCCGGTGGCTGCGTCCGACCAGCATGAGGTACTGGGTCACCTGGGCGCGGATCTTCTTGTAGGTGGGGTCGTGGTTGATCGCCGTGCGATCGCGGGGGCGATCCAGGGCCACCTCGAAGGACGGGCCCAGCGTCGCGCCGGGCCCCGGACGCAACGGGACGATGCGGTCGGCCAGCAGGATCGCCTCGTCCACGTCGTTGGTGATGAGCACGGCCGTCTTGCGATCGCGGCGCCAGATCTGCTCGATCTCGTCCTGGAGCGTGGCGCGGGTCAGCGCGTCGAGCGCGGAGAGAGGCTCGTCCAGGAGCATCACGCGCGGGTCCGTGGCCAAGCCTCGCGCGACCGATACTCGCTGGCGCATGCCGCCCGAGAGCGCCCGCGGATACTTGTCCCGCGCCGGCATCAGACCGACCATGTCGATGTAGTGGTCGGCGAGCTCCGACTGCTCCTGCCTCGGTCTTCCGGCGTGCACGTGCCGGATCGCGAGGAGCACGTTGCCGTGCACCGTGAGCCAGGGCAGCAGCGAGTAGTTCTGGAAGACCACGCCGCGGTCGGGCCCGGGCCCGTCGATCTCCGCTCCGTCGAGGAGCACGTGGCCGGCGTCCGGCTCGATCAGGCCCGCCATGAGCGAGATCAGGGTCGTCTTGCCGCTTCCCGAGAAGCCCACGACGGCGAGGAGCTCTCCTTCGCGGATCTCGAGATTGATGTCGGCGAGCACCGAGGTGCGCTGGGAGCCGCTCCCGTAGGACTTGGATACTCCGCGCAGCTCGAAGAAGGCCACGTCGTCTCCTCCCTAGGCCTTGGCCGGCGCCACATCGAAGCTCACCAGCGACTGCACGAAGCTCATCATGCGGTCGAGGGCGAAGCCGATGAGGCCGATGGTGAACACCGCGACCATGATCTGCGCCAGGGTCTGGCTGCTGCCGTTCTGGAACATGTCCCATACGAACTTCCCGAGGCCCGGATTCTGGGCCAGCATCTCGGCGGCGATCAGCACCATCCAGCCCACTCCCAGCGAGAGCCGGAGCCCGGTGAAGATCAGCGGCAGCGCGGAGGGCAGGACGATCTTGAAGACGCGCTCCATCTGGCTCAGCTTGAGCACCCGCGCCACGTTCATGTGATCCGGATCGACGCTCGCGACGCCCAGGGCGGTGTTCACGAGGGTGGGCCACAGGGAGCAGAGGGCCACGGTCACCGCGGAGCTGATGAACGACTTCTCGAACATCGGATCCGCCGACGTGTAGAGCGCACTCACCAGGATCATCACGATCGGAAGCCAGGCCAGGGGGGAGACCGGCTTGAACACCTGGATCAACGGGTTCAGCGCCGCGTAGAAGCGGTCCGAGAGCCCGCACAGGATTCCCAGAGGAACCGCGATCAGGGAAGCCAGCACGAATCCCGCGAAGACCGTCTTGAGGCTGGTGAGGATCTGATCGAAGTAGGTGGGCTTGCCGGAGTAGCGGCGGTCCTTCCACGGCTTGCCCTCCTCGGCGTACTTCAGCTTCAGGGTCTCCATCCGCTCGTAGAAGGCGGCCTCCTTGGCGCGCTCGGCGCGGTGGTCCGCGACCAGGTTGCCCGCCTCGGTCGCAACCGCGATCGGCCCCGGCACGGACCCGATGCTCGTCTCCACCGAAGAGGCCAGCAGGCTCCACGCGAGCAGGAAGGCGCCGATCGCCAGCACGGGCAGTCCGACGGACTGCAGGATCTCCCGGGCCTGGGTGCGGGGCGCTTCGCCGGTGGCCAGCTTCACGAAGGGCACGAGGAGCCCGAGGCCGACCATGTCGAGGCCCCGGATCACACGAACCTTGTTGGACATCGTCCTACTTCCCCTCCGTCTTGCTCGCGGCGCTGACCGCCGTGGCCTGGTTTCCGATCGCGAAGCGCGCCAGGTACTCGTTGGGCTCGCGTCCGTCGTAGGTGACGCCGTCGATGAACTCGTCCGTCGCCGGCTTGTACCCGTCGGTGTCCGGGACCTCGGAGGCTGCCAGGTGTCCTTCCTGCACCAGGAGATCGGCGGCCTTCCGGTAGATGTCCGGCCGGTAGACCTTCTTCGCGGTCTCGTGATACCAGGCGTCCGGCTTCCGCTCCGGGATCTGTCCCCAGCGCCGCATCTGGGTGAGGAACCAGACCGCGTCCGAGTAGTAGGGGTACGTCGCGTTGTGACGGAAGAAGACGTTGAAGTCCGGCATCTCGCGCTTGTCGCCGCGCTCGAACTCGAAGGTCCCGGTCATGCTGTTGGCGATCACGTCGGCGTCGGCGCCCACGTACTCGGAGCGCGAGAGGATCTGCACGGCCTCCCGGCGGTTGGCGCCGGACGCGTCGAGCCACTTTCCGGCGCGCACCAGGGCCTTCACGATGGCCACCGTGGTGTCGGGGTTCTCTTCGGCGAACGCCGCGGTGATCCCGAACACCTTCTCCGGGTTGTTCTTCCAGATCTCGTAGTTGGTGACGACCGGGACGCCGATCTTCTTGAAGACCGCCTGCTGGTTCCAGGGCTCGCCGACGCAGTAGCCCTGGATCGTCCCCTGCTCGAGGGTCGCCGGCATCTGAGGCGGCGGGGTGACCGAGATGAGCACGTCGGCGTCGGTCTGCCCCGTCGTGTCGGTGGGCGTGTAGAAGCCCGGACGGATGCCCTCGGCGGCGAGCCAGTAGCGGAGCTCGTAGTTGTGCGTGGAGACCGGGAAGACCATCCCCATGCGCAGGGGATCCCCGAACTCCCGGTGCTCTTCGACGATCGGCTTGAGACCGCGGGCCGTGATCGGGTGCGGGGGCCTGGGCGCCTGGAGCGCCGGGTCGTGCTTCTTCATCTCCGCCCAGATCTCGTTGGAGACGGTGATCCCGTTCCCGTTCAGATCCATGCTGAACGGAGTGATCACGTCGGCCTTCGTGCCGATCCCGATCGTCGCGCCGATGGGCTGGCCGGCCAGCATGTGCGCACCGTCGAGCTCGCCGTCGATCACGCGGTCCAGGAGGATCTTCCAGTTGGCCTGGGCCTCGAGGGTGACGAAGAGCCCCTCTTCCTCGAAGAAGCCCTTCTCCTTGGCGATCACCAGCGGCGCGCAGTCGGTCAGCTTGATGAAGCCGAACTTCAGCTCGTCCTTCTCGAGATCGAGCGCCGCTGCCGGGGCGCCTGCGGCCACCAGGAGGATGCCCGCCAGGACATGCGCCAGCGCGCGAATCCGTCGCTTCGATGTCATGGATCCGTCCTTCTCTTCGAATGCAGACGGCGCCTCGTCGGGCTTCGTACCCGAGCGAGGCGCCGTTGCCTCTCACCACGCGCCGGCTCCTTCCTTGGAGCCGCCGCCCTGGAACCCCTCGATCCTGCCCGGAGCTGTTTCAAGCCGCGTGCCAACAGGGTGGGTCGGCGGCTGCCCAGCGGCGCGCACTCTCGCGGCCTCTCCCGGCGACGCGCATGCACCCTGCGCAAGGTCAGGGCGATCCCCCGCCCACGCGTTGTGCAGCGCGTCAGGCGTCCATCAGGGCCAGGTCGTCGAGACGCACGTGCAGTCGGGTGACCTCGAACTGCTCGAGGTAGCCCGCGACGTCCTCCGGATCGAAGCGGCGTCCGTCGAAGAAGCGGTCCGGCCCGAGCGTCAGCGGCTGCGAGGCGTCGTCGAGCCTCCAGGCCCTGTCGTGGAGACCTTCGGTCTTTCCATCGATGGTCGGAGCCGCCATGTCGAGCGCCTCCGCCGCCTCGCGGAAGAGATCCGGACGCACCACGCTGGCCGCGACGCGCCGCACCGGAATCGGCTTCTCGATCTGTCCCCAGCGCAGCATCTGCGAGAGGAACCACGCCGCGTGGGAGGTCCAGGGAAAGCCGGCCGCGTAGCGATGGAAGACGTGGAAGTCCGGCTGCGCCACGGAGGCATCCCGGTCGATCCGGAAGCGCCCCTCCAGCGAGGCTGCCACCACCTCGACGGGCGCATCGACCCAGGACTCGCCGGCGATGACGTGGGCGGCCTCGCGGCGGTTCTCCGGTCGGTCGAGCCAGGCCTGCGCCTCCAGGACTCCGCGCAACAGGGCCTGCAGGCGCTCCGGATGGCGGTCGGCCCACTCCTCGGTCAGGGCGAGCACCTTGTCGGGGGAGTTGTTCCAGATCTCGTGCTTGCTGATCACCGAGCGGCCCAGGCCCTGGTCGACGGTGACGTGGTTCCAGGGCTCCCCCACGCAGAGCCCGTCGATCTCGCCGTCGCGGAGGCTCCGGGGAACGGCCGCCGGGGGCACCACCCGCACCTCGACGTCGCGGGTCACGTCGATTCCCGCCGCTCCCAGCCAGTAGGCGAGCTCGTAGTAGTGCGGGGAGAAGGGGAAGACGACGGCGAAGCGCAGAGGCGGTCGGCCGGAGCGCCGCCGGGCCTCGATGACCGCGCACAGCGCGCGCGCCGTCATCGGCCGGCGCAGGACGCTCTCGGGATCGAGGCGCGCCATCTCGCGGAAGAGCGCAGCGGAGACGGTGATCGCGTTTCCGTTCAGGCCGAGGCTGAGGGGAGCGATGAGCGGCAGCGCCAGGCCGTCCAGGCCCAGACGCGAGGCCAGGAGCATGGGCGCCAGGGCCTGCGCCGCGTCCAGCACGCCGGCGGCGAGCTTGTCGCGGATGTTCGCCCAGGAGGGCTCCCGGTGCAGGACCACCCGGAGCCCGTGGCGCCGGAAGAAGCCCCGCTCGCGTGCGATCACCAGCGGCGCGCAATCGCTGAGAGCCACGAAGCCGACGTTCACCTCGGCACGGGCGGGCCGCCCGGCCCCGCCCGCCAGCGAGCGCACGGTGCCCGAGCCTCGCCGCGGCGCACTCACAGCACGTCCGCCATGTCGAGCACCCGACGCGCCACGGCGGACAGCTTGAGATTCTGGTCCATGGCGAGCTTGCGCAGGGCGGCGTAGGCCTCCTGCTCCGTCATCCCTCTTCGCTTCATCAGCAGCCCCTTCGCGCGCTCCGTGATCTTGCGCTCCTCGAGGGTGCTCTTCACCTGGTGGAGCTCGTCCTTGAGGGCCTGGTGCTCCTCGAAGCGCGCGATGGCCACGTCGAGGACGGGCCGCACCCGCTCGGCACTGGCCCCCTTCACCACGTAGGCGGCCACCCCGGCGCGCACCGCCGTGCGGATCGCGTCGCGATCCGTCTCGTCGACGAACATCACGATCGGCCTGGGCAGCGCGTCCGAGAGACGCTGCATCCCCTCGAGCGTGTCCCGATCGGGCGACTCCAGATCGATGATGATCACGTCCGGGCGCACACCGGCGACCTCCCGGGCCAGGTCGGGCCCTCCGGCGGTCCGTGCGATCACCTGACAGCCGGAGCGCTCCAGACCTTCGGCGATCTCCGACGAGCGATCCGGACGGTGGTCGATCAGCATCACGCGCAGCTTCTCCACACCACCTCCGGGAAGCCCCTTCGTGGAGCAATCTCCATGCCGAGCGCAATCGCCCGCGGCCGGGACGGGTCCGTTTCAGCCCGCTCGGCGCGGGAGGCGCTCCAGACGCACTGCGCAGTGCTTGTAGGCGGGCTGACGCGAGTGGGGATCCACCGTGGGGTGGGTGAGACGATTGGTGGCTGCATAGTGCATGGGCACGAAGAGGGATCCTGCGGGCACCGTCTCGCGGACCAGCGCGACCGCCTCCATGGAACCCCTGCGCGACGAGATGCACACCTTCTCCTCGGAGGTGATGCCGAGGCGACGCGCGTCCTCCGGGTGTATCTCCACGTAGGCCTCCTCGCGCGAGAGCTTGCGCAGCACCGGCGACTTGGCCGTACGCGTCTGGGTGTGCCACTGGCTCGACGATCCGCGTCCCGTGAGCAGCACGAAGGGGTGGCTCGCGTCGGTCGGCTCGGGAACGGGGCGTGGGTCGTCGAAGCAGAAGCGCGCGCGACCGTTGGGGCGGAAGAAGACCCCGTCCTCGAAGAGGCGGCGCTCGCGGCCGGGCGGCCCGCTGCCGGCCGGATGCGGCCACTGGATGCCGCCCTCGGCGTCGAGGGCCTCGTAGCCGTCGATGCCGGTGACGTCGCAGGGCCGTCCTTCCGACAGCCGCTTCAGCACGGCGAAGACGTCCTCCGCCGTCTTCCAGCCGTCGAGCAGGTCGAAGCCCCAGCCCTTGGCGAGCAGTCGGAAGATCGCCAGGTCCGAGAGGGCCTGGCCCGGCGCGCGCCGCACCTTGCGGATGCGCCCGAAGCGGCGCTCCGAGTTGATGAAGGTCCCGTCCTTCTCGCCCCAGCCGGCCGCCGGCAGGACCAGGTCCGCCATCCGCGCCGTCTCCGCCGTCGTGTACATGTCCTGGACGACGAGGAAGTCGAGCTTCGCGCGCGCCTCCGCGAAGTCCTGGTGGTGGATCCAGGAGTGCGCGGAGTTGGTCGCGACCACCCACAGGCCGCGGATCTCTCCGGCGAGGATCGCCTGCAGGATCTCGTCGTACGCCAGTCCTGCTCGGCTGGGGATCGTCGCCGGGTCCACGTCGAGGATTTCGGCGACCTCGGCACGCTGAGCGGCGGACCCGAAGTCGCGTCCCCCGAAGAGGCAGGTGGTGTTGCTGAAGAGCCGCGAGCCCATCGCGTTGCACTGCCCCGTGACCGAGTTGGCGCCGGTGCCGGGCCGTCCGATGTTTCCCGTCATCAGCGCCAGGTCGATGAGCGCCTGTGCCGTGCGCGTGGCCTCGTGGCCCTGGTTCACGCCCATCGTCCACCAGAACGAGACGCGGCGGCCTTGCGCGATCACCTCCGCGAGCGCGTCGATCTCGGAAGCCGGGAGTCCCGTGGCCGCGGAGACGGACTCCGGCGTGAACGCCGCCACGTGGCGGGCGAAGTCCTCGAAGCCCTCGGTGTGCGCATCCACGAAGGGGCGGTCGACGGCACCCAGCTCGATGAGCCGGCGCGCCACCGCGTAGAGCAGCGGCAGGTCCCCCTTCGGCCGCACCGCGACGTGGCAGGTGGCCGCCATGGCCGTCTCGGTCCGGCGCGGGTCGACCACCACGATCTCGGGGCGGTGCGGGTTGCGGCAGACGCGTTCCCAGAGGATGGGATGGGCGATGCAGGGGTTGGCGCCGACGAAGACGAGGACGTCCGACTCCTCGAGGTCCGAATACGCGAAGGGCGGCGCGTCGAAGCCGAAGGACTCCTTGTAGGCGGCGACGGCGGTGGCCATGCACTGCCTGGTGTTGCCGTCGGCGTGGCGCATCCCCATGCCGATCCGCCCCAGGGCGCCGAGCGCCATCATCTCCTCCGTGGCGATCTGGCCCGTGCTGAGGAAGGCGGTGGCTCCCGGACCGTGGCGGGCCTCGACGGAGCGGAATCGGGAGACGAACGCCTCCACCGCCTGCGGCCAGCCGACCGGTCGCAGCGTTCCGTCCGGCCCGCGCAGGAGCGGCCGGGTGGCGCGGTCGGGGGCGTCGAGAGCCGCGAGCGCCTCCCAGCCCTTGGGGCAGGCCATGCCGCGGTTGACCGGGTAGTCGCGATCCGGAGAGAGGTTGATGGCCTCGCCCCCGTGCAGGTGGGCGCTGAGCGAGCAGCCGATCGAGCAGTAGCCGCACACCGTGCGCGCCACAGCGTCCGGCACGAGGCGCTCGGGAAGCTGCCCGAGCCCGAACGGACCCGGCGTGCGCACGAGGTCGCGGGTCAGGGGCCCGTCCCACTGACGGATGATCTCCGCCGGCCGGGTGGGAAATCCGCGTAGATCGAAACGGGCCCTGCTGCTCATCTAGCGCCCCGGCATGCCGGGCCCGGCCTCGGCGGTGAAGTAGAGGTGCCGCTCCACGAGCTCGGCGCAGAGGAGTGCCGCACAGGCGACCGCCGCGACGGCCGCGGCCGCCGCGGGAAGCACGGGTGCCGCCGCCGCAGCGGCCAACGCCAGCACCACGCCCGCAGCGGCGAGGCCGACGCGCAGCACGAGCCGCGGACGCAGGGGCCCGGCCAGCAGCCGTCCGCTGCGCGCCAAGGCGGGAACGGGCAAACGCGCGACGCGCCGGGCGTCGAGCACCTCGAGGGTCACCTTCAGGGCCGCAGCCGCTGCGCCGAGCGCGAGGAGCGGCACGGCTCCCGCGCCGCCCGCCACGAGCGCCGCGAGCGCCGCCCCCGCCGTTCCGAGCACGAGCGCCGAGCCGGCGAAGCGGCCGGCGGAGCGCGCCGGGCTCCAGTACGGCCTCCTCGTGACCACGTAGATCATCACCGAGCAGATCCCGCCGACCACACCGAGCGCCAGCGCCGCTGCCGACGCCGCGCTCGCGTACTCCGGGACCCAGAGAGCGACGGCCAACGCTGCAGCCAGGCTGCCGGCGTACGGACCGAGCACCAGGATCTCGCGACTCATCCAGGAGGTGCGCACGCCCAGGAACGCGCGGAACGCGTACAGGGGCCTGCCGAGGTGGGCGGTCGAGGCCGCCAGGCCCAGCCCGGCGGCGGCCAGCGCCAGGCCGAGCCGAGCCGGCCGCGCCCAGGAGCCCTCGGCGTCGAACGGCGTGACGAGGAGATCGAAGAGCACCAGACCGACGGAGGCCTGCACCAGTACGAGCATGGCCGCGAGCGGGTCGTGGGCGGGAGCCGGCCGCAGCTCGTCGTCGGCCCCCGGCCGCAGCGCGAGACCCTCTCGCCGCGTCTCGTAGAGGGTGCTCGGCCGGGTGATGCGCCCGTCCGGAAGGTCGGCCAGGCCCGGAAGGAGATCGGGGACGTCCCCCGGCCCGGGCCGATCCACCACGGCGATCGTGATGGCCCCGTTGGGACAGCCCTGCACGCAGGCGGGCGGCTCGCCGGCGGCGAGTCGACCGGTGCACATGTCGCACTTGCGAACGATGCCGCGCGTGGCGTCATAGGAGGGAACGTCGTAGGGACACGTGAGCGTGCAGTAGCGGCAGCCGATGCACTGGTCGTCGAGGTGCACGACGATGCCCGTGTCCGGGTCCTTCTCGTACGCTCGCACGGGGCAGCCCGACAGACAGCCCGGATCCTCGCAGTGGTGACACGCGCCGGTCACGGTCTGCTGCACGGGGCCGTCGGGCCCGGACCCGACGAGCAGGCCGACCTCCCGCCAGGTCTCGCCCGCGTCCAGCCCGTTCAGGCTGTGACAGGCAGTCACGCAGGCCTTGCATCCGGTGCAGGCGTCCAGGTCCACGCGGAACGCGTACTGCTGGCCCTCGCCGGGTCGCGTCCCCGGGATGCGCTCCTCGTAGGCTCGTCCTTCGAGGTCCGCGTGCACGCGCGAGAAGCGGTCCACGGCAGTCAGGGTGCGCTGCTCGGCCAGGAGCTCGTCGAGCAGCCGCGGAACGGCCAGTCCGGGCGCGCTCACCCGCAGCCTCCCGCGCACCCGCCTCCGCCGGCCTGCGAGAGCTCGGCCGCGAGGGCTTCGGCCGGAGGCAGCTTGACCCACACCTCGTCACCGCGCACCTCCGTCGGGAACGCGCGCACCTGATAGGCGGGATCCGAGAGGCCCTTCCCCGTCTCGAGGGAGAAGGTCTTCTTGTGCAGCGGGCAGGCCACCTTCGGCTCGCCGGCCCGGTCGCCCAGGAGTCCGCGCGCCAGCACGTTGTCCTTGCGATGGGGACAGACGTTCTGGGTCGCGAACCACTCTCCGCGTCGGGTGAAGTTGTAGACGGCGATCTGTACGGCGCCGTGTCGGACCGCCGCGCCGCCGTTCCGGGGGAAGTCATCCACGCGGCCGACTCGGCGCCAGGCCCAGCGGTCCTCGGGCGGGAAGTCCGCGCGCTGCGCGATCGGCTCGGCGTCGGGCCAGTCCGCCGGCCGCTTCTGGTCCCGCTCGCGGACGAAGCGCACTCCGTCGTCGGGCGCCGGGCCGTCGGCGAAGTGCCGGAACGTAGCGCGCAGCTCCGGGGTCTCGACGACCCGCCGCCACTCGCAGCGGTAGCTTCCGACCAGCGCCTCCATGTCGGCCTCCAGCTGGTCGTTGATCCCGAGCGCATCGTCGAGGATCACGCTCTTGAGATAGGCGATTCCGCCGTCCAGCTCCTCGATCCAGCGCGCGGTGCGCTGGAGCGGCCTGGCGGTCTGCATGTAGAACATCAGGAAACGGTCGACGATGCGGATGACCTCCTCGTCGGAGACGTCGGTCGCCACCAGGTCGCCGTGCCGGGGATTGGAGCCGCCGTTGCCGCCCAGGTAGACGTTCCACCCGTTCTCGGTGGCGATGATCCCGAAGTCCTTGTTCTGGGCCTCTGCGCACTCGCGGATGCAGCCGGACACGGCGCTCTTCAGCTTGTGGGGCGCACGGATGCCCCGATAGCGCTCCTCCACCCGGATCGCGAAGGCGGTCGAGTCCTGCACGCCGAAGCGGCACCAGGTCGAGCCGATGCAGCTCTTGACCGTGCGCATCGCCTTTCCGTAGGCATGTCCGCTCTCGAAGCCCGCGGCGACCAGCTCCTCCCAGATCTCGGGGAGCTGCTCGACCCGGGCGCCCAGGAGGTCGACCCGCTGGCCGCCGGTGATCTTGCAGTAGAGGTCGTACCTGCGCGCCACGGTGCCGAGGGCGATCAGCTTGTCCGCCGTGATCTCGCCGCCCGGGACGCGCGGAATCACCGAGTAGGTCCCGCCTCGCTGGATGTTGGCGAGGAAGCGGTCGTTGGTGTCCTGGATGTCCGCGTGGGCGAGGACCAGGTCGTTCCAGGTGGATGCCAGGATGGACGCGATCGCCGGCCGGCAGATCTCGCAGCCGTCTCCCCGTCCGTGGGATTCGAGCAGGGCGTCGAAGCTCTCGATGCGGCCCAGCTTGACGATCCAGAAGAGCTCGTCCCGGGTGTGCGCGAAGTGCTCGCAGAGGTTCCGGTCCACCTCGCGCCCGCTCTTCTCGAGCTCGGCTTCGAGGATCTGGGCCACTGCGGGCAGGCAGCCTCCGCAGCCGGTGCCGGCGCGGGTGCAGGCCTTGACCCCGCCGACCGAGCTCAGCTCGCGATCGCGAACTGCCTGCGCGATCTCGCCGCGAGTCACGTCGTTGCACGAGCAGACCTGGGCCTCGTCTCCCAGGTCGATGCCCGCTGCCCCCTCGGAGGGTGCCGCCAGCAGATCGCCGCTCCGCCCGGCGACCGAGACCCCCTGGCGCAGCGCCCCGTGCAGCGTCGCGTAGGGCGAGGCATCGCCGACCAACACGCCGCCCAGGACGCGGTCTCCGCTCTCGCCGAGCACCACCTTCTGGTAGACGCCCCGGACCGCGTCTTCGAAGACCACGCTGCGCGTCCCGGCCGGATCGCGCTCGTCCGCGAACGGGTCCCCGAAGCTCGCCACGTCGATGCCGAGGAGCTTGAGCTTCGTGGAGAGGTCGCCTCCCGGGAAGACGGCATCCGCACCGGCGATGCCGCGTGCGAGCGTGTCGGCCATGGCGTAGCCCGGCGCGACCAGCCCGAAGCAGGTTCCCTCCCAGGCCGCGCACTCCCCGATGGCGTACACCCCTTCCGCATCGGCAGCCATTCGCGAGTCGACGCGAATGCCGCCGCGCTCCGCGATCCCCAGGCCCGCGGCTCGCGCCAGCTCGTCGCGTGGCCGGATCCCGGCGGAGACGACCACCAGGTCGACGTCCAGCCGATCGCCGGCCGCCAGGACGAGGGCCGCGACGCGCTTCTCCCCCACGATGGCCTCGGTCCTCGCGCCCGTGTGGACCTGCACGCCCAGGGCCTCGATGGCCCGGGCCAGATGTGCTCCGCCCCGGGCATCCACCTGACGGGGCATGAGGCGGTCGTCGAACTCGACGACGTGGGTCTCGACGCCCATGTCGAGCAGCGCCTTGGCGGCCTCGAGGCCGAGCAGACCTCCGCCGATCACCGCGGCGCGGCTCGCGGTCGCACCCCAGGCACGGATCGCGTCGACGTCCTCGATGGTCCGGTAGACGAAGACGCCCGGAAGATCGCGGCCGGGAATGGGCGGAACGAACGGCGCCGAGCCCGTGGCGAGAACCAGCCGGTCGTACTCGAGCAGCGCACCCGTGGACGTGCCGACACGACGCGCGCCGCAGTCGACCGAGGTGGCGCGCTCCCCGACGCGGAGATCGATCCCCCAGCAGCGATAGAGCTCCTCGTCTCCGAGCGAGAGATCCTCGGGGCTCGCACCCGAGAAGAGGTTCGAGAGACGCACCCGATCGTACGCGGGCCGCGGCTCCTCGCAGAGCACGGTGACCGCGCAGCGGCGCTCCGGGTCGAGCTCCACGAGCCGCTCGCAGAAGCGATGCGCGACCATCCCGTGGCCGACCACCACCACGCGGACTCGTTCGCTCGCCATCGCTGCCCTCCCGCCACACGGAGCCGTGCGTGCAGAAAACGGAAACGGCGCCTGCGAGGGAGGACTCTCCCTCGAGGCGCCGTTGCCCGTTCGAACACCGGCTCTCGCCGGGCTCTCACAGCACACGTCTTCAAGTCGCGTGCCAATGCTCAGCGGGGGTACGGGGCCGTCAGACGGGGCGCGATGCGACGCCGAGCGGACGCTTGCCTACCCGCTGGGCAGCTCCCGCCCAGCGGATGGGCTCGCCGGCAGGAAGACCTCGATCAGGAGCGGGGCATCAGGTGCACGTCCTCGGGCCGGATTCCGAACGAGACGGCGTCGCCGCGCTTCAGGCTCACGCCGAGGCCGCGCCCGCTGACGAAGTGGGTGCGCACCTCGAGACCACCCCAGTCGAGGAGTGCCGTCACCAGCACACCGTCCGAGAAGATCGCGGTGACGATCGCGCGGCCACTCGTCTCCGGCTCGGCGCCCTTCGCGAGCCTCACGTTCTCGGGCCGGACGCCCACCCAGACCTCCGCTCCCGACGCGAAGCGCTCGACGGACGCCAGGCGGAGATCGTCGCCGAGCTCGATGCTCGAGCCGGGGAAGCGCGAGAGACCCGGGTCCAGCACCCGGGCCGGCCACAGGTTGCCCATACCGACCAGTCGGGCGATCTCGGGGCCGGCTGGCCGACGCAGCACCTCGTCCCGACGGCCCTCCTGGGCGAGCCGGCCGTCGAGCAGGATCGCGATGTGGTCGGCGAGGAGCAGGGCCTGGCGCAGATCGTGGGTCACCATCGCGACGGCCACGCCCGTCTGGTCGAGCACGCGACGCAGATCCAGGGAGAGGGTCTCGCGACCCGCCGCATCCAGGTCGTCGAAGGGCTCGTCGAGGAGCAGCACGTCGGGCTCGGGCGCGAAGGCGCGGGCCAGCGCGAGGCGGCGCAGCTCGCCGCCGGAGAGGGTCGCCGCGTCGCGGCCCGCCAGGTGGTCGATTCCGAACTCCTCCATGGCGGCCCGCGCCCGTTCGCGCCGCCGCTCGCGTGGAACGCCGCGTGCCCAGAGCGGAAGCTCGACGTTGCGTGCCACGCTCCCCGAGAACGCGATCGGCCGCTGGAACACCAGCGCGACGTCGCAGCTCTCTGCCCGGGTGGCGGATCCCGAGCGGAGCGGGAGAAGACCCGCCATCGCACGCAGCAGCGTGCTCTTCCCGGCGCCGTTCGGACCCAGCACCGCGAGCGCCTCCCCCGCCCGCAGCTCCAGCGCGGGAACGCGCAGCTGGAACGCACCCCGGGCGACCTCGAGGTCGCGCACCGCGAGCGCGGCCTCGCTCACGCCCGCCTTGCCTGCTGGATCGCGGTGAGCGTACCGGCCAGCACGAAGGTGAGCCCCAGCAGCACGGCCGCGAGGGCGAGCGCGTCTTCGTAGCGACCCATCTGGACGTACATCAGGACGCCGGTGGTGAGCACCCGGGTGTCTCCCTCCAGGTTCCCGCCCACCATCATCACGGCGCCCACCTCCGAGAGGATCCCACCCAGCGCCACGATGACCGCCGCCAGCAGGCCGAGCCGGATCTCGCGCACCAGCACCCACGCGGCGCGGCCGCGCCGCAGGCCGAGGGCGCGCACCTGCAGATGGAAGTCCTCCGGCAGCTGTCCGACCGCAGCCAGGCTGATCCCGACGATGAGCGGGAGCGCGATGACCAGCTGCGCCAGCACCATCGCCTCGGGTGTGTACATCAGGCGCAGGGAGCCGAGGGGGCCGCTCCGCCAGAGGAGGAGCGCCACCATGAGACCCACCACGACGGGCGGCAGCCCCATTCCCGAGTTCGCCAGCGCCACCAGCAGGCCCCGGCCCGGGAAGCGATGGCGTCCGAGGACGAAGCCGATCGGGAGGCCGATGGCCAACGCCAGACACAGCGCCACGCCAGACACCGCGAGCGTGCGCAGCGCGATCTCCAGCACCGTGCCCCAGGACGCCTCGCTCATCCGTCGCGCTCGCCGAGGAGCAGGGGGATGAACAGCGGCTCGCCGTCGACGTCGCGACCGAAGGCGCCGATGCGCCGCTGGGTCTCGGCCGAAGTCAGATAGGCGGCCAGCCGCCTCGCTCCCGCCACGTTGAGGTCCCGCCCGTCCGACGCGGGGCGGCTGACGGAGTAGATGTTGGCCAGCTCCGGATCATCCGGATCCGACAGCCGCACGAGATCGATTCGCTCCCGGAAACGGCGGAAGGTGCCGACGTCCGAGAGCACGTAGGCCCGCAGCTCGCCCGCGACCTGGAGGGTCTGGCCCATCCCGGCGTTGGTGCGCTGGACGGCGCCCCAGCTCGCCGCAGGATCCAGGCCGGCCGCGGCGAGCACCGCCTGCTCGCGCCGGTGGGTGCCCGAGTCGTCGGCCCGGCTCACGAAGACGGCGTTGGCCTGCGCGATCCGCCTCAACGCGTCGGCCGCGTCCGCGGCCCCTCGCACGCCCGCCGGATCGTGGGACGGTCCGGCGATCACGAAGTAGTTGCGCATGAACGGCACGCGGTCCACCAGCTCGCCCGCCTCCACCAGCGCCTGCTCGCCCTCCGGCGCGTGCGTGAGCAGCACGTCGGCGTTGCCCTCCGCCCCCATCCGCAGCGCGGCCCCGCTCCCCACGGCGACGAGGCGCACCTCGATTCCCGTCTGCTCCTGGAAGGCCGGAAGGAGCTCGTCGAGGAGCCCCGAGTCTCGGGTGCTCGTCGTGCTGACCAGGTCCAGCACCCGGTCGCGGGCCGGCGGACCGCAGGCGACCGCGAGGCCGAGCAGGCCGAGTGCGACACCTGCCGCCACGAGTCTCATCCTTCGTCACCGGTCGCGAATCCGGCCTGCGCCAGGGCGGCGCGGAGCGGCGTTTCAGGCTCGAGCAGGCTCCGCAACGCCCGCACGGCGGGCCGGTCCCAGTGCGAAGTCGGGATCGCGAAGTCGTAGCGCTCGGCACGCAGGGGGCGGAAGGCGAGCTTCGCCTGGGCGGCCACCGGCTCGATGGTGACGCCCCAGTCCGCGCGTCCCTGGGCCACCGCCGCGGCCACGGCGTTGTGCGAGCGGGGCTCGTGGGCGAACCCGGGCGGCCTCCGCTCGCCGAGCAGCCCGTCGATCAGGATCCGCGTACCGGCGCCCCGGTTGCGATTCACCATGCGCAGGCCGGGATCGGCGAGGAGTGCCTCGGTGTCGCGGGTCTCGCGGCGCCGGGTCACCACGCCCTGCATGCGGGTGTAGCCGCGCAGCAGGCGGACCCCGTCGCCCAGGAAGGGCGTGTTGTACTCGCCGCTCTCGGGATCCAGCAGGTGGATCGGAGCCACGTCGCACTCGCCGCGGCGGGCGGCCGCCAGCCCGCCCTGGCTCCCGACCGACAGGATCTTGAGCGTGAAGCCCTCGTCGAGGAGCGCCGAGGCGATGAGATCGAGGCCGATGCAGTGGCTTCCGATCACCACCAGGTCGGCGGGCTCGAGCTCCCGCCCGATCAGGGTGACCTCGACCTCCTCCTCGGCCTCGACGATCTCCCGGTTGCGGAGCACGCGCACGAAGCCGTCCGCGCGGCTGAAGCTGGTGACGCTCCCGCTGCCCTTGCCCATCGGGTAGGCCGCGAGACCTCCGTCGGCGCGCTGGACGAGGCCGACCAGGAGGTACTCGAGACGCCCGCGCTCGGACGCCACCTGCAGCGCCATGTGCGCCGGAACGGTCTCGCGGCGCGCCTCGGACAGTCCCTGGAGTCTGCGCACGACGGGCGCCACGAACTCGTGGAAGGTGAAGACCGCCGAGGTGGGGAAGCCGGGCAGGATCGCCACCGGTCGCCCGGCGTCGGCCGCGAGGCAGATGGGCTTTCCCGGCTTCAGGGCCACGCCGTGCACCACGATGCCCGGCGAGAGCTCCCGCACCACCTCGGCGTTGAGATCCCCTTCGCCCTTGGAGGTGCCGCCGGACAGGAGCACGACGTCCGCCTCGCGCCGCGCCCGCTCGAGGCCCGCGCGCAGCGCCTGGGGATCGTCCCGGAAGGTGCCCACGAACCACGGCTCGCCGCCCAGCTCGCGCACTGCGTCGGCGAGGATGCGGGCGTTGCTGTCGAAGACCAGCCCGGGACGCATGGGCGTCCCGGGCTCGACGATCTCGTCGCCCGTGGAGAGGATGCCCACCAGGGGGCGCCGCACCACGCGCACGTGCTCGCGCCCGATCGCCGCCAGCATGCCGGTCTCGCGCGAGGTGAGGCGCGCACCCCGGAAGAGAACCGTCTCTCCGAGGCCGATGTCGGTCCCGGCGAAGGAGACGGCCGCGCCGGGCACCACCGCGCGGCGCACCGCGACCAGCGCCTCGCCCTCCTCCAGATCCGTATGCTCCACCGGCACCACCGCGTCCGCACCGCGGGGCAGCATCCCGCCGGTCGCGATCGCGGTGGCGGTGCCGGGCTTCACCTCCTCGCCAGGCTGGACGCCGGTCGGGATGGTCTCGAGATTGCGCCGCAGGCGGACCGGCGCCTCCTCCATCGCCCCGAACGTGTCCGCCGCCTGCACCGCGAAGCCGTCCATGTTGGAGCGGTCGAAGGACGGAACGTCCACATCGGCGCGCACGTCCTCGGCGAGGATCCGGCCCAGGCAGTCGCCCAGGTGGACCACCTCTGCGGGAAGGGTGGAGAGATCGAGCGCCGCGTGCCAGCGCGCCTCCGCCTCGTCCCGGTCGATCACGTCGAGGAACTGGCTCTGCTTCACGCCGGGCACTCCGCGTCGTAGAGGAGGACCTCCACCTCGGCGCCTTCGGGCATCCCCTCCCGCTCGCGCGGAACCACCACGAATCCGTCGGCGCGCACCGTGGACGAGAGGATCGAGGCTCCCGAGGTGGCGAGGGGAACGACCGCATCGCCCTCGATGGCCACCCGCACGTAGTCCACCCGCCCGACCATGGAGGCGATCTTGCGGGCGAGCCGCCGCATCAGGCGCCGGTGGGGCCAGGCCCGGGAGCGCCCGCCCAGGGCGCGGATGGTCGGGCCCGCGAAGAACTCGTAGGCACACAGACACGAGACGGGATTGCCCGGCAGCAGGAACACGAGGCGTCCGTCGATCCGGCCCACGCCCGAAGGCGAGGAAGGTCGCATCGCCACCCCGTGAAAGTCGAGGCTTCCGAGCTCGGCCACCAGGCGCGGGGCGTGGTCCTCCTGTCCCACCGAGCTCCCTCCCGAGACCAGAACCACGTCGGCGTCCTGCCGCGCGAGCTCGGTGCGGATCGCGTCGGCCCGGTCGGGCAGGATCGCGTGGGGGAGCTTCTCGCCGCCGTCGCGTTCGACGAGCGCGGCCAGCATCGGCGAGTTGCTGTCTACGATGTGCGCGCCCGCCGGCCGGCTGCCCGGGGCAAGGAGCTCGTCCCCGGTGACGACGAAGCGCACGCGCGGCCGTCGCACGCAGCGCGGCTCGCCCGCGCCGATCGACGCCAGGAGCCCGACGTCCTGGGGGCGCAGTCTGCGTCCGGCTCGGAGCACGACGTCCCCGGCGCGGATGTCCTCGCCGGGCGCGCCCACGTTCTTGTGCGGCGCCACGGCCGCACTCACCTCGACGCGACTGCCGGCTTCGCTGCAGACCTCGGCCATGGCCACGGCGTCGGCGCCCTGGGGAAGAGGCGCCCCGGTCATGATACGGACCGCCTGGCCTTTTCCGACCTGGCCCGCGAAGGGCTTGCCGGGGAGCGAGAGGCCCGCCACCGACAAGCCCACCGGATCGTATTCGCTGGCGCCGAAGGTGTCCTCACCGCGCACCGCGTAGCCGTCCATGGCGGAGCGCGCGAAGGAGGGAACCGCCACCTCCGCGCGCACGTCCTCGGCCAGCACCCTCCCGGCGCAGTCCTCGAGTGCCACCGCCTCGGGCTCCAGCCGTCGGGCGGACTCCGCGAGGAAGCGCTCCACCTCCTCCACGTCCGCCCGCTCGGTGAAGCCCTTCATCCGAACGTCGCGCATCGTCATCCGACGTCCCCGACGTTTCGCGCGACGGCTCAGCCCGTGGCTTTGGTGTCCCAGAAGGTCTCGCTGGGCTCGAAGCGCTGCGCCTTGGCCGCGGCGATGGTGTCCGCGTCCACGTCGAACTTGAGCGCGCCCTCCGGCCCCACGCCCTCCTCGCGGATACACTTGGGCAGGTCGTCGTCCTCGACCGTGAAACCTGCGCCCTCGTTGAACTTCCATTCGTCCTGCAGGCACTGCCATCCCATGTCCGCCACGTGCTCCTTGCTCACGGTCTCGCCGTAGAGCCCGGAGTAGAACTCCGCGATCTCGGGCAGGGTCGGCTGCAGGAACTGGCAGAAGCCCGACGAATCGCACGCCGCGTTGATGAGCTGCGACTCCTGGCTGGCCTGGGCGAACTGGTCCGGCGGCAGGCCGGGGTTCACGATCAGGCCGGCGGTGTGGTCGCCGCCCATCGGGCTCGTACAGTAGGTGACGCCGGTCGCCTTGAGCGGCCGCGGGTCCCAGGCCGGCAGCGCCTGGCCCTTGGCGATGGGCACGCGGTGGTGCTTCTGCCGCTTGCCGATCGCCGCCGCGCCGTCGCCGATGGCCTTGCCCAGCTCGGTGCCCTCGGCGATCTCGTGAAGGAGGCGCTTGGCACCCTCCGCGTCGCCCCACTCGAGCCCGCCCGAGTCCATCAGGATCGCGATGGCAGCTCCGGTCTCGATGGTGTCGAGACCCAGCTCGTCGCAGAGTCGGTCGAGATCGGCCACGTCCTCCCAGCTCGCGATCGCGCAGTTGGCGCCCAGCAGGGTGAGCGTCTCGAACTCGAGGGCGCTGGTCTTGTAGTTGCCGTCCTTATCGTGGACGATGTTCGAGCACTGCACGATGCAGCCGGTCATGCAGTTGTGCATGCCGCCGCCGCGCTCCTCGAAGCTCTCGACGATGCGCGCGCCGTCGAGGGTCTGGGCGTCGGGCGACTGGCCCTCGGTGCGGTTCTTGTAGGGGAACGTGTTCAGCATGTTCGCGACGGGCACGACCGAGCTCGTGCCCCACTTGAACATCTCGGCCTTGGGGCCCTCGCGGAACTCCTTGCTGTAGCCCTTGCACAGGGTCGAGAAGGCCTTCACGTCGGCGGGGCGGCGCACCGGGGTCTTCTCCGGGTCCACCATCACCCACTTGAGGCCCTTGCTGCCCATCACCGCGCCGAGACCCCCGCGCGCCGCATGGCGCGCCGGACGTCGGTCCTGGTCGGCGTCGGTGCAGGCTACGGACGCCCCCGAGAGCTTCATCTCGCCGGCCGGTCCGATGCTCACGAAGGACGCCGTCTTGGGGTACCTGCCGGCGAGCTGCTCGATCAGGGCGTAGTTCCACATGCCCTTCTCGTCATCGGCGGCCACGACCTTCACGCCGTCCTTGGTCACCTCGAGCCCGTAGCGCTTGTCCGGATCGGATGGCTGGCCCTTCACCACGATGGCGCGATAGCCGAGCTTCATCAGATCCTGGGCAGGGTTGCCTCCCGCGTTGGCCTCCTTGATGCCGCCGGTGAGCGGGCTCTTGCCGCCGATGGACATGCGGCCGGAGGTCGGAGCCATGGTCCCGGAGAGAACCCCCGGCGCCATGACCAGCACGTTCTCCGGCCCCAGCGGATCGCAGGACGGGTCGCACTCCTCGAGGAGGATGCGGGCCGAGAGCGCGCGACCACCGAGGAGCTTCCAGTCCTCCGGGAAGTCGTCGAGGCTGGCCGTCTGGCTGGTCATGTCGACGCGGATCAGGCGATCACCGGTGGGTCCACTCACGGGAGGCTCCTCCTATCTGCTCAAGGGCGGCGAGGATACCCCAATCCTCCGGGAGATCGCCGCATGGGTCTGGAAACGGCTCCGGGGGATCGCCGCACCGGTCCGGAAGCGGTGCGGGAGTCCGAGGGGGTCGGGGCCGCGCGAGGCTAGCCGCCTCCGACCGCCGCCAGGACG
>JANQFA010000071.1 GCA_028278065.1 Myxococcota bacterium
GAGCTGGTCGTCGGTCACGACCGTGATCCCCCTGCCGAGCAGCTGGTTGCGCTCTCGGATCCAGTCGAACTCGGGCAGGATCGCGAACCGGGTCGCCACCCGGTCCCGATCGCAGGTCGCGACCTGCGACGTCGGTCCTTCCAAGCCGTCGGCGTAGTCGAGCAGTGCGCGAACGACTCCGCGGGCCCCGTCCACCTGGCAGAAGCGACCGGAGTCGATCGGTGTGCCTCTGGACTCGTCGAAGAAATACCGGGCGTAGCGATAGGCCGACGACGTGTTCTCGGTGGGGATGGCGATCAGGCCCGGTCCCTCGAGGACTTCCTTGACGTCGCCGGTGCCGCCAACCGCCAGCATGACGAGCCGATAGGCGAAGCGAATCGTGCGGCTGGTCGCGAAGTCACCGTCCAGCTGCGCACTCTGGCCAGCCAGGCGCTCGTCTCCGTAGCGGCTTCTCGCGAGAACAGCGCCCGCACCCTCGAAGACCAGCCGTCCCGCCTCATGGGCGTTCAGCTCTGCCAGATCGTAGTCGCCGCGTCGCACCGCGCGCCCGAGCGCTTCGAACGTCGCGTCGCCGGGCGCGTCGTAGTCCAGGAAGATCGGGTCCTCCTGCTTCCCTGGCGTGAGCAAGGCGGACTTCACCCTGCGGAAGTAGTCCTCGTCGCGGTCCCAGCTCGGGTGCGCTGAGCCAGCCAGGGCGAGCCGCAGCTCCACGCCACCCGCAAGACGCACCGCGACGCGCCGAATGCCGTCGTAGTCCTGGTCGTTCGCCTCGACGAATGCGTGGATGTCGGGTACGCGTTCGCACACCTGTTCTTCCGCATCGACCCGGATCGGGCCTTCGAGATCGGAGGCCGGCCGGCAGCGAGGGGAGAAGATCTGATCACGCTCGGGGCCGGTGAGATTTCGCGTGGACAGCAAGGCGCGCGATATCGCCTGGCGCTGAGCGTCGTCGAGCCCTCTCGAGAGAACGACTGGATCGAAGGGAATCGGCGGGGAGCGCCAGACCTCCCGCAGGTGTGTGTCGGCGGCGAGGCTCTCCCACTGGTGGCTGCTCATTCCCACGAACTTCAGGTCGGCGTTGCTGCGCAGGCGCTCGGTGAGGTCTCCCATGTCCCCGCTCACCTGGGGGTCGAAGAGATCCAGCGCCCGTGCGAGGTCTACCTTCGCCCCGCTGACATCTTCGACGTGCAAGAGCTCCCTGGCGGCGAGGCGGGTTCCGCGAAGCCTCTGCAGCTCGCTGAGGAGAAAGTCGGCAGGGTAGAGGAAGCTCGAGGTGGAGCGCTGGTCCCGCACCCCGAGCTTCACGCCATCGCCACCGACGTTCCGGAGGGGCCAGTCGTCGCTGTTCGTCCGGGCCAGCAGCAGGCTGTGGTAGTGGGTCCTGGGCTTCAGCTTCTCGGACTCGAACGCTTCGCTCCCGCGATAGGTGCCCCCGCGTTGAATCCGGGCCACGAGATCGACGAGGTCGTTCGCGTGGGCGGCCAGGATCACGTACCGGTACGGCGAGAGAATCGCGCCCTGGACGCGACCCTCCTGAAGTCCCTCGACGATCGCGGAGAACGCCATCCCCCTGAACTCGACATCGAGTCCGCGTGGCCGCTCGGAGAGGTACTCTTCGAACGCATCCCAGGATTCCGGCTCGCGGTTGTCGTAGCCTTCGATGCCGATCACGACCGTGCTGCGAGCGGCGCCCGCGGCGTTGAAGGCGAGCAGGGCGCCCAGCACTGCGAGCCAGCGCTTCACGGCTCTGCCACCTGGTACTGAAGGGCGATCGCCGCCACGGCGAACGTGAAGGCCAGCAGCTCCCACGGCGTTGGCGCCCGCTCGCGGCGTGTCAGGAGCCCCCAGAGGACGGGAATCAGCATGCTCATGGCACCGACGGAGTAGATGCGGCTGGGTTTTCCGTCGACGAGGAACAGGAGGAGCGAGCCGAGCGCGATGACGTTGCACACCCCGGCCAGGGCACCGTACCGGAAGGTGCTGCTGAGCGCCCCGCGGTGCTCCCTTCCGATGTGCCGGAGTGCCGAGACCACGGCGGAGGCAGCGTTGCTCCCCACCATGAAGACCAGCACGGGAAGTCCGATCCAGATCTCGGGATCCACGGCCAGCTTGGAGGCCAGCTGCAGGCCGGCGGCGCAGACGCTGGCCACCAGCACCCAAGCCACGCCCTGGGTGAGCGCCCAGTCGATTGCGCGCGCGCTCCGCGGCGTCTGCGCCGCCAGAACGAAGACGGGGACGAGGGCTGCTGCGATGGCCACCCACTCGAGCGCGCTCGACTCCGGCTCGATGAAGATCATCGAGACGGGCACGACGATCAGGACGTGGGTCCGAGACAGGGGCTCGAAGACGTAGCTGGGCAACAGCTTGTGGCCCTGGAAGCGCGCGTAGCTCGTCAGGAAGTAGCCCGTGCCGATCACGGCGAAGCCGAGGCCCGCGAAGACGAGCGCCCGGGGCGTCAAGGTCGGCGAGTGAAGGACGTCGCGAAACTCACCCAGGAAGAGCAGCAATGCGCCGCCGGCAATGACGAGTGTGGTCAGCGACGTTGCAAAGGCGAGCGTCTCGGCATCCAGCCGCTCGCGAGCCGCCGCCCGGGTGGCCGTGCTCTGCAGTCCGGCCGCCAGGAAGTGTAGGAGGATGAGCGAGTCAGCGGCCAAGGCACATGGACCGTCGCGCAACACGATGACTTCGCGGGCCATCTCCGATCCTGCACGAACGACCGGTCTGACACAAGGACGTTTCTGGGGTCAAGCGCGTGTTTCGAGCGTTTTGGGGGTGCAAGCGTGCTTGCGGTTGCCCGTTTGCTCCGCTGCCAGAGGGAGATGCGGCCAGGGCTCCGTTGCGGACATGCGCCCCACGATCCTCTGCCTGCGGGATCGCGGCCCCTGCGGCGCTCCGATTGACGACGACCCAGTCGCTCTGCACCTTCCTCGCATGATCTCTGCCGACGCCCGGGACCTGCATGCGGACGCCCTGGTCTGGGACATGACCCAGCCCATAATCACCCCCGGGGAGCCCGAGCGGAAGGCGGTGCTCTTCGACCGGATCGCCGGCGCGGGCTGCGACGTCGTGTCGATCACGCTGGCCATCGACGGGATGGACCTGCGCGCCGCCTGTCAGCAGCTCGTCGAGCAGCGGCGCTTCGTGGCCGGGCGTGACGAGCGCCGCGTCGTCGTGGAGTCCGTGGCGGACATCGCACGGGCCCGGGAGGAGGGCCGGCTCGCGGTGGGGCTCCACTTCCAGGGGACGGCGCCCTTCGAGGACAACCTCGACTGGGTGCAGCTCTTCTACCGGCTCGGCGTCCGGCATGCGCTCATGGCCTACAACGAGGCCAACCGGGTCGGCTGCGGCTGTCACGTGGAGGAGGACACGGGGCTCACCGACTTCGGCCGCGCGCTCATCGCCGAGATGAACCGCGTGGGAATGATCGTCGACTGCGCCCATACCGGCTACCGCACCACGATGGAGACCTTCGAGGCCTCCCAGGCGCCGGCGATCGTCTCCCACACCAACGTGCGTGCCCTCTGCGACCACCCGCGCTGCGTCTGGGACGACCAGATCATCGCCTGTGCCCGGCAGGGCGGCGTGCTGGGGATGACCTGCCTCAGCGGGTTCCTGGGCGGCGAGGGCTCCACGCCCGCACGCATCGTGGACCACATCGACCACGTGGTGCAGCTCGTCGGTCCGGCCCACGTGGGCCTCGGCCTCGACTACGTCTACGACATCGCGACCTTCAACGCCTTCGTCGCACGCATGCCGGACAAGTACCCTCCTGGAGGTGGCTACACCGACATGGCCCAGCTCGAGCTGGAGGAGGTCCCGGGGATCACCGAGGAGCTGCTGCGCCGCGGCTACGCCGAGAAGGACGTGCGCGGTATCCTCGGGGAGAACTGGCTGCGGGTCTGTGGAGAGGTGTGGAAGTAGGCGGTCTCGGCTCCGGGCGGTATCGGGAAGTGAGCAGCCACGACTTCATCGTGATCGGCGGCGGCATCGCGGGCGCCTCCGCGGCCTACGAGCTCCAGCAGCACGGATCGGTCGTGCTGCTCGAGCGGGAGCCGCTGCCGGGCCACCATACGACGGGTCGGTCGGCCGCGTTCCTGGTGGAGAGCTACGGCGGAGTCGTCGTCGGCAAGCTGACGCGGGCGGGACGGGACTTCCTGGAGAGGCCACCCGAGGGCCTCGCCGACGCACCGCTGGTGACGCCGACGCCCGTGCTCTGGATCGCGCGCGAGGATCAGCGGGCGAGCCTGGCCGCCGCGCTCGAGCGCGGGCGCGAGGCCGGCGCCGACCTGCGCGAGGTGGACCCCGCCCGCTCGCGAGAGCAGTGCCCGGTGCTGCGCGAGGGCTACGTGGCTGCCGCCGTGGCCGAGCCCGGCGCGCTGCACATCGATGTGGCGGGCCTCCTCGACGCCTTCCTGCGCGGGCTGCGCCGGCGCGGCGGGGAGCTGGCGACGAAGGCGGAGCTCGTCCGGCTCGAGCGCCGGGGGGAGGCCTGGGAGGCGCAGGCCGGTGGCCGCACCTGGCGCGCCCCCGTCGTGGTCAATGCGGCCGGCGCCTGGTGCGACGTGGTGGGCCGTCTCGCCGGCGCGCGTCCCATCGGCTTGCGCCCCCTGAGGCGCACGGCGATCACCTTCGGTCCTCCCCCGGGCTGCGACATCCGCTCCTGGCCCTGCGTGATCGACGCCGACGAGGACTTCTACCTCAAGCCCGAGGGCGTGCAGCTCCTGGCCTCGCCCTGCGACGAGAGCGCCTCCGAGCCCTGCGATGCGGTCGCCGAGGACTACGAGGTGGCGCTCGCGGCCGAGCGCGTGCAGCGCGCGACGACCCTCGAGATCCGGCACATCCGACACCGCTGGGCGGGCCTGCGCAGCTTCGTGGCCGACCGAGCGCCGGTGATCGGAATGGACCCGGAGTGCCCGGGCTTCTTCTGGCTCGCCGGTCAGGGCGGCTTCGGCATCATGACCTCGCCCGCCGCGGCGCGCGCTGCGGCGGGGCTGATCGTGGACGGGGCCCTCCCCGAGGACCTCCTGGCGCTGGGCCTGACCGCGCAGGAGCTCGCCCCCGAGCGCCTGCGCAGCGGTGCCGCCTGACGACGAGGCTGCCCTCCCGCGCGCCGTGGGGTGCTAGCCAGCGCTGCCCCGGTGGGAGTATGATGGGGCCGTCCGGTGCGGCTGCGGTCCTCGTGGGTCGCACGACAGCTCATGGGAGGCACCATGAGAACGAGCATCGATGGATCCATCGAGATCGAAGTCCCCGCGGCCACCGCCTACGCATTCTGGACCCGGGTCGAGGACTTCCCCCTCTTCATCGACCCGGTCGAGTCCGTGAAGCGGATCGACGAGAAACGGACGCGCTGGCGGGCGAACTTCGGGTTCCGCCGCCAGGAGTGGGTCGCGGAGATCACCGAGGTCATTCCGGACAAGCGCCGAGCGTGGCGTGCTCTCGACGGGGCCTCCAACTCGGGGATGGTCAACTTCCACGAGATCGCCACCGAGCGGACCCTCATGACGCTGCACCTGGACTACGAGCCCCGTGGAGTCCTCCAGAACCTCGGCGACGAGTTCGGCGTGGTGAGCCGGGTGATCGAGCGCTCGCTCGAGCAGTTCAAGGACTTCGTGGAGGGCAGCCGCTGAGCTGCGGCGCGGCGCCCCTTTGCGCCGCAGGATCCCACCCTACGCACCCGGCGGCCCGCGCGGGTGGACCGCTCGCTCGCAGGCGGTATCGTCGCGGCTTCCCACCCATGGCACGCAGACAGGAACAAGAGCCGGCCCGGGAGGAGATCTCCGAGGTCGCCCCGGGAATTCTGCGGATGGAGCTCCCCATCCGGCTCCCCGGGCTGGGCCACGTGAACATGTACGCGCTCCTCGACGACGAGGGCGCCGCGGTGCTCGACCCGGGTCTGCCGGGGCCCGCTACCTGGCGGGCGATCCAGGACCGCCTGAAGCAGGCCGGCCTGCGCGTGAAGGACGTCCATACGGTCCTCATCAGCCACTCCCATCCCGATCACTTCGGTTGCGCCGTGCGCTTCCAGAAGGAGTCCGGCGCCAACGTGGTGGCGCATCGCCGCTTCTCGTTCGGGCCCGTCCAGGTGAGCCAGGGTCCCGAGGTCTCGCTGGACGACATCGAGGCCGGTCGGCGCGAGGAGGAGCGGGGTCGCGAGGGGGAGGACGAAGCGCCGGACGAGGTGCATCAGCACGTCCATGCGCCGCCCCCGGTTCCCTGGGGCGGCAAGACACCGTGGGGAGGCGATCGCCCGAGGCCACCCCTCAAACGCCGCATCCAGTGGCGGCTCATGAAGCTCCTCGGCAAGGGCTTCCTGCCCACCATCACCCAGGGCGTCGAGCACGGCGACGAGCTGCGCCTCGGGGGTCGCGAGATGTTCGTCTTCCACACGCCGGGGCACACCGCCGACCACTTCTGCCTCCACGATCCCGAGACGGGGACGCTTCTCGCCGGAGATCACGTGCTCCCCTCGATCACCCCCCACATCTCGGGCCTCTCGGCGACGCGCGATCCGCTCGCCTCGTTCTTCTACTCCCTCGACCGCGTGGCCGAGATCTCGGGCGTGGGCCAGGTGCTTCCGGCGCACGGACACCCGTTCGACGATCTCCCGGCCCGTACCGAGGCGATCAAGCGCCACCACGCGGAGCGCCTCGCACGGGTGAAGGAGATCTCGCGGGAGTATGGCCGCCCGGCCAGCACCGCGGAGTTCACGCGCCATCTCTTCGCCCAGCGCAACTGGGGCTCGATGGCCGACAGCGAGACCTACGCCCATCTGGAGCACCTGCGCCTGCTCGGCGAGGCGGAGCGCAGCGAGGGGGGCGACGGCGTTCCCCTCTACGTGGCCGGCTAGGCGCGGAGGTGCTCCCAGAGTGTTGCGTAAGTCCCCGGAAACCCGGAGCTGCCCGCCGTCGGCCCGCGTGCCCGGGAGTTCTGGTATAGACCTATGACCGATTTCGATGGGGGAGAGATGAGCGGTCCCGGCGCAGCGCTGCGAGAGCAGATCGAGAACACCATCCGGCTGCTGGCGGTGGACGCCGTCGAGCGCGCGAAGAGCGGTCACCCCGGGGCGCCCATGGGCCTGGCGACGCCGGCCCTGCAGATCTGGGACCGCCACCTGCGTTTCGATCCCGCCGATCCGGAGTGGCCGTTGCGCGACCGCTTCATCCTCTCGGCGGGCCACGCGTCGATGCTCCTCTACGCGCTGCTCCACCTGTACGGCTTCGAGGTCTCCCTGGACGACCTGCGCGACTTCCGCCAGCTCGGCTCGAAGACGCCGGGGCATCCGGAGTTCGGGGACACGCAGGGCGTCGAGGTCACCACGGGTCCGCTCGGGCAGGGCTTCGCCCACGGCGTGGGAATGGCGCTGGCTGCGCGCATGACCCGCTCCCGCTTCGCCGTGGACGGGCGCGGTCCCGGTCTCCACACCATCTACGGCATCGTCTCGGACGGCGACCTGATGGAGGGCGTCTCCTACGAGGCCGCCTCGCTGGCCGGCCACCTCGGGCTCGGCAACCTCGTCTACCTCTACGACGACAACCAGATCACCATCGACGGCAGCACCGACCTCAGCTTCACCGAGGACGTCGCGCGCCGCTTCGAGGCCCAGCGCTGGCACGTGCAGAGCGTCGACGGTCTGGATGCCGAGGGCATCGACGCGGCCCTGACGGCCGGCCGGGCCGAGGAGGAGCGCCCGTCGCTGATCCTCTGCCGCACCACGATCGGCTACGGATCGCCGAACAAGGCGGGCACCTCGGCCACCCACGGTGCGCCCCTCGGCGCGGAGGAGGCGGCGGCGACCCGGGAAGCCGTGAGCTGGCCCGCCGACGAGACCTTCCACATCCCCGACGCGGTACGCGCGTTCTTCGACGAGCGCATCAGCGCGAAGAAGGCGGAGCGTGCCGCCTCGGATGATGAGCTCGCCGCGTGGCGAGAGGCGCACCCCGAGAAGGCCGCCGAGTGGGACCGGTTCCGAGAGCGCAAGCTGCCCGACGACCTCCTCGAGCTCCTCGCCCGGGGGATGGGCGAGGCCAGGGGCGCCACCCGCCAGCACTCGGGCGCGGTGCTGGCGCGCCTCGCGGAGACCGCGCCGTTCGTGGTCGGGGGATCGGCCGATCTGGCCGGATCCAACAACAGCACCATCAAGGGTGGGGGCGACCTGGGACAGGGCCGCGATCCCTACGCGGGGCGCAACGTCCACTTCGGCGTGCGCGAGCACGCGATGGGAGCGATCTGCAACGGCATCGCGCTCGACGGCACCTTCCAGCCCTACGCGGCCACCTTCCTCATCTTCAGCGACTACGTGCGACCGTCGATCCGGCTGGCTGCGATCATGGGGATCCGCTCGATCTTCGTCTTCACCCACGACTCGATCTTCGTGGGCGAGGACGGCCCCACCCATCAGCCCATCGAGCAGCTCGACTCCCTGCGGGCGATCCCCCGGCTCCTGGTCTGGCGACCCGCCGACGGGATCGAGACCGCGGCGGCCTGGACCTGGCTCGTCCAGCACGCGGACGGTCCCGGCCTGCTCGCCCTGAGCCGGCAGGGCGTCCCGGTCCTCGCGCGCCCCGAGGGCTTTCGCAACGAGGACGTGTACCGGGGCGGCTACCCGGTGCGCGAGGTGGAGGGCGAGCCGGACGTGGTGCTCGCGGCCACGGGCTCGGAGGTGGGCCTCTGCTGCGACGCGGCCGACAGGCTGGCGACGCGCGGGATCTCGGCCCGGGTGGTCTCGCTGCCCTGCCTGGAGCTCCTCGCGGAGCAGCCCGAGGACTATCGCCGGGTTCTCCTCCCGGCGGAGCGGATCCCGGTGATCGCCGTCGAGGCCGGGCGCGGGCAGTCCTTCGCCGGCCTGGTGGGCGACCGGGGTCTGGTCTACGGCATCGATCGCTTCGGCTCGTCCGGGCCGGCCGGGCAGGTGGGCGACTTCTTCGGATTCGCCCCGGGGCCCCTGGCTGCCGCAGTGAGCGCCCATCTGGAGAAGGTCCGCTCGTGAGCCCCGCCACCGCCGTGGCCCTGGGCGCGGTCGCGGTCCTGCTGGTCTGCTGGCTGTGCGTGAGCTTCATGCGGCCCGGCCGCGGGCGCGCCACGCTCGAGTGGATCGCGACGACGGCGATGTACGCCGCCCTGGTGGCCTGGTTCGCCGGCCTCTCCCTGGGTGCTCACGAGGCGGGGCGCACGCTGCTCCTCATTCCGTTCGGGACGCTGCTGGTGCTCTTCTCGCTGGGCCTCCTGGTCAGCCTCTCGAAGACCGTGGCACACGTGGCCGGCCGCGGCAGCGCAGAGGCCAGCGCCACCAACTGAGCGTTGGCGTTGCGGATCGCGTTCATCTGTAGTCGTGGCTCGCGGGCAGGTCGCCGCGCGGGGCCAGGGGCTTCAGGTCGCGGATGCGGACGTGCACCACGCCCTCCACGTTCTGCACCGGTCCGGCGATCTCCAGGATGGAGGCGCTGGCCAAAGGAGAGCGGAAGCGCTTGAAGACGTCCGGGGTGAGGACGCCGTTGGTGGTGCCGGTCTCGTCCTCCAGGGTGAGGAAGACGAAGCCCTTGGCCGAGCCCGGGCGCTGGCGGACGATGGCGTGGCCGGCGGTGCGCACGAAGCGCCCGTTGGCGGCCTCGCGCACCTCGCGGGTGGAGAGGATGCCGCGGCGGCGCAGGCTGGGGCGCAGGTGGGCCATGACGTGGTCGCCGGTGGTGATGCCCGCGACGCGATAGTCGGCCAGGGTCTCCTCGAAGGGGGTCATCTCGCCGAGGGGGGACGAGGTCTCCGGTGGAGGGGTTCCCGCGAAGAGCGAGCGCGGATCGCGCTCCAGGGCTGCCACCTGCCAGAGCGCGGTGCGGCGCTGCCTGGCGGTGCGCTCCACCGAGCCCAGGGCGCCCAGCTCCGCCAGCGCGTCCAGCTCGTCGCTCCGGGGCGCCGCGCGCTTCGCGAAGTCGCCCAGGTCGCGGAAGGGCGCACGCCGGCGCTCGCTCTCGATGCGCGTGCCCGTCTCCTCGGCGAGCCCGCCCACGTGGCGCAGCCCCAGGCGCACCGCAGGCTTGGCGTCGGCGCCCGGCTCCAGGGTGGTGCGCCAGGCCGAGCGGGCCACGTCCACCGGGCGCACCTCGACGCCGTGGCGCTGGGCATCCTTCACCAGGGTGGCCGAGCTGTAGAAGCCCATCGGCTGTGCGTTCAGGAGGCCGACGAGGAACGCCGCGGGGTGGTGTGCCTTGAGATACGCCGAGGCGTAGGCGATCAGCGCGAACGATGCGGAGTGGGACTCGGGGAAGCCGTAGAGCGCGAACGACTGGATGCCGCGCACGATGTCCTCCTCCGCCTCGGGCGAGAGCCCGCGCGCGCGGATCCCGGCGCGCAGGCGGCCCTCGATGCGCGCCATGCGCTCCGTCGAGCGCTTGAAGCCCATGGCGCGGCGCAGCTCCTCGGCCTCGCCGCCCGTGAAGCCCGCTGCGATCATGGCGATGCGCAGGAGCTGTTCCTGGAAGAGGGGCACGCCCAGGGTGCGCGCCAGCACGGGCTCGAGGTCCGGGTGCGGGTAGCTCACCGGCTCGCGTCCCGCGCGCCGGTTCAGATAGGGGTGCACCATCTGTCCCACGATGGGGCCCGGCCGGATGATGGCGATCTCCACGACCAGGTCGTAGAAGCACTGCGGCTTGAGGCGCGGGAGCGTCGCCATCTGTGCGCGGCTCTCGATCTGGAAGACGCCGACGGTGTCGGCGCGCTGGATCATCGCGTAGGTGACGGGGTCGTCCGGCGGGAGTCGGGCCAGGTCCACCTCGACGCCCTCGTGCTCCCGGATCAACGGGATCGTCTCCTCCAGCGCCGCCAGCATGCCGAGGCCCAGCAGGTCGATCTTGATGATCCCGAGGTCGGCGCAGTCGTCCTTGTCCCATTGCACGACGGTGCGGTCGGGCATGGTGGCCGGCTCGAGGGGAACCACCTCGTCCAGGCGGCCCGCGGCGATGACCAGTCCTCCCGTGTGCTGGCCCAGGTGGCGGGGCAGGCCGCGCATGCGCTGGACGCCGTCCAGGAGCATGCGCATGCGCGGCGTGTCGGGATCGATGCCCTCGCCGCGCAGGAAGCGGTCCACCGGCTCCGGGTCCTCGTCCCGGTCGCGGCTCGAGAGGAGCTTCGAGAGCCGGTCGATGCGGTCGGGCGAGAGGTCGAGGACCTTGCCCATCTCGCGCACCGCCGAGCGCGTGCGGTAGGTGATGACCGTCGCGGTCATTCCGGCGCCGTGGGGGCCGTAGCGCTCGTAGACGTACTGGATCACCCGCTCGCGCGGGTCGCCGGAGGGGAGGTCCAGGTCGATGTCCGGCCACTCGCCGCGCTCCTCCGAGAGGAAGCGCTCGAAGAGGAGCTCCATCCCGACCGGATCGACTGCGGTGATGCCCAGCGCGTAGCAGACCGCGCTGTTGGCCGCGGAGCCGCGCCCCTGGCAGAGGATGCCGTGCTCGCGGGCGAAGCGGGTCACGTCGTGGACGATGAGGAAGTAGCCCGCCAGCTCGAGCTTGCAGATCACCGCCAGCTCGTGCTCCAGCTGGGCGCGCGCACGCCGCGGCAGGGGGCTTCCGTAGCGCTCGCGCGCGCCCGCGAAGGTGAGCTTGCGCAGCAGGGTCTGCTGCCGCTCGCCGCGGGGCGTGGGAAAGTCGGGGAAGCGGTAGCCGAGGTCGCACAGCTCGAAGGCGCAGCGCTCGGCGATCTCGCGCGTGGCGCGCAGCCACTCGGGCCGGTCGGCGAAGCGCGCGGCCATCGCCTCGGGGGTGCGCAGGTAGCGCTCGCCGTTGGGCTGCAGGCGACGTCCCGCACGGTCGAGGATCGTCTTCTCGCGCAGGCAGGTGAAGGCATCGTGGAGGCGCCGGTCCTCGGGGCGCGCGTAGCGGACATCGCCCGTGGCGACGAGCGGGACGCCGAGGGATTCGGCCAGCTCCACGGCGCGCCTTGCACCCCAGGCGCTGCGCCGCTCGGGGTGACGGGATACGTCCACCCAGGTGCGGCCCGGGAAGAGGGCGCGGGTGCGGTCGAGGGCCGTGCGCGAGAGCGTCGCGTCGCCGCGCAGCAGGGCGACGAGATCCGAGGCGTGCTCCTCGACTTCCTCCCAGGCAACGGCGCACTCGCCCTTGGGCCGGTCGCGCTGGCCCAGGCTGAGAAGCCGACACAGATTCCGGTAGCCGAGCGGAGTGGGAACGAGCAGCAGCAGCCCGGGCCCGCCCTCCACCGTGACCTCGGCGCCCACGATGCCGTGCAGTCCCGCCGCCCGGGCCGCCTGGTGGAAGCGTGGCGCACCGTAGACCCCGTGACGGTCTCCCAGGGCCAGGGCTCCGTGGCCCAGCTCGGCGGCTCGCTCCACCAGGTCCTCCGGATTGGAGCAGCCGTCCAGGAACGAGAATGCGCTGCGGCAACGCAGCTCGACATAGTCCGGAAGCGACGCGCGGGGGGCGGGCACGACGCCTTCGAGTGTGCGCGAAAACAAGACGAAAGTCAATCGGAGCCCACGCTCTTCGGGGCCCCGTGGCTATGCTCCTCCCGATGGCGGAGCGGGACGGGGCGTCCGTCCTCGTCGCGGACGACGAGGACATCCTGCAGCGGCTGATGACCCGTGTGCTCGAGCGCGACGGCTTCGACGTGGTCGCGGTGGGCGACGGCGACGCCGCGGTCGAGACGTTTCGCGGGGAGCCCGAGCGCTTCGCCCTGGTGATCCTGGACGTCACCATGCCTCCGCGGGGCGGCGAGACGACGCTGCGCGAGATCCTCGACCTGCGCGCCGACGTTCCCGTGCTCCTGATCAGCGGCGCCGACATCGGACCCGGACTGAGCGACCTTCTCTCGCGGTGCAACGGCGACTTCCTACCCAAGCCCTTCGCTCCCGAAGCGCTCCTCGCGGCGGCCCGGCGCGCCGCAGACAGCTCCGACGCCTAGGCGAGGCGGAGACGACATGAGCGGGTCCGATCCGGGCGGGCCTGCTCCGGATCCGGAGCGCGTCGTCCTGCACGCCGACATGGATGCGTTCTACGCGTCGATCGAGCAACGCGACCGGCCCGAGCTGCGCCGGAAGCCGGTGGCGGTGGGCGGGAGCTCGAGCCGGGGGGTGGTGTCGGCCGCCTCCTACGAAGCGCGGCGCTTCGGCATCCACTCCGCGATGCCCAGCTTCGAGGCGCGCCGGCGCTGTCCGGACCTGATCTTCCTGCGCGGCGACATGAGAAAGTACGCCCGGGAGTCGAAGCGCATCTTCGCGATCTTCCGGGGCTACACCCCGTCGGTCGAAGGGCTCTCCCTCGACGAGGCCTTCCTCGACCTCACCGGCACCCGGCGCCTGCTCGGCGCACCGGTCGAGGTGGGCCACCGGCTGCGCGCGGAGGTGCGCGAGGAGACGGGACTGGCGGTCTCGGTGGGAATCGGTCCGGTCAAGATGGTGGCCAAGATCGCGAGCGACCTGGCCAAGCCGGACGGTCTCCTGGAGGTGCGCCGCGAGGAGGTCCGCGCCTTCCTCGATCCGCTCCCGGTCTCCCGCCTCTGGGGCGTCGGGCCGGTGGCGCAGCGCAGGCTGGCTTCCGCGGGCTTCACGACCGTCGGCGATCTGGCGCGCGCGGAGCCCGGCGCCCTGCGGGCGAGCCTGGGAGCGTGGGGCGTCGAGGTGGCGCGTCTGGCCGCCGGCCGGGACGTGCGCGAGGTCGAGCCCTACCGCGCCGCCGTCACCTACAGCGAGGAGAACACCTTCGCCGAAGACGTGGGCGATCTGGAGAAGCTCGCCGCGACGGCGCGTACCCACGCCGAGAACGTTGCCCGGCGCCTGCGCCGGGACGGCCTCGTGGCGCGCACCGTGGTCCTCAAGCTGAAGCTGGGAACGAGGGTGGCCCCGGGGCCGCGCGGCTATCCGCTGCTCACGCGCCAGCAGGCCCTGGCGGAGGCCAGTGACGATGGCGCCGTCCTCGCTGCCGCCGCGCGTCAGCTCCTCGAGCGCGCCGGCCCTCCGGAGCCCGTGCGCCTCATCGGCGTCGGTGTGAGCCATCTGTCGCGGCCGGGAGAGGGACAGCTCGATCTCTTCGGACCCGCCCCCGAGGCCGCGCTGAGGAGCCGCCTGAACCGCGCCCTCGATTCCCTCGCCGAGCGCTTCGGCCCCCGCGCGGTGGTGCGGGCCGACGAGAGTCGCCCCGAGCGCGCCGCCCTCTCCCTGCAGATCAAGCGCGGCGAGGACGATCCGGAGGCCGGTCCCGACCCGGACTGATCGAGCCGGCCCTCACCGGGGCGTGGCGCCTCGGGTCTTGTCCCGGGTTGTGTACGAGGCATCTCGGGTGGTCCAATGGACTGGAGGAGGGCGTTCCATGGTCCGTATCGTCGCACTGGGCTTCGCCTGTCTGCTCGTCGCGGGGAGCGCTTCGGCGCAGGGTCTCGAGGGGACCTGGGACATGGTGGGCACCGAGCGTCTCAAGTTCCCGGGCGCGCCCGCCGTGACCCTGCCGTCCGTGGCCACGCTGGTGCTGAACCCGGACCGGACCTTCAGTGCGGACTTCGTGGACGGCCTGGTCGTCAACACGGGCGCGTGGTTCCACGACGGGAAGAGGATCATGATCGTGCTCGACAACTTCCTGGAGCAGGTCCTCGCTCTGGAAGCCGACGTCGAGGCGGGCCTCGGCGAGGAGGCGATCGTGATCCCGCTGGCGACCAAGGACAAGAACAAGGTGAAGAGCGAGACCGAGATCTCCTTCGTCACCAAGACCAGGTGGAAGGTCGTACTCCCCGAGTCCAACGACTCGGTCGTCTTCTCCGTCAAGGGCAAGTGGACCGCAACCCGCCAGCCCTGATCAGGAGTGCGCCTTGTACCAGCTGTAGACGCGCATGGGCGGGACGTTGAGGAGCTCGGTCTGCACGGCGGCGGGGCCGAAGACCTCGCTGCCCAGGGTCTCGACGCGGTCGCGCACCTGGTAGGCGACGAAGCGTCCGCCCGGACCGAGCGCCTCGTGGGCGGCGTCGACGATCGACGAGCCCAGCTCACGGGGCATCGTCGAGAAGGGGATGCCCGAGACCACCACGTCGGGGGCGGCCAGCTCGTGGGCGCGCAGCGCCTCGTCGATCTCTGCGGCCGAGCCCCGGTGCACGCGCAGGCGCGGATCCGGGATGTCGTTCTCCAGCATGCGTACGAAGCGGGGGTTGATCTCGATGGCCAGGAGCGTGGCGTCGGGTCGCATGGCGCGGAGCAGCGCGCGGGTGGTGCCGCCGGTCCCGGGCCCGAGCTCCACGACGGTGCGGGCTCGGTCGACACCCGTGGCGCGAACCACCCGCCTCTCCAGGAAGCGCGAGCTGGGAATGATCGAGCCCACCTCTTTGGGTCGCTTGAGGAATCCTCGGAAGAACTGGACGCGCGGGTCGTGGCCGATCTTCCGTCGAGGCGTGGGCATCTCGTCGTCCCCCCGTCGATGAGCTTCCGGTGGTTAGCGGATTCAGTCGTAGATCGCATCGACGGACCAGCGATGGGACACCGCGTCCCAGCGCAGGCGCAGGAGCGTTCCGTCGGAGGTCTCGACGTCGTAGTGATCGAAGGCGAAGCGCTCCTCGGGTGACCACCAGCCACCGCTGGTTCGCCAGGGGCCGGCGATCCGCACCACGTCACCGCGCGCGACGGCGCTCTCCAGACGCTCGGGGCGGCCTCCGCGCAGGTGCACGCGCGCGCCGACCGGCGGCCGCAAGGCGCGTGCGGCCAGCGGCGGCGCCGGGCCCGCGCCGTCTCCGGGTGCAGCACCCCGGCCGGTGAACGGCTCGAGGGTGAAGGCATCGGGGCGATGGTCGTCGGCGGGGGCCGGAGCCCCGATGCGGCCGTCACCACAGAGTGACTCGAGCTCGGCGAGAGTGCGATCGAGCACCGCCGGCACCGGTCCGGGTGGTCGGAAGAGATCGAGCTGGTCGCGACGCGTGGGCAGCCCCTCGGTGGAGAGCGACAGGGCCTCGATCTCGGCGCTGGGAGGACGGGACTCCAGGGAGAGGGTGACCAGGCGCACCAGCACCCGCACGTCGCAGGTGGGAGCTGCCACGCCGACGCGTCGGACGTCGCGGCGCCGGCCCGGGAGCTCGAGCTCCAGGTCGAGATCGCCGCACGCGAGGCCGCGCATCTCGAGGCGCGACGCCATGCGCGAGAGCATGCCGCGCAGCACGAAGGCCAGGGGCTCGATGCGGTCCAGGGGGAACTCCAGGTCGAGGGCCTCCTCGATGCGCGGTGCGGCAGGCGGCGGCAGCGGGAGACCGCTGCCCTTGCCGCGGGCCAGATCGGCGAGTCGCAGGGCGTCCGCCCCCAGCCGCGTGGCCAACGCCCGGCGCGGAAGGCGGGCCAGCTCGCCGATGCGCCGAACGCCGAACCGGGTGAGTGCCATGGCGAGAGAGTCGTCGGGGTCGAGCAGGTCGAGGGGCAGAGGAGCCAGGAAGGCGCTCTCGGCACCGGCAGGAACGACACGAACGCCAGCCCGGTCACCGGCAGGCACGACACGAACGCCGGCCCGGTCACCGGCAGGCACGACACGAACGCCGGCCCCTCCAGCGATCTCGCCGCCGCACAGGAGTGCGCGCGCGGCCAGGTGCGCCACCTCGCGCGATCCCGCTACCGCGACCACGCCGCGGAGTCCGAGGCGCTCGGCGCGCTCCGCCAGTGCGCCCGCGAAGCCCGCCTCGGAGGTGAAGAGGGAGGCGACGCCGCTCGCATCGACGAGGACGGCAGCCTCGGCGGCGAAGGCGCCGCCGGCCGGCGGCGCCAGCTCGCCCCGGGGAGAGACCGAGAGCGCGACGTCGAGGAGTGCCTCGCGCGTCGCGCGCTCCAGGGCGGGAGAGGTGGCACGCACCATGAGCCCGGCACAGGCCGCGCGCGCCTGGGCCGTGGTGAAGCCGGCGCGCACGCCGCTTCGAGCCGCCTCGGGAGAGACCGCCACCAGCTCCGCGCGCGGCTCGGAGCGGGTGGCGATGGCGACGGGGCGGCCCGCCAGCTCGGGGCTGGCGCGCAGGGCGGCCGCCAGCGGGAGGTCGGGGACGAGCAAGCACGCGACGCGCATGGATCAGGCCGGTGCGCTGCGCAGGCAGAGACGCACGGTGCCCTCGGGACCGCCGCGGTGTCGGACCAGGGCCGCCTCGGTCTCGGCGCCTTCGAGAAGGAGGGGCATTCCGCCAAAGCGCGGCCGCAGTGAGCGCAGCTCGAGGGCGAGATCGGCATGGGCTCCCGCCAGCCTCCTCTCGGAGGTGAGCACCACCAGGGTGGTGCGCGTCGCGGCGGCGGCGCGCGCCAGACGCAGCCAGCGAGCCGTTCCGGGAAGCCGTGGTCGTCCCTCGGACGCCGAGAGGTCGAGCTCCACCAGCGCGAAGCCTCCTGCGCGCAGCACGATCTCCGCCGCGCGCCAGGCCCGTGCCGGCTCCGGCGGTCGCACCCACAAGGTGCGTTCCAGGGCGACGCCGGCCCCGGCGGCGGAGGCGGGGTCGAAGGCGTCGGCCGCGTCGACGACTGCGACGTGCTCGCCGCATCCGGTGGTGGCGGCGAGCAGGCTCAGCGCGAGGGAGGTGCGGCCCGAGGAGGCGGGGCCGCTCACCTCGCCGATGCGCCCCTCCGGAAAGCCGCCGCACAGCATGCGGTCCAGGGGGTCGAAGCCGGTGGGCCAGCGGCGAGGAGCCTCCCGGGGAGCCTCGGCACGCCGCACGCGCGGGCCGAGATCCCGCAGCAGGGCCTCCACCGAGGCCGACCGGGCGGCTCCGGAGCTCGAGGGGGGCATCTCGATCCGATTTTCGCCCTGCTTTCGCCATCGCGTCAAGCGGTCAGGGCTTTTCCTGCGCCGAATCCGGGGCTCGACCCCTGCCTGTGTAGGGTTATTCGACGCAAAAACCTCTGCAACGTGTGCGGTTGCGGGCGCAACACACCGCGTGCAATGCCCTTTGGAGTCGAGAAGAAGAGACTCGTCGCCCTCACCGGTCGCGAGAACGCCAGGCGCCTGAGCGAGGCCGGCGTCCCCGACCTGGCCTGGCTCCTGCGCATCGCCCGCACACCGGAGGGGCGCGAGCAGCTCGCGTGCCACACGGGCATCGGCAAGGCACAGCTGCTCACGTGGGCCCACTTCGCAGACCTCTGCCGGGTGTCGGAGATCGACGATGCCACGGCCTCGCTCCTCCAGAAGGCGGGGATTCGCGGCCTGCGCGACCTCATCGCCGCCGAGGCGCGCGTCCTGTGTCCGGTGCTCCGGCGTCTGGATTCGACCACCCGCTTCGAGATGGAGCGGGTGGCACGCTGGATCCGTGCGGCGCGCGTCGTGCGTCCGGGGGTTCACGACGAGGCACCGCCCGCGGGCTCGCCCTGGGGTGAGTCGACTGCCGCCGGGCCGCTCGCCGGCCTGGACGAGCTCTCGGACCCCTCGGGGAGGCGATGAAATGGCGACTGTCCGCACCACCCAGCCGGCTCTGGTGTCCACTCTAGAAGAGGGAGTTCGGCCTGCGGGAGTGCCCGTGCCCGCGCTTGGAGCCCGCTCCCGGAGTCGCCGCAGAACGATGCCCGTCCGATCCCGACCGCTGCTCTTCGCCCTCGTCGCGCTGCTCGGCGCCGTACCCGGTGCCCGGGCGCTCACCATCGACGAGGTCAATCAGCTCTACTTCGAAGGTCCGGGCGGGTTCGGCTTCGAAGGCCAGGCCGTCTCCGACGCCGGCCTGGCGATCTCGTTCGGTGCGACGGCCGACGACGAGTGGCTGGAGGCGGGCCACGTCTCCTTCGGGCTCGACATCGAGATCACCCAGGTCCTCGGAACCGTGCACCAGGACCCCCAGGCCGGCGGCGGCGTGCCCGACGAGGACGATCCCTTCATCGCCGACTCGAGCTGGACGGTGCGCAACGCCAGCGGCGGCACCCTGATCGCACCGCTGCTCGTCTTCACCAGCGTGGATCCGGGCGACAGCTATCCCGAAGTCCAGGCGGGCCTGGACGCGAATCTCCTGCGCATCCTTGAGTATTCGTTCGCCGGTGTGGATTATCTGTTCGGGGTGGTGGTGCTCCCGGACCTGGAGGATGGGGAATCCGTCGACATCGACGTTCGCTACGTGGTCGCGGACCCGCTGGTGCAGGGCGTCTCGCGAGGCTCCGGCTCGTCCACCACCACTGCCACCATGCCGCCTCTCGGCGTCTCGGTCCTGGCGAGCTACCGGGCGATTCCCGAGCCGTCGAGCGCCGTGCTCGCGCTCTGCGCAGGCGCCGCGCTGGTCGTCTCCACGCGGCGCTGGCGCTGGCCGCGCTCGTGACGGGCGGCGCCGCGGGGGCCGCCGATCTGGAGGCCGACCCCCGCTGGTGGCGCGCTGCGCGTCTGGCGGAGGAGGGGCGCTGCCCGACGGCCCTGCCCCTGTTGGGCGAGCTCCTCGCCGAGCATCCGCAGGCGGCGCCCGCTCTGCTGCTGCGCGGCCGCTGTCTGCTGCGTCTGCGCCGCTACGACGAGGCCGCCGAGGCGCTCGACCTCGCGCGCGCCGCAGCGCCGGAGCGCGTGGAGACCTATCTGCCCCTGGCCATGGCGCGCTATCACGCGGGCGACTTCGAGGGCGCCGACGCGGCGCTCGCGGTCGCGGAGGCCGCCGATCCCGACCGTCCCGAGCTCCAGCTCTACCGCGGCCTCCTGCTGCTGCACACCGGCGACTCGCAGCGCGCGGCGGCTGCGCTGCAGCGGACGCGCAGCGCCGATACCCACCACCTCGACCCCATCGCCTCCTACTACGAAGCCAGCGCGCTCGCGGCCTCGCGGGACGACGCAGAGGCCGAGGCGCTGCTTCGGCAGGTCATCGCCGAGCACCCGGAC
>JANQFA010000089.1 GCA_028278065.1 Myxococcota bacterium
TGGCGAAGTCCGCACCGTTGTCGGTGTCGATCTCCCAGATCTCCGTGGCCTCGCAGTCGTCTCCCTCGCACTCGGAGCGGTTCCCCTCGACCACGATCCCCACGGCGGTGAACTCCGCCACGTCCACGATGTGGAACGTGCTCCCGGCCGTACAGTCCTGGGCCTTGCACTCGGTCGTATTGTCCAGGACGGAGACGTTCTGGAGCCAGACGTCTCCGTCCTGGAGCAGCACGTCGACGATCGCCGCGGTTCCACAGCTCGTGTCGTCGCAGCTGGCCTCGTTGTCCTGGATGGTGACGTCGTAGAGGGTGAGCGTAGACCCGGCACCCTTGCTGAGGGCCGCCCCGTTCCGATCGCCGCAGTCGCCGTCGGGATCGACACAGCCGCACGCGGCTCCGGTGCAGGTGAGGATGTTGTCGCTGAGCACCACGCCCAGGAGCGTCATCTCCCCATCGCCATCGTCCTCGATGCAGGCCGATCCCTGATCGCAGTTCGCACCGTCGCATGAAACGTCTCCGTCCCTCAGCGTGACCCGCTCGAGGTGCAGGTCCACCGTCCCGCTCGAGGCGTTGTTCGCGTCGATGTGCAGGATCCGGTCGCCGTCTCCCAGGGTCTTGGCGCTTCCGATCCCGTTCTTGATCACCGTCTTGGAGCCGGCTCCGCGAATGGCCAGCGATTCGAAGACGTCCAAGTCGCCCCCGGCGTTCGCGTTCTCGTCGGCGGGCTCGAGGGTGAGGGAGTAGGTCTTCTCGTCGAGGACGATCACGTCCATGATCGGATCGGGCTCGCCCGCGGCGCACTCCTCCGCGCTCGCTCCGGAGACGACGTTGTTGTTGGCCGCAGAGACCGCCTCGCGCAGGGAGCAGACTCCGTCGTCGCCGACCACGTCGTCGGTGGTGTTCACGTAGATCGCCGCCCCGCGCGCGCCCAGGGGCGCCATCAGCAGGGCCAGCAGACCGCAAGCCAGGATGCTCGATCGCAACATCTGATCTCCTCGATTCGCGACGTTCACAGCGGGCAACCGGTGCCGCTGGCCACGTTCTCGCAGTCCGTGTCCTTCGGCTTGTTGCCCGAGAAGGTGGTTCCGTCCAGCGACGTGATGCTCCCTCTGTTCTCGATCCCGCCGGCGCCGAATCCCGCCTTGTTCGACTTGATGGACGAGTTGGTCAGCGAGACGCTGGTTCCGGCATCCACGTAGACCCCGCCCACGCCGTCGCTCTTGTTCTTCTCGATGGCGCACTGGTCGAGATTCGCGACACCCACGACCGAGAGGTCGAGACCGCCTGCCTGCTCGCAGCTCGACTTCTTGCACTGGACCTTGTTGGACAGGATCTGCGTGTTCACGACCGTCGCCGCGACGTCGGGCCAGATCGCGACCGTGGGGGCGACGTCGCAGTCCGTCCCCTGGCACTTCGCCTGATTGGACTGCACCAGGACGCCCGCGAGCACGGCGGAGCTGCCCGCGTCTCCACTCACGTAGAGGGCTTCCTCGGCGTTGCAGTCGTCGCCCTTGCACTTCTGCTTGTTGCGCGAGATCTCCACGTCGAAGAGCGCGCTGTCGCCGTAGACGAGCACGACGCCGTCGACCTCGCAGTCGAAGCCCTTGCAGTCCTGCTTGTTCTTCTCGACGCGGACGCCGCTCAGCAGGATCGGCCCGCTGCCGTCGTCGGCCTCGACGTCGAGCAGCTCGTCGGTGTCGCAGCTGTCGCCCTTGCACTCGATCTTGTTGCCCGACAGCGTCAGATCCACCAGCTCGACCTCGTCGGATTGCAGATCGATGAACTCGGAGCAGTTGGAATCGTCACCGTCGACCGAGGCCCGGTTCTTGGTCACGGTCCCGCCCTGCCACGAGAGCGACTCCGCGTCGACCACGTCGACGAGACCCTGCACGTCGCAGCCGTCCCCCTTGCAGGTCAGCCGATTCTTGTCCAGGACGATGTCGCGCAGCTCGAGCGAGGTCGAGTCGTCGTCACCGATGAAGACCAGGCTCGCCTCGTTGTCGCAGTCCTCTCCCTGGCACTCCACCGTGTTCGAGACGAGCGAGAGGTCCTCGATGAGGATCTCGCCCAGATCGTCCTCGTCGATCTTGAGAAGACTCCTCGGGTAGCAGGAGAGGCCCTCGCACTCGGTCGCATTGGAGCGCAGCTCGATCCCGGAAAAGAGCCGACCCTCGGCGTCCAGGATGTTGTCCGGGTAGCACGCCTCGCCTTCGCAGCTCACCCGGTTTCCGCTGAAGAAGAGGTTGACCCAGGTGCCGTCCTCGGCCGGGCCTCCGTCCAGGATCTCCCGCGCCATGCAATCCTGGCCCTCGCAGGTGTTGACGTTCTTCTCGAAGGTCATGTGGCGTCGTTCCGCCGTGAAGAGGCCGTCTCCGTCGTCGTCGGCGTCCTCCTCGTAGGTCTCCCCGGTCTCGCACGAGGCACCTTCGCAGCTTCCCGAGTTGTTGCGGAACTCCACATCGCTGACCGTGAGATCTCCCACCCACGACACGTGGAAGGCGTTCCCGGCGTAGCAGCCATCCGCATCGCAGGAGGTCTCGTTTCCGTCCACCGTGAGACCCTGGATCCAGACCTCGCCCCCGTCCAGCTCGACGTCGACGATCGCGCCCGATCCGCAGCCCGTGTCCGAGCAGGAGGCTTCGTTGTCGGAGACGGTGACGTCCCAGAGGACGAAGTCCCCGCCGTCGTTCTTGCCGATCGCGGCACCCTGGCGGTCTGCGCAGTTCCCATCCTCTTCCGCACAGCCGCAGTCGGCGCCGGTACAGGAGATCCGGTTGCCCGAGAGAGTGACACCCAGCAGGCTCAGCGATCCGCTGCCGTCGTCGTTCACCCCTCCGGCGCGCATGTCGCAGGCGGCGCCGTCGCAGGAGGGGTCCCCGTCGCGGATGGCCAGCCCGTCCAGAAGCAGGTCCACCCCGCCGACCGTGCCCTCCGGATCCACGTGGATCACGCCGTCGCCGTCGCCGAGCGTCTTGGCACTGCCCAGGCCGTTGCGGATGACGGTCTTCGCGCCGACTCCGCGGATGGCGAGATCGTCCTTCACGTCGAGATCCCCGCCGGCGTTGTCGTTCTCGGCGACCGGATCGAGGGTCAGGGCGTAGGTCTTCCCCTCCAGCACGATCACGTCCATGAGCGGTCCGGCCACCCCGGCCCCGCACTCGCCTGCGCTGGCGCCGGAAGCGACGTTGTCGTTGGCTGCGGAGACCGCCTCGCGCAGGGAGCAGACGCCGTCGTCCGCCACCACGTCGGCGGTGGTATTCACGTAGATGGCGGCCCCTCGCGCTCCGGACGGAGCCAGCAGCAGAAGGACCGCGAACAGCGGGAGCCGGACGCGAGACATGGACCTCCTCCAGGATGGAGGCCCGAGTCTACCGCGAGCGCGAGGCCCGGGGTGTGCGAGTTTCCACCGGTGTACTGGCGGGGTCCCGCCCGATCGCGGGACCCGCGCCAGCCGGGAGCCCCGGCCTACGGACAGCCCGTCCCGCCGCTCACGTCCACGCAGTCCGTGCCCTTGGGCTTGTTCCCGGCGAGGACCGTAGCCTCCAGCGAGACGATGGTGCCCTCGTTCTCGATCCCACCGATCCCGTTCTTGGCCTTGTTGCCCTTGATCTCGGAGCTGGTGACTGAGAGGAAGGCCCCGCCGAACACCCGGATCGCCGCGCCCGACCCGTCGGTCTTGTTCTTGGCGATCGAGCACTGGTCGAGACGCGTGGTCCCGAAGGACGCCTCGAGGGCTCCGCCATCCCCCTCGCAGGTCGCCTTCTTGCAGCTCACCTTGTTGCCCACGATGCTCGTGTTGACTACGACCGGATCCCCCTGGTCCAGCTCGACCGCCTCCTCGGTGTTGCAGTCGACGCCCTGACAGGCGATCTGGTTCTTGCTCACCAGAGCGCCCGCGAGGAGCGGCGAGTCGCCTTCGAGGTCCAGCGCCGAATCCGCGTCGCACTCGTCGCCGCGGCAGGACATCTTGTTCCGCGACACGTCGAGATTGAAGTAGCCGCCGTTCGTCCCCGTGGCGCGGGCAGCGCGGTCCGTGTCGCACTGGAACCCGCGGCACTCGAGACGGTTCTTCTCGACGATGATCCGACTCCACGATTCGCCGGCATCGCTGGTGAGATCGGTTCGAAGCACGTCGTCGGTGTCGCAGATGTCGCCACGACACTCCAGGCGATTCCCCGAGAGGACGAGGTCGGTCAGCTCCACGTCCTCGCCCGCATCCCGCGTGTCGATGCGCACGACCCAGTCGGTGTTGCAGTTCAGCCCCTCGCAGCTCAGGCGGTTCTTCGTGGCCCGGCCGCCGTGCCAAGAGACCCTCCCCGCAGCCCCCGGATCATTGCGCTGGATGCGCAGCACCGAGTCGACGGTGCAGGACTCCCCCTTGCACCGGAGCTCGTTCTTGTCCAGCAGGACGGCGCGGAGATGGACCTCGCCGTCCTGCTGCGCAGCTCCGCCCCGGATCTGCAGGAGATCGGCGCCCCCGTCGTCCCCGCAGGCCGGACCCTCGCACTCGATCCGGTTGGAGACGATGACGAGGTTCTCGATGTGGACCTCCCGGGCCGCGTCGAAGTCCACCTCGAGCAGGCTGTCGGTCTTGCAGTCCGCACCCTTGCACTCGACGGTGTTCGAGCGCAGCTCGACATCGGCGAGGAGACGCGGCTCGATCGTCATGATCTCCTCGGCAGCGCACAATTCGCCGTCACAGGAGAGGCGATTCCCCGTCACGAGGACGTCGTTCCAGCGGTCGTCCCCCTGGGCCAGCCCGCCCCCCAGGCCGTCCACGATCTCGTCCACGTCGCAGGAGTCGCCCCTGCAGGTCTGGACGTTCTTCTCGAACACCAGTCCGGTGTGCTGCGAGCTGGTGAAGTTGTCCCCGTCCACGTCGTAGATCTCGCTGGTGTCGCAGCCCTCGCCCTCACAGCTCCCGGTGTTCCCACGGAACTCGACGTCCTGCACCAGGAGCTCGTCGAGCGCGTCGAGGTGGAGGATCTCCCCCGCCACGCAGTCGGTCCCCTCACAGCCGGCCTCGTTGCCGAGGAAGGCGACCTTCTCCATCCAGGTGTCGCCGTCGTCCAGCCGCACCTTGACGATCGACCCCGCACCACAGCCATCGCTCACGCAGAACGCCGCGTTGTCGGATACGACGACGTCGTAGAGCGCGAGGAAGTCGCCCTGCGACTTCCGGAGCGCGGCCGCATCGCCCCGATCGCAGTCGTTGCCGCCGAGAGCGCAGCCACAGTCGACGCCCGTGCAGGAGATCCTGTTCGCCGCGAGGGTGACGCCGAGCAGGCTCAAGGAGCCGTCGCCGCCGTCGCGGATGGCGCCGGCGCCGGCGTCGCAGGCGACGCCGTCACATCCCACATCGCCGTCCCGGATCGTCAGGGCGTCGAGCAGCGCGTCGACGTTCTCACCGCCCGGCGCCAGATGGAGAACGCCGTCGCCGTCCCCCAGGACCTTCGGGCTGCCCAGCCCGTTGCGGATCACCGTCTTCGACCCCACACCGCGGATCGCGAGGTGCTCGGTCACGTCGAGATCGCCGCCGACGTTCGAGTCCTCATTCGCCGGATCCCGGGTCAGCGAGTAGGTGGCGCCCTGCAGGACGATGACGTCCATCACGGGGGCGGCCTCGCCGGCCGCGCACTCACCCGGATCGGGCCCGGAGGCCAGGTTGAGGTTGGCCGCCGACACCGCCTCTCGCAGCGAGCAGCGACCGTCGTGGGTCTCGACTACGTCGGCCGTCGTGTTCACGTAGATTCCCGCCCCCCGGGCGCCCAGCGGCGCCAGCAGCAGGACGACCAGGAGACCCGGAAGTGCGAATCGAGACATGACCCCTCCTCTCGATGACCGGAAGCTACAGCCCGCAGCGTCGCCGCACTGTCGTGTTCCGGACTGCGGGCGGGGCCTATTCCGACGGCTCCTCGGGCGTCAGCTCGAGCTCGCGGCGCTGCTTCTCGCGCTCGCGGAAGGCGTCGATGCGACGGCGCTCGAGCAGGAGCTGGAGCTCCTTGTTGCGCTTGCGGATGCGCTCCAGCTCGAGGGCCAGCTCGCGATCGGAGAGCTCGGCCATCTTGAACTCGAGGTCCACCTCGATGCTGGCGCGGGTTCCGTCGGAAGCCAGGGCGGTGATGCGCACCCGGTTGGAGCCCTCGCGCACGGGGACGAAGCCCTGGAAGGCGCCGTCCGGGGAGAGCTCCACGTCGGTGGAGAAGTCGCCGGTGGTGACGTTGGTGAGGACCAGATCCTCGATGTTGGCGAAGGACACCCCCTGCAGGAGGACGACGATGTCACCGGGGCTCTGCACCGGGGTGTACTGACCGTTGGTGACGCGAGCCATCTCGGTCAGGGCGATCGGATAGGAGAGCGCGCCCCGGCCCAGGGCGTAGGTATTGATCATGATCCCCGCCTTGCGGGCCAGACGCGCGGCGTTGATGGCGGCCTCGATGTCGCCGGAGTCGGACTGGTTGCCCCGGCCGATCGGGAGCGTGGGCGTTCCGTCGGAGAGGAAGAGCATCACCTTGCGCGCTTCGCGCGGCGCGCTCTTGGCCCCGGGCAGGCCGGCCAGCTCGGTGATGGCCAGGCGCACGCCGGCAGCGAAGTTCGTGGCGCCGCGGGCACCGCGCGCCTGCACGCCCACCAGGGCGTTCGCCACCCGGTTGTAGTCATGGGTGAAGGGGACCTCGAGCCAGGCGTCCTTCTGGTCGGGACGCAGGCGCTCCCCGGTCATCGGGTTGACCTCGCCTCCGTAGGTGAGGAGCCCGACCCGCACGCGCCGACTGTCGAGGCCCTGCAGCAGCGCGCGGGCCGCGCTCACCTGGGCGGCCATGATGGTGTCGTCCGGATCCGTCGACTTCACCTCCTTGGGATAGGTGCCCGGAGGCAGCAGCTCCATGTGCGGGTTGAAGCCGATCTGCCCGTCTCCGTCGACGTCGAGACCGCTCGCCTCGCGGGTGGAGGCGGAGATGTCGATGGCGATCATCACGTCGAAGTCGGCAGGACCGTCGCCCTGGGCGGCGGCGTTTCCCCGGATCGGAGCGAGGTGCACCTTGTTGCGTACCACCTCACCGGCGGTCGGCGACTCGACCTGGATCTGCACCGGCGTCCGCGAGGCGCCCGCCGGCGAAGCGGCCCGGGCGACTCCACCCGAAGCCAACACGGCGGCGACGGCGACGGCGATGATGCGATCCACGGCGCCTCCTCGTCGCGGCTTCGACGCGCGGAGCCGGTGGATCATTCAGCGCCCTCCCCGACCGGCACCTCCGCCGACGGCTCCACGGTCCCGGGGTCCGCCGCAGGATCGACCTCCCCGGAGTCCGGCCCCGGCTCGACCGACGACGGCTCCATCTGCGGCTGCTCGACCGACGACGGCTCCATCTGCGGCTGTTCGACCGACTCCTCGGCCCCCGGCGCAGGCAGCTCGTCGGGAGGTCCGGCCAGCCGGTCCACCTTGAGGAGCATGGCCGCGAGATCGTCCAGGGTCGCGAGCGCCACTTCGCCGGTCACGCCCAGGCTCTCCGCAGTGCAGTGATCGAGGCTGTCGTCGGCGGTTCCCGCCCACACTCCGGGCGCCTCGGTCCCCCCGTACGCGTCGTCCACGAAGGCCACGACGCGGCGCACCCCCACCTCGAGGAACGAGATGTGACTCCCCGCCGGCGTCGTGTAGCCCGCGTCCGCGGGGAAGGCGTCGACCCGGCCGAGCCTCCGCGCGGCGCGCCACACCGCCTCCCGGTAGACCCGGTGACTGAAGAGATCCCGCTCGAAGCGCAGATCGGGATCGCAGACCTGCCGGAAGAAGAAGGCCAGACGGATGCGGTCCAGCTCGCCGGCCTCGCGCAGGGAGAAGGCCCAGCCGCGGCTTCCCGGACGGCTGCCCCCGCTGGCTCCCCCGCCGTCACCGTCGAGGAGCACGACCCAGGTCTCGTAGGGAAGCGGGTGAGCGGAGATGGCGCGGGCCAGCTCCAGCACCACGGCCGGCCCCGAAGCCGACCCGTTGGCGGCGACGTTGTCGAAGTCCTCCTCGGGCACCGTGTCGTAGGCGGCGGCCAGCAGCATCACGTCGCTCCGCTCGGTGCCGGGGATCACGCCGCGCACGTGGACGAAGCCCGGGTGGACCGGCTCGGCTCCTTCAGCGCTCCCCGGCTCGGCTCCTTCGGCGCTCGCCGGCTCGGCTCCTTCGGCACTCGCCGGCTCGGCTCCTTCGGCACTCGCCGGTGCGTCGCCTTCGACCTCAGCCGGCTCTTTGTCGAGCACGACGCCCATCCCGGATACGCGCGTCTCGTCCACCTGGATCCCGAGCTTCTCCAGCTCGGTCCGGAAGTAGGAGCGCGCCGCCGCGGCGCCGGGCGTGCCGGTCACACGCGGGCCGATGCCGACCTGGCGACGCACGTCCTCGTAGGCACGTTCGCCGAGGAAGGTGCGACCCGCACCCGCTTCGCCCTCGACCTCGACCGTCGGGGCCGGCGGCGCACCGCCCGCGCAGGCGAGCTGGAGCGCGAGCAGGACGACCGCCGGAGCGATCCGGAGGGGCTTGGCATGGTCGGCCATGGGGGCCAGACCATAGTCCGGCAGGGACGTCCAAGCACGCGTTTCGGCGGGCCTTTTCACCCATGTGCAACTTTGATCGACACTTTTCCCGGCGCTGGTCCACTTTCTTTGTGAGGGCCCCTCCTCGCGGGGCTTTTCAGAAGTGGAAGGCAGGGCTCGGCTCGCCGGGCCCTGCCTTCAACTCTTCGCCCCTCCCCCCCGCCTGCGCTCGCCCCGACGGTCCCGTTGGAGTCGCGATGTCGCGCGTCCTCGGAGCATCCCTCCTCGGGGTCGACGGAGTGCCGGTCGAGGTGGAGGTCCGCCTCAGCTCGAGCCTTCCCCGGGTGGACATCGTGGGCCTGCCCGAGGCCGCGGTGCGCGAGAGCGCGGCCCGGGTGCGGGCAGCGCTGGCCAGCGTGGGCGAGCCGTTCCCGCGCAGCCGGGTCACCGTGAATCTGGCGCCGGCGGCCCTGCGCAAGGGCGGCGCGGGGCTGGACCTGCCGATCGCCGTCGGCATCCTGGCGGCGGACGGCCAGCTCGAGCCGGAGCGACTCGAGCGGGTCGGTCTGCTGGGGGAGCTGGCCCTCGACGGCCGCCTGCGCCCGGTGCGCGGCGCCCTGGCCCTGGCGCTGGCGTTGCGCCGGGCGGGCTGCACCCGCGCACTGGTGCCCACGGCGTCCGGAGGCGAAGCCGGTCTGGCCCCCGGGCTCGAGGTCCGCTGCGCCGCGGATCTGGCCGGCGCCCTGCGCTACCTGCGCGGCGCCGAGGCGCTGCCCGCGCCCGACACTCCGCTTCCCGGGGACGGAGTCCCGGCTCCCGATCTCGCCGACGTGCGTGGCCAGGGGCTGGCGCGCCGCGCCCTCGAGGTAGCCGCCGCGGGCGGACACGCCCTGCTGCTGCAGGGACCTCCCGGTGCCGGGAAGACGATGCTCGCGCGCCGTCTCCCGGGGCTCCTGCCGCCGCTGTCGCGCGACGAGCTCCTCGAAGCGACGCGGGTCCACGGTGCGGCCGGCCTCCTCGACGAACGACACGCCGTGGTGTCTGAGCGGCCCTTCCGCGCACCGCACCACACGGCGAGCCCGGCCGGACTGCTGGGTGGCGGGAGCCCACCCGGTCCGGGCGAGGTCTCGCTGGCGCACACCGGGGTCCTCTTCCTGGACGAGCTACCCGAGTTCGACCGCCGCGCGCTCGAAGGTCTGCGCCAGGTGCTGGAGGATCGACGCGTGGTGCTGGCCCGGGCGCGCACGCGCTGCGTCTTCCCGGCCCGTTTCCAGCTCCTCGCTGCGGCCAATCCCTGCCCCTGCGGTTGGCATGGCTCGCCGCTTCGCGACTGCCGCTGCGACGACGGCGCCCTGGCCCGCTACGCCGCGCGCCTCTCGGGGCCCCTCGCCGACCGGATCGATCTGCGCGTGGAGACGGCGGCGGTGCCCTGGAAGGACCTGGACCGCGCCGACAGCGGCGAGAGCACCGCGCAGGTGCGGACCCGGGTGGCCGAGGCGCGGACGCGCCAGGCTCGGCGACTGGCGGCCCTCTCCCATCCCATCAACGCCGAAATCCCCGACGCCGCCCTCGACGACCGGGTGGACGCCACCCCCGAGGCCCGCGCCCTGCTGGGCCGCGCAGTCGACGGCCTGGGTCTCTCGGCGCGCGGCGCCCGCCGGGCCCTGCGCGTGGCCCGCACCATCGCCGACCTGGCCGGAGAGCGCCGCGTGGGTCCCGAGCCGATCGCCGAGGCCCTGGCCTACCGGAGCTCCGGAGATGGGGCGAGACGTTGAGATCGAGGACCGCGCGCGGGACGGGCGCGCCGGGGGTGCGACTCGGCCCCCGCTTGCGACGCAACCACCGCAGCGTGTAGAGATCCAGGAGAATGAGCCGGCACTTCGTTCGCGTGGTCGCGTTCTCGATGGGGGTCGTTGCGGCCTCGTCGACCTCGGCGGACCGCATCGACACGCGTCCCTGGCGGGAGGCCTCCTACACCCGGGTCTCCGTCGTGAGCGACCTCGACCTGGACTCGCTCGAGGAGGTGGCCGAGGGGCTCGAGTGGTTCCACGCGTTGGTCGAGTACATCACCGGCCGCCAGCTCGAGTCTCGCGTGCCCCCGACCATCGTGGTGTTCCGCTCCGCGCGAGACTTCCTCGACTTCGCGGTGGAGCGCGTCGGCGGCCTGTACATGCATCTTCCCTACGGACCCTACGTCATCGTCGATGGCTCTCACGGCCCCGCCTGGGCCTTCGAGATCGCATCCCACGAGTACGCGCACTGGGCGCTCGAGGCGGGCGGCCAGCGCTACCCCGTCTGGTACAACGAAGGCATGGCCATGATCCTGAGCCAGCTGCGGCTCTCGGAGGAGACGGTGGTCGTCGGCAGCCCATCCAGACTCGGCGGCGGCTACTTCCGCGCACGACGCTCCGTGCCCCTGCGCGATCTCCTCTCCAAGGGCTACGGGTCCCAGATCTACCGCGATCACGGCGACAACAAGAGCCTCCACGCCAGCGGCTGGGCGTTCACCCACTTCCTGTTCTTCGATCGCGCGCGTCGCCGCCAGCTCGACCGCTATCTGGACTCGTGGATGGCCGGGACCGCCCATGAGAAGGCCTTCGAGAGCAGCTTCGGTCGCTCGATCCAGGCCGTCGAGGCCGATCTCCATCGCTACCTCGATCGACCCACGCTGCCGGTCTGGAAGATCCCCCTGGCGCGGATCGAGGTGCGAGGACGAGCCAAGGTCCGCACCCTCGCCCGTCACGAGATCCAGGCGATCCTCGGCGTCCTCGCGGCCCAACGACGTCCTTCCAGGAAGAACGAGGCGGAGCGTCTGCTTCGCGACGCCCGGCGCTCGCAGCCGCAGAGCGCGTGGCTGACCGCCTGGCTCGCCTACGTCTGCGAAGTCACGGGCCAGCCCGGCGAGGCCGACGAGCTGGCGGCCGCGGCCCGGACCCTCGCCGCCGACGATCCGCGCATCGCGTCCATCGACGGCGACCGGCTGCTGCAGAGAGCCTTGGGATTCGACCCGAAGAAGGCCCCGGACGAGCGAAGAACGGCCGCGGCGTCGGCCCGCGACCGGTACCAGAAGAGCCTGGAGCTCGACCCCGAGCTCGCCCCGGCGATTCGAGGCCTGGCCCTGGCACATGCCGCCGCCCCGACCGAAGGGGACAAGACCACCGCCCGGCGGGCACTCGAAGCCGCCCATCGGGCGTTGCCATCCGATCCCACGGTGGCGTTCGCCCTGGGCGGCTACACAGCCGCCAGCGGCGACGTGGAGAGAGCGCGCCGCCTGTACCGGCGGGCCCGCTACTTCGGCTTCGACCCGGACGCGGTGACCCGCGCCGAACGCGCCCTGGCGGACGCCACCGAGAAGAGCACGCAGAAGGACGCCGCGGCGCCCTGACAGCCGGGCGTGTCGAGGCACGCCGGAAGGGCACCCACGGCTTCTGGAATCGCCCCACCGACAGAGAGCCTCGGCAACTGGACACGCACACAGCGCGGCTCTGATCTGGCGCTGCCCGGCGAACCGCTAGGGGCACCGCCTCTGACCGGCGGAATGGCTGCAGTTCGGCCAGAACAGGTGCACGAACTGTTGCTCGGGCATGGCGTGTTCTGCCTCGAGCACACGCGCATCGGCGAAGGCCGACCGCAGGTCGTCCAGGCTCCGCCAATAGGCAATCGATAGCCAGAGACCCGACTCGGGCCCGATTCCCGGACTGAGCTCGGCGCGGATGAAGCCCGGCTTCTCCGCCATGATGTCGATGAGCTCGAGCCAGCTCTCACGAAGGGCAACCCCATCGTCGACGTCGACGTAGCCCTGAACGGCCATCACTCGCCCGGAGTGCGGCACCTCGAACTGGTCGAACGCCGCTCGGTGGCCGGGGCCCGCGCAGGAGATGGCCAACGCGCTTGCCATGGCAGCAGCCAGGCGAGCTGTGAATCGTGTCATCGTTCATCCCTCACGATCGTCTCGGGTTCCCATGGACAGGGTCGCGGCTCAGGACGAGGCAGCTCATGCCTGCTTCCTCGAGCTCTCGCGTGACGGGACGCCCCGGACTCCGATTCGCGACATGACGTCGGACTTCGTGATCTGATGCAGAGCGACGCCGCCCACGTGCCCGAGAGTGAGCGCCGCAACCGACCACGAGAAGACGCGATGAGCGATCCGAGGGCGGAAGTCCCAGAGATTGGCTGGGATCGAACCGTCCCCGAGGAACAGAGACTCCCCGAGGCCGCTCTGGATGGAGAGAGCCACGCCGCTCCCAGCGGCCCCCAGTAGCCCGACGTACAACAACACGTGCACCGCTTCGAAGCCGAACTTGTGCAGCCCGTGAATCCCGGGCGGCGCCTCCGGCTTCTCGTCGAATCGACGCCAGACGATTCGGGAGAGGGTGAGCAGGAGCAGCAAGGCACCGAGAGCGAGATGCGATCTGTAGGCCATCGTCTTCGTTCCGCCTTCGAAGTCGGGCATCAAGAACCCGACCGAGAGAAGAACGAGGATCAGCAGGGCACTCACCCAGTGGAGGCCGACGGCGACGGCTCCGAACGCGTCTCTCGTGCTCCGCGCGCTCATCGCAGGCTACTCCCGAATGAGCTTGTAGCGTGCGGGGTGGTGCGGGAAGCTCTCGACGGTGCTCTTCACGAGCTCCCTTGCTTCTCGGATCTCGAACGGGTTGATGAGCACGACCGCCATCGTCCTATCCTCCTGGCTCTTCCAGTCGTTCCAGAATCGACTGCGCGAGTGAGACCATCTGGAGGAGGCTTCGTTCGGAGAGGCCCTCAGCCAGGGCATTCACCCACACTTCTTGGCGAGCGCTGATTTCCTCGAGCACCGAGATGCCCTCTTTCGTCAGCGCGACGAGCTTGGCGCGACGATGGTTCGGGTTGTCCCGGAACTCGACGAACCCGCCCTTCTCCAGCCGATCGACGGTCGGCTGCACGCCCTGACGCCTTCGCCCCAGATCCCGAGCGATCTGCGCGACCGGGATGGGGCCCATGGCGATCGCTCCCAGGACCTGCCACTGAGCACTCGAAACGCCCAGGTCACGAATCAGGTCATCGCCGGCCTGAATCAACGCCCCGTTCAGGCGGAACGTGGAGAGGATGGCGCGAGTGAGCGCCGCCCCCTGCGACGTGTGCCCCGACCTCGGTTCGAATCGGACCATCGACAGATATATGCCTTATAGACAGTCATCTGTCAAACTCGCAGCCGAGCAACGCGATGACTGCGGGCCCGTCGCGGATGGTCGGGGATGCACTCAGAGCCGGGGGGTGTCCGGTCGCCGACACCCGTGTACGGGACCTGACGCTCGCGGGCAGCCGGGCGGTAGCCCTGCGGCGGGCCGCTCGTGCAACCCGTTGGATTCAGGCGGGTTCCAACAAGGGTCCGGATCCGGTGAAGTGGCACGCTTCGTGCTTCGTCAGATGCTCGGAGGGAGAGAGAAGGACATGTCGGCAGCAGCGACGGCGAGCCCCGCCAGACCCGTCGAGACGACGCTCCTGGACCTGGTCCAGGCCGTGAGCGAGGTCGCGCAGAGCGAGGCGGAGGTCGTGGCCACCGTCCACCAGATGCTCCGGAGCGGCCGGGTTCGCCTGACCGGGTCCTTCCGGGGGTCGATCCTCGAAGACGTCTGAGCCCCCGCTACTCTGTCGGCCGGGGGGTTCGATCTCATGGTCGAGCAGGAGTCCTTTGCCTTCAGCGCCGGGGCCGCCGCGCCCGCGTCCGGCTCGGCACGCCGCAAGGCCGGCAAGTCCGGCACCAAGAAGCCGGCGGGCCGCAAGAAGGTCCCGGCCAAGAAGAAGGCGCCCAAGAAGCGCGCGCCCGCCAAGGCCCGGGGCGGCTCGGGCGGCGGCGGCGGGGGAGGAGGCCGCGGCCGCGCGGACGCCTCCGATCTGGCCAAGAAGCAGCGGGACATCTCCGTCTCCGAGTTCTTCGCCAAGAACCGCCACCTGCTGGGCTTCGACAATCCCTCCAAGGCCCTCCTCACCACGGTGAAGGAGGGCGTCGACAACTCCCTCGATGCCTGCGAGGAGGCCGGGATCCTGCCCGAGATCCGGGTGGAGATCGCGCAGCTGGACGAGAACCGCTTCCGGATCGCCATCGAGGACAACGGGCCGGGCATCGTGAAGGCCCAGGTGCCCAAGATCTTCGGGCGCCTCCTGTACGGCTCCAAGTTCCATCGCCTGCGCCAGAGCCGCGGCCAGCAGGGCATCGGGATCAGCGCCGCGGGCATGTACGGCCTGCTCACGACCGGAAAGCCCGTGGTGATCACCACTCGAACGGGGCCCCGCAAGGAGGCTCACCACTTCGAGCTGGTGATCGACACCCAGAAGAACGAGCCGCGCGTCAAGGTGGACCGCACCGTCGAGTGGAAGCGCGAGCACGGGACGCGCGTCGAGATCGAGCTGGAGGGCAACTACCGGGGCGGCCAGCACTCGGTCGACAACTACATCCGCCAGATCTCGTTGGCGAACCCGCACGCCCAGATCACCTACCAGCCGCCCAAGGCGGAAGCCTACGGAGCGGAGCACGAGTTCCCGCGCGTCACCGAAGACCTGCCGCCCGAGACCGACGAGATCAAGCCGCACCCCTACGGCGTGGAGCTCGGTGTCCTGATGCAGATGTTCCGCGACACACGCTCGCGGAACGTGCGCGGCAGCCTGGTGGCGGACTTCTCGCGCGTATCCGGGCGCATCGCCGACGAGATCTGCAAGCGCGCCAAGGTGGCGCCCACGCGGCGCCCCAAGGAGGCGACCCGCGAGGAGGCGGAGGCCCTGCACAAGGCCATCGCGGCCACCAAGATCATGTCGCCGCCGACCGACTGCATCGCGCCGATCGGCGAAGAGCTGATCGAGAAGGCGTTGCGCGCCGAGGTGACGGCGGACTTCTACGCGTCGGTCACGCGCAGGCCGACCGTCTACCGGGGAAACCCCTTCCTGATCGAGGTCGGCCTCGCCTACGGCGGCGACCTGGGAGCCGAGGACTCGATCACCCTCTACCGCTACGCCAACCGCGTCCCGCTCCAGTACCAGCAGGGCGCCTGCGCCGTGACCAAGGCGGTGACCAGCACCGACTGGAAGTCCTACCAGATGCAGCAGCCGCGCGGGGCGCTCCCCGTCGGACCGATGCTCCTGATGGTGCACATCGCCAGCGTGTGGGTGCCGTTCACCTCCGAGAGCAAGGAGGCCATCGCGCACTACCCGGAGATCATCAAGGAGATCCGACTCGGCCTGCAGGAGTGCGGGCGCCGCGTGGCCACCCACATCCGCAAGCAGCGGCGCGCCGCCGACGAGGCCAAGAAGCGCGCCTACATCACCCAGTACATCCCGCAGGTGGCCGTGGGCCTGCAGGAGATCCTCGGCTTCGACGACAAGGAGCGGGATCGCGTGGTGAAGAGCCTCACGGACGTCCTCGAACGCAGCCGGAAGATGTAGAGGGAGCCGCCATGGCCGCGCGCAAGAAGACCGCCCGCAAGACCACGAAGAAGACCGCCGCGAAGAAGGCTCCGCGCAAGAAGACGGCCGCGAAGGCGGGCGACAAGGCGGCCCAGGCCGTCGCCAGCCAGGTGCAGAAGCGCAACGAGAAGATGAACGCGGTCACCGTCTCGGCCATCGAGAAGACCGCGGGGGGCGTGCACGGACGCATCAAGAAGAGGGGGAAGCCCGACCTGGCCTTTCCGATCCGCTCGCTCAAGAACGTCTCCTACTCCGAGAAGAAGGGCTACTTCGAGATCGGGCGCCAGAAGAAGACGCGCACCCTCACCGTGAATACGGTGAAGAACTTCGCACAGACCCTGCGCATGATGGGCCTCTCCAAGGAGCTGGTGGAGACCAACGACTTCGCCACCAAGCGAGACGCCTACTACCAGAGCAAGAACTGGGAGGAGGCGCGCTTCAGCGAGCAGAGCGAGAGCGACGCGGTGATGGACGACATCGAGGCGATGTTCTCGGTGGACGGGGTCTCCAGGGAGCAGCTCCGCTTCATTCCGGACGAGGCCTCCAACGGCTCGGTGGCGGGACAGCTGGTCGTCCTGGATCCGGACCGCGACACCGGCGAGGTGGTGCGGATCGACTGCACCGGCTTCGGCTCGGGCGCCTACTCGATCCCGTCGTCGGTGGAGCAGCTCTCCTTCGAGACCGACGCGGAGTTCGTGCTGGTGATCGAGACCGGGGGCGTCTTCCAGCGGCTGCAGAACCACAAGTTCTGGCAGACCGCCAACTGCATCCTCGTCTCGATGGGCGGCGTTCCCTCACGCGCCTGTCGCCGCTTCGTGCGCAAGCTCTCCGACGAGCAGAAGATCCCCGTCTATGCCTTCGTCGACTGCGACCCCTACGGGATCTCGAACATCTACCGCACCCTCAAGGTGGGATCGGGCAACGCCGCGCATCTCTCGCAGTTCTTCTGCGTCCCGCAGGCGCGCTTCCTCGGCGTGACGCCGCAGGACATCGTCGACTACCAGCTTCCCACGCATCCCCTCCAGGACGTGGACGTGAAGCGCGCCAAGGACGCCCTCAAGAACGACCCCTTCTTCCAGGCGCAGAAGCCCTGGCAGAAGGCCATCAACCAGCTCCTGAAGATGGGAGTGCGCGCAGAGCAGCAGGCCCTGGCCAAGTGGGGACTCAACTACGTGATCGAGGAGTACCTGCCCCAGAAGCTGGCGCAGCCCGCCCGCTTCCTGCCGTGACCGGGCGCCGGCGCCCGCGGTCCGCCCGCTTCCTGCCGTGACCCGGCGCAGGCGCCCGCGGTCCGCCCGCCTGCTGCCTTGGCGCTACACTGGCGTCCCCATGAAGGGCATCGTTCTCGCCGGGGGGAGCGGGACGCGGCTGCACCCGATCACGCGGGCCGTGTCCAAGCAGCTCCTCCCCATCCACGACAAGCCGATGGTCTACTACCCGATCAGCACCCTGATGCTGGCCGGGATCCGCGAGATCCTGCTCATCTCCACGCCTCGCGACCTGCCGGGCTTCCAGAACCTGCTCGGCGACGGCGCCGACTTCGGCCTGGACGTGCGCTACGCGGAGCAGCCGAGCCCCGACGGGCTGGCCCAGGCCTTCCTGATCGGGCGCGACTTCGTGGGCGACGAGCGCGTCGCCCTGGCCCTGGGCGACAACGTCTTCTACGGCCACGGCCTGCCCATCCTGCTCGGCCACGCGGCGCGGCGCGAGCAGGGCGCCACGGTCTTCGGCACCTGGGTGCGCGATCCCGAGCGCTACGGCGTGGCGGAGCTCGATGCCGAGGGTCGCGTGGTCTCCCTGGAAGAGAAGCCCGCCCAGCCGAAGTCCCACTGGGCGGTCACCGGCCTCTACTTCTACGACAACCGCGTCCTCGACGTCGCCGCCGACCTGAAGCCCTCCGCGCGCGGCGAGCTGGAGATCACCGACGTGAACCTCCGCTACCTCGAGTGGGACGAGCTGCACGTCGAGCGGCTGGGTCGCGGCATCGCCTGGCTGGACACGGGGACCCACGAGACCCTCCTGCAGGCCTCCACCTTCATCCAGGCCATCCAGGAGCGGCAGGGCCTCAAGGTGGCCTGCCTGGAGGAGATCGCCTGGCGCCAGGGCTGGATCGGCAGCGAGGACCTGCAGCGCATGGGCCACGAGATGAAGAGCAACGAGTACGGGCGCTACCTGCTGCGGATCGCCGAAGAGGACTGACCGTGAACTTCCTGCCCACGGACCTCCCGGGCGTCGTGCTCGTGGAGCCCACCGTGCGTCGCGACGAGCGCGGCTTCTTCCTCGAGGCCTACCAGGCCGAGCGCTACCGCGACGCCGGGATCGCGGTCCGCTTCGTGCAGGACAACCACTCGGCCTCGGTCGCCGGAACCCTGCGCGGGCTCCACGCCCAGCTCGCCCCGAAGGCCCAGGCCAAGCTGATCCGGGTGCTGCAGGGCGAGATCTACGACGTGGCGGTCGACGCTCGCATCGGCTCACCGAGCTTCGGCAAGCACTTCGGCACGGTCCTCTCGTCGCAGAACCACCACCAGCTCTTCGTACCGACCGGCTTCCTCCACGGCTTCGTCGTCACCAGCGAGCGCGCCGAAGTGGAGTACAAGTGCTCCGAGCTCTACGCGCCCGAGCACGAGATCGCGGTGGCGTGGAACGACCCCGAGATCGGAATCGGCTGGCCGGTCGCGGATCCGATCCTCTCGCCGCGCGACGCCGATGCTCCGAGCCTGGCCGAGGTGCGCGACCGGCTGCCACGCTTCGAGGGCGGCGCGTGAAGGTGCTGGTGGCCGGAGCGGCGGGCCAGCTCGGTCGCGCCCTCCGCACCGCCCTGCCCTCGGCCGGCCACGAGCTGGTCGCGGCCGACCACGCGCGCCTCGACGTGAGCGACCTCGACGCGACGCGCGCGCTCGTGGCCGCGGAGCGCCCGGACGCCGTGGTGAACGCCGCCGCGTGGACCGACGTGGACGGCGCCGAGGCGGATCCGGACGGCGCTGCGCGGGTGAACACCGACGGCGCACGCAACCTCGCCCTCGCAGCCACCGAGGCGAACGCCGAGCTGGTGCAGGTGTCCACGGACTACGTCTTCGACGGCGAGACGGACGCGCCCTACGACGAGAACGCCGCCACCCGCCCCCTGCAGGTCTACGGGCGCACCAAGCTGGCCGGGGAAGAGGCGGTGCGGGAGGCGTGCGCGCGCCACTACGTGGTGCGCACCGCCTGGGTCTACGACACGGCGGGACGCAACTTCGCCCTCACCATGCGGGGGCTGGCCGGCCGCCGCGACGTGCGCGTGGTCGACGACCAGGTGGGCTCGCCGACCTACGTGCCGCATCTGGCGGCCGGAGTCGCGAAGCTCCTCGGGAGCGGCCGCCACGGCACCTGGCACATGGCCGGGGGTGGACGGGCCAGCTGGTTCGAGCTGGCGCGCGCGATCTTCGCGGCCCTGGGTAGCGACACGGCGGTCGCGCCCTGCTCCACGCAGGAGTTCCCGCGGCCGGCGCGGCGACCGCGCTTCGCGCCCCTCACCAGCGTGCAGGACCCGCCGATCCTCCTCCCCGCCTGGGAGGAAGGCGTACTCGCCTGGGCCCGCGATCTGACGCAGCCCTAGGTGTCCCCCCCAGGTGTCGGGATCGGTCTCGTCCCGGCCCACCCGGATGCCGGACGCCTAGATGTCCTCCTCGATGTCCCAGGTCTCGGGATCGTTCTTGTCCCGGCCCACCAGGATGCCGGGCGCCCCGCAGTACGTGCAGTAGACGCTCTCTCCGAGGCGCTCGTCCCCCGCGAGGGGGAGGTCGGCGTTGCAGATGGGGCAGGACAGCTCGGGGATGCTCGTTGCCGTTTCCATGTCCTCTGGATCGGAGCCTCGCTCCGGCCCCTTGAGGGCCCGCGACGGCCCCTTGACGGCTCGTTCACGGCCCGCGACGGCCCCTTGACGGCTCGTTCACGGCCCGCGACGGCCCCTTCACGGCCCGCGAGGGCCCGGACCGGCGTTGACCGACCGTTGGAACCCGCATAAGTTGGTCCGACCAGTCCCGCGCGCCCACCCCAGCGGAGAATCCCAGCATGAGCACCGCCGAGCTTCCCGAGAAGCACCCCGCCGAAGGCGACGGCGTCGAGGCCGCCCTCGAAGCCGTCTACTCCTGGAACTACGACAGCGAGATCGAGGAGCTGCGCACCCTCTACGGCAACGCCCTGGAGCGTCAGTGGATCGGGCTGCGCGACCTGGACTGGGCCCGCGAGATCGACCGCGAGGCCTTCTCGGACACCATCTCCATCGGCGGCTTTCCGATCCAGGAGACCGCCTTCTGGCAGAGGCTGGCTCCGGAGACCCGCTGGGAGATCTCGCGGCGCAGCGCCGCCTTCATGCTCTCGAACTTCCTGCACGGCGAGCAGGGCGCGCTCATGGTGGCAGCCCAGCTCGTGAACGCCGTGCCGCACATGGACGGGAAGTTCTACGCCGCCACCCAGACCCTCGACGAGGCGCGTCACGTCGAGGTCTTCGCGGCCTACATCCGGAAGCTCGACGAGGTCCACGAGATCGCGCCGTCGCTGAAGACCCTCCTGGACGGGGTCCTCTCCACCGAGGACTGGATGAAGAAGGCCGTCGGCATGCAGGTGGTGACCGAGGGGCTCGCCCTCTACAGCTTCCGCGACATGCGCAACGCAACCCGCGAGCCGCTCCTGAAGGAGCTCCTGACCTATGTCTCGCGCGACGAGGCGCGCCACACCGGCTACGGGATCAAGTACCTGAACGCCGTGGTGCCGACGCTCTCCGACGAGGAGAAGGCCGAGCTGGAGGACTTCGCCTACGAGTCGGCGCGGCTCCTGGTGGACAGCCGGGCCGGTACGAGCATGCGTGAGTCGGTGCTGGGCCTCTGGCGCGAGGTCGGAATCGACCCGCTGGAGGCGATGGGCGAGCTGGCCAAGGAGCGCGACACCATCCGCGCCGCCATCGCCAGCCGGGGCGGCCGCCGCGGGCCGATCCGCGGCTTCGTGATCCCGACCCTGCGCTCGATCGGGCTCTTCAGCGACCGGATCCGCAGTCACTTCGACGAGATGTTCACCGCGAACCTCGGTCCGGCCTACGCCGGCCTGGACGACGACCCGGAGCTGCCCGAGGACCTGGAGGCCTGGGTCGAGTCGGCCTGAGGGCACTTCTGCGCTCCCCACAGCTCGGTCGAGTCCGATCTCGCCGTGACTCCCCGCGGGGATCCGTCCAGAGCCCGAAATCGGCTCTACGACACGGAAAAGACACGGAGAATCGGGCCTCCACGGTGACACTTCCGCCGCCAGGCACCCACTTACCCTGTGAGCCCCTACCTCGGGGCCGAGGTGCCTATGGTGTTGCTCGCTCGCTCCGTTGCCTTCATCCGACCCGGTCTGCTGGGCTTGTGCGCCGGCATCCTCGCCCTGGCGGCGTCCCCCGCCTCCGCCCAGGTCCCCGACGGCATCGCCCTTCTGGAGGACCAGGACGCCTTCGCCGTGGTCGCGCCGGACTACTTCGCCGGAGTCGGCCTCTGGGGCGTCGGCAACCTGGACGACGACTTCGACGATCCCGAGGACATCCTCTTCAACATTCCGGTTCCGCTGCAGACCTGGGCGGTCGAGTTCGGTGACGATGGCATCTACAACCTCGCCGACGCCGCCCAGAGCGTCGACTGGCAGGTGACCGACACCAACGGCGTGGGACCGACCGGCGACGACCGGGTCGACACGCTCTTCGCCGCCTACACCCTGGACGAGGCGATCTTCGTGGACGCCACGGCAACCTTGCGCGGAACGTCTCCGGGAACCGGGATCTCCGACCTGGCCGAGACGATCCGGATCTTCAACGGCTACGACGACGAGGAGCTGCACGGCTACTTCTACCAGAGCGTGGTTCTCTTCGGAGACCCGGTGCCGGTGAACCCGAACACGGTCTCCGCCGACGTCTTCGGCGGGGTCTTCGACGAGGTCGTGACTCCCGAGTACGACGGATTCATGCCCGGCGTCCCCCTGGACGCGATCGGCGAGGAGCTGGTGGCCCTGCTGGTGGACTTCCTCGGCGAGGAGATCCTGGAGGAGGGCATCATCCCCTTCGGCTTCACGCTGGTGTGGGAGTTCGACGTGGCGCCCGGCGAGACCTGGCTCCTCTCCAAGGACAAGCGCATCGACGTGCCCGAGCCCGGCATCGCGGTGCTGCTGGGGCTGGGCCTGGCCGGCCTCACCGTGGCGGGTCGGCGCCGGCACTAGCTCCCCGCCCTCTCGCAGCGAGACACCTCAGACGGGGCGTCCGGGCTTCTCCCGGGCGCCCCGTTCTCGTCCTCAGTCCACGAGCGGAAGCACGCGCCCGTCCAGCCCGGAGGGCAGCGCGAGGCCCAGGGCGGCCGCGAGGGTCGGCGCCACATCCACGGTCTCGGCCTTCCCCCGCACCACCCCGGGCTCGACGCCGGGACCCGCGAAGACGAGCGGGACTGCGCGGTCGTACAGGTAGGGCGTCCCGTGGCTGGTCCCCGCCGGGTAGGACGCGAAGAGACAGTGCCGCCCGGGCTGCACGATGAGATCGCCCCCGCGCGTCGGGTGGTGGGAGTTGCGGTACAGGCTGGCCATGGGCTCGGGTCCCTCCGCTTCGGCCAGCTCCGCGGCGCTCCACACGCGCTCGACGGCGGGCTGGGCCTCGAGGAAGCGGCGCGCAGCCTCGAGCACCGCCCGCTTCGGGATCCCGGTCGCCTCGCTGCGAGCCCGATTGGCCGTGAAGCGCAGACCGGAGTCCAGCACCCAGGGCCCGTGCTCCGCGCCCTCGACACCCAGGTCGGACTCCATGGCCGACGTGAAGGCCACCAGCAGGCCGCGCGCGTCGAGGCGCCCCCCCGGCACCGGGCAGCGGCTGAGCCCGGACTCCGCCAACCACTCCGGCAGGGGCAGAACACCGTGGTCGGAGGTCAGCACCACGAGCAGGCCGGCGCGCCCGACCCGCTGCTCGAGGAAGCGCAGGAAGCGGCCGAGAGCCGCGTCGAGTCGCAGGAGCGCATCGCGCGATTCCTGGCTCCAGGGACCGTAGAAGTGGCCGACCAGGTCGGTGGCGGAGAGCGAGACCGCCAGCAGATCCGGGATCTCGTCGGCGCCCAGCTCTTCCTGCACCACCAGCGCTCGCGCGAAGTCGAACGTCACCTCGTCCAGGAAGGGCGAGACGAAGACGCGCTCGAGGGTGACGGCGCGATCCGCCTCCGCAAGCGGATGCGGGGAGGTGCGCTCGAAGCGGTCGATCTCGCGCTCGTGCTCGTCGGGACGAGCCCCGTTCGCCCCTCCGCCCGGGTGCTCCCAGCGGGCCGGTAGACCCGCGATGAAGCCTCCGGTCCCGCGTCCGTTGAAGCGGTCTACCCAGGCGGGCAGCTCGGCCCGATACCAGGCGCTGGTGGTGAAGCCGAGCTTCTCCTGGCGATCCAGCCACCAGGCGCCATCGGGGTGCTGGCCGCCCAGGGCGATGGCGGCCCGGTCCTTGGGTGAGACGGAGTGCACGCGGGCGCCGGGCCGGCTGGCCTTCAGCCAGTCGCCCAGCGCGGTCGCGCCGATCGCGCGGGGCGAGCGGCCGCCCTCGCCGCCGAGGGTGGCTGCGTCCGGCGCGGGGTCCTCGACGCAGTAGGCCGCCTCGCCCGTCTCCGCGTCGACCCAGCGGTTGCCGGGGACGCCGACCGGACCCGGCTGGCGCCCGGTGACCGGCGCCACGTGCCCGGGGCAGGTCTCGGCGATGGCGTGGTCGAGGACCGCGTCCTGGAAGACGCGGCCCTCCCGCGCCAGCCGGCCGAGCCCGCCCGGGAGGGTCCTGTCCAGCCGGTCGGCGCGCAGCTGATCGACGACGAGCAGCAGCACGAGCCGCGGCTCGCCCGCGGGCGGGCCGCAGGCGGTCGTGGCCCCCAGCGTCAGCGCGAGAGCCGCCAGCCGCCGGGTCAGTCTTCGCGGCAATCGGAGCAATGACCGTAGAGCTCGTGGCGGTGGCGCAGCACGCGGAACTGGAACTTGGCCGCGATCTCCTCCTGCGCCTGCTCGATCATCTTGCACTCGAACTCGACGATCTTCCCGCAACGGGTGCAGACCAGGTGGTCGTGGTGCTCGTGCTGGACCTCGTAGCGCGTGACGCCGTCCTCGAAGCGCCGCTCGGCGGCCAGCCCGGCATCGCACAGGAGCTTCATGGTCCGGTACACGGTCGTGTAGCCGATGTTCGAGTGCTTCTCTCGCACCTGCTCGTAGAGCTCTTCGGCGGTGGTGTGGCCCTTGAGCTCGAGGAACACCTCCAGGATCGCGTCGCGCTGACGCGTGTGCCGGAGATTGTGGTCGTCCAGGTAGCGGGCGAGGGACTGCCGCTCGACGTCGTGGGCCATCCCGGTCGAACTTACGAGAGCGCCCAGCCGTGGGCAACCGAGCCGCTCACACCGCACGACGAGCGACTTCTCCGGACGGCTCCGCGGCCGGACGCAGCTCCTCTCCGGACCGCTCAGGTGGCCAGGAGGTCCTCGGCAGCGCCGGCGATGGTGTCGTCGGGGTCTTCGGCCAGGAGCCGGAGCTGGCTCCGCAGGCCCGCGGGAAGCTCGAGAGGCGCCTGGGCGTGGACACGTGCGAGGGCGTCGAGACAGCCCGCCATGATGTTCCGATCGCCCGAATCCAGGAACAGGGAGACCAGGGCCGGGTCGCGGGGCCAGCCCGCCCCGTCCCGGTAGGCGGCGCAGGCCGCCCCGAGCTCGGGCGTCCCGTGGGCGGCTCGCACGGCCTCGGCGAGGCGCGCCTCTGCGGCCCCGCCTCCATCCTTCGTGAAGAGCCCGTCGATCCGCTCGAGGTAGGCCCGGGTGGCCTGGCGCGAGCGGGCCTCGGCGGCGGCCCCGCGCGGGCGCCTCTCCTCGCTGCGTCGCCCCGACCCGTCGCGCGCGCGATCGATCTCCCGCCAGCTCTTGCGGTAACGATCGTCGTCGCCGCTCAACGGTCCAGGTCCGCTTCGAGGACGGCGAGATTGCGCTTCGCCGCCGGGTCCGAGCAGTCGAGGGCCACCGCACGGGCGAACGCGTTCCGCGCGTCGACGCGCCGCCCGGCCTGCAGATAGGCGATGCCCAGGTGGTTCTGGATGTCCCCGCTGGCCGGCATCAGCTCGGCGGCCTCCTCCAGCTCGGCGATGGCGCGAGTCGTCTCGCCGGCCTCGAGCGCCTCGGTCCCGCTCGAGTAGAGTCGGGTGGCCCGCCACGCCGAGCACCCGACCCCGCCCGCCAGCACCACCGCCAGCAGCAGACAAGCCAGCCACCGCCTCATCGCCCTCCTGTACCGCCCCCCACACCCCCCTGCAACTCCGGATTCTGTGGTACGTTGGGCGCGCTTTCGCGCGTGGTGCGCGGGGAGGACTCGATGGGATCCCGGAACCAGGACCCGAAGATGCCCTTCGATGGGATCGGCCTCGTCCCGATCTTCCTCCGTCGCGCTCGCCCATGAACCCAGGTGAATCGGAACCCACCGGAGGCCGCGAGCGCG
>JANQFA010000109.1 GCA_028278065.1 Myxococcota bacterium
CTTCAGCGACCCGGGCAGCATCACGATCACCGAGATCGAGATCGCCTTCGGAAGCACCTCGGTCCCGGTCGGGCGCGGCTACACCGCCCTCCTCTACGACGACCTGGACGACGACGGCGATCCCACCAGCGGCCTCGTCCTGGTGGCGAGCCTGGCCAGCACCGTGAGCAACCCGCAGGGCACCGGGACCAACACGTTCGAGGTGGCGGACATCGCGGACACGGTGGTGTCGGGCGGATTCTACGTGGCGGTCTTCATGGACGGGACCGGCAACCCCTTCCCCGCCCTCTTCGACCAGACCACCAACTCGGGGCAGAGCTGGTTCTCCGAGCACGACGTGATCGGCGGACTCGACCTCAACGACCCCTTCGGGAGCGGCACCCTGAGCGGCGAGCCCGGCAGCTTCGGCTTCCCCGGCAACTTCATGGTGCGAGCCGTCCCGGAGCCCGGCGTCACCGCCCTGCTCGGACTCGGCCTGCTCCTCGCCGCCGGCTACCGCCGCTAGGCTGCCGCCTGGGCTTGCCGCCCCGCCTGGGCCTGCCGCCCCTCCAGCCGGTGCTCAGCGCGCCTCGGCCGTGTACCAGATCGGCGACGTCCAGGCGCGCTCCTGGACGAGCCGGGGAAGACGTTCGTCCGTGCATCCGTCGGGCCGCTCGGCCTCGGGCAGGGAGAGGCAGAGGCGCGTCGACCAGCGGCAGCTGGGATTCTCGACGATGCGGGCGTAGTAGACCGCATCCCGCGTCGCGTCGAACTCCGGATCGCGCCAGACCCCGCAGAGCGACGTCGCCCCGGGTCCCGTCGGGGTGCAGGTCCCCGGAGTGACGCCGGCACCGTTGGCGGCGTCGCCCGCCACGTCGTGCACCTCCTGGTGGAAGCGGCCCTCGTCGTCCACCCAGCCCTTGACGATCTGCAGGCGCTGGAGGAGTCCGCCCGGCTCGGCGGCCGTGCCGGAATCGGCGAGCGCGGAGACGGCGAAGGAGGGCGAAGCGGCCCCGCCCGGCCGCGCAGGCAGGTCTCCTCCCATGGGCACCCCCGCCGCGTAGCCCGCCCGGGCGAAGCCCGGGCGGCTGCACATCCCGGGATCGAGCTGCCAGCCCCCGAAGAAGCGCGGCACGATGCGCGGACCGCTGGTCGCGAAGGCCTCGCGACGCTTGAGCGCGTCGAAGATGGAGTCGCGCGAGTTCTCCTCGGCCCAGACTCCCGCCAGTCCGCCCGGGTTCCAGAAGGCCGGCGCCCTCTTCTCCTCCTCGCCCACCTCGAGGAGCCGCTGGGTGGTCGCCCCGAACTTGTAGGGGATGCCGTACTCGCTCACGGAGCCCGGGGTCGACATGTGGGTGTCGGTGCTCCCGATGAACCCGAAGCCGTAGGGGTTGACGTCGATGCGGGCCTTCTCACGCAGGCCCTCCAGGAGGGCGTAGCGGACGAAGTCCGTCCGCGAGGTGCAGCCCCGGCCCTTCTGCGCGCCCCAGCCCGCGCCCTCCTCGCAGTCCTCGAACTCCTGGCGTCCGAGGTCGCGCACCTTCTCGAAGCCGCACAGCTCGTCGGGCGCGCCCACCACGCCGTACATCCCGTTCCGACACTCGCTCTCGCCCTTGATCTGCATCATCTCGACGACGGGCTCGAGCCGGGCGCGAAGCGCGGCCTCCTCGCGCTGTCGCTCCGCGGGCAGGTCCGCATACTCGATCGCGAAGAGCTGGCCGTTGGAGAGATTCGGGTTGTGCGGAATGGCGATGGCCTCGCAGCCGGTACCGGTGTCGTTGCAGAGCTCGACGAGCTGGTGGCGCAGATCGATCTCGCGAGGCGTCTCGAGGGAGGAGATCGGAAGCTCCGGCGTGATCTCGTTCCTCAGGATGACGTTGCGATGCACCTTGGTGGAGCGGGGCGAGTGGCTGTACTCCCAGGCGTGGAAGGTGGTGAACGCGCACGCCGAGCTGCGGTCGTACCAGCGTTCGGTGGCCTCGTGGTTCGCCTTCCATACGCTGGCCAGCTCCGCCCGGCAGACCACGTCGTCCTCGCCGCAGACGTCCGAGCGCCGCCCGCCGACCCCGAGCAGACCGCCGATCCGGGCCCGGAAGCCCTTGAAGCCGAGCAGCCGGGCGAGCCAGGACTGCCGCTCTCCCCGGTAGATCTGGCAGCCGGTGCTCTCCCAGGTCGGCGAGCCGGGAGTGGTGCACAGGGAGACCTCGGCCATCCACTCCGCGTGGTCGGTCACGGCCGCGAAGTCGAGCGGACGATCGATCCGGGCGGGCCTCTGCCCGGCGGCCGGATCGCCGGAGAAGACCTCGATGGTCTCGCCGCGTGCGTAGCGATACGCCTCGTCCGGCCCGGTCACGTTGCCCAGCGTGTCGGCGTCCATGGACACGCTGGTGTGGACGTGGAGGTCGCCGAACAGGGGCTGCCGTTCGGGCACGTGGAAGTTGCATGGCTCGCGCGGGGCGAGCCGCGCCGGCTGGGCCGCGCGGGTCGGGGGCGTCCAGGGATCGGTGCTCGGCTCGAACCCGCAGCCGGACAGGACCAGTAGAAGGAACGGGAGCGGGATCGGAATCCGGCGCGCGACGACCACGGCTCTCCTCCGCGCCCATGGTAGCCCGGGCGCCTCCCTCAAGTCCCCGCCGCAACGGCCGATCCGACAGGGGGGACAGCGGATCGTGGAAGCCCTCGGCTATCTCGCGGTGGCGGCCGTGGCCGTCGCGTCGACGCTGGTGGGAGTGCGCCTCCTGCTCACCGCGAAGCGCACGCGGGGCCTCCCGGAGGCGGTGCTGGGCGGCTCGCTGGTCGCGATCACCGGACTCGGCTTCCCGATCATCCTGCTCACCGAGCTGCGCGCGACGATCGGCCCCGTCGCCACCTTCGCCGCCGATGCCCTGGGCTCGTCGCTCGTGGCCGCGGGCTTCTGCGGCTTCTATGTCTTCACCTGGCGGGTCTTTCGCCCCACCGCGCGCTGGGCCGCCGTCCTCGCCATCCTGGGCAGCGCGGCGGTCTGGGTCGCGATGGCGGCCACCGTGTGGGTAGCCATCGGGATCGAGAGCAGCGAGGAGAAGTTCGCGGCCGTGCGCGCGTGGGAGATCCTGGTCTTCGCCGGCGCGGCCGCCGGCTTCGTGTGGAATACGATCGACACCACGGCCTACTGGCTACGGATGCGCCGGCGGCTGCGCCTGGGCCTGGCGGACGCGGTCGTCACCAACCGCTTCCTGCTCTGGGCGCTGACCGGGGCCTCGGCCGCCGGCGCGCTGGTCACCCTGATGTGCCTGCGCCTGGCGGACGTGAACTACATGCAGGCCCCGGTGGCCCTGTTCACCGCCGCGGCCTGCGGCCTGCTGGTCAGCGTCTTCCTCTATCTGGCCTTCCTTCCGCCGCCCGCCTACCTGGCGGCCGTGAAGCGGCGAGCGGCTTCGAGCCGGCACGACTAGCGTCCGGACCGCCGGCGTGGCGACGCCGATCTCCGGGAGTATGGTCTCCTCAGGAGATCCGCCGTGCCCCAGTCCGTCCATCACCCCCCTCGCTTCCATCCCGAGGCCGCCATTCCCGTGGCGGCCGGGCTCACCTGGCTCTGGTGCGCCGCCAGCTTCGGGATCGTGGGCTTCCTCTTCTCCGTCATTCCCGGCTGCCTGCTACTCGCTTCCGGAGTGGGAATGCTGCTCTGGACCGGCGACCTGCGCATTCCCCAGTTCGCCGCTGCGGGCGGTCTGCTGGGCGTGCCCCTGGCGCTGCCGGCGACCTTCGTGACCGGGCCGGGAACGGCCGCGCTCCTGGTGGCGGCCTCGATCGTCTCCTTCCTGGCCGCGGGGCGCATCTCGCTGCGCCAGGAGCCGCACCACCGCGACGTCCCCGAGCCCGACGAGAGCCTGGGCCTCTACGCCCAGGTGGCCGTGGACGACGCGCTCCTCGCCTCGATGCAGATCCGCCTCGACGTGCGCACCGGCGACGAGTGGACCCAGATCTCCCGCGAGGTGATGGAAGCGGCGGAGATGTTCGAGGAGCGGGGCTGGCTCGAGAAGCCCATCGACTACCACCGCACTCCCCCCGTGCTCGAGTCGCCGCGCATCGAGCGCAAGCGGATGCGCGGGCGCGTGTACGAGCATCTCACCTTCGATAGCGCCTACGAGCCCTGGGACGGCGAGCCCGGGCGCGAGCGATGGCTGTCCTTCGGCCCGACCCGCACCGCCCACGCGTGGGTGCTGCGCCATCCGGGCCCGCCCCGGCCCTGGCTCGTGGGCCTGCACGGCTACCAGATGGGCTCCGCGGCCATCGACCTGCTGGCCTTCGAGCCCGGCTATCTGCACGAGCGGCTCGGCATGAACCTGATCCTGCCGGTCCTGCCCCTGCACGGCCCGCGCGCCGTGCGCCGCAGCGGCGACCGCTTCCTGGGAGGCGACCCCCTGGACTCGATCCACGCCGAGGCCCAGGCGATGTGGGACGTGCGACGCATCCTGGACTGGGTGCGCGCCGAGGGCGCTCCTGCGGTCGGAGCGCTCGGCTACTCGCTGGGGGGCTACCAGGCGTCGCTCCTGGCCTGCTTCGACGAGGAGCTGGCCTGCGTGATCGCAGGGATTCCGCTCACCGACATCAGCCGCGCGGTCTGGCGCCACGCGCCGATGCTGCACCTGCTCCACGCGGAACGCGAGGGCATCGTGCGGGACCACGTCGCCGAGATCCTGCGCGTGGTCTCGCCGCTGGTCCTCGAGCCCCGCATCCCGCACGAGCGCCGCTACATCTTCGGCGGCGTCGCCGACCAGCTGGTCACACCGGACCACGTGCGCGACCTCTGGGAGCACTGGGACCGCCCGCGCATCGAGTGGTACCAGGGCGCCCACATCACCTTCCGGAGCCACGCGCACGTGCGCAAGATGGTGCGCGAGGCTCTGCGCGCCGGCGCACTGACCGTGGAGGGTGGGGTCGCGGGAGGGGCCTGAGCGCAGCGCTCCAGCCCGTCGGATCCCCGGCATGCCGGCGCGGCACCCCCCGTCGGATCCCCGGCATGCCGAAGCGGCACCCCCATCGGTCCGGTGCCCTAACATCCATCCTGCCCAGCCACCCCCGCCGGCGGGGGTCCGGCGCCGACGAGGAGAATCCCCATGTCCGGCCTCGAGAGCCATCCCGAGCTGTTCGACCTGCGCATGTCCGATGACGCGCGCCCGCTCTACGAGAAGGTGAAGGCCTTCGTCCGCGAGGAAGTCGATCCCATCACCCTCGAGTTCTTCCAGCTCGGGGCCGATCGCGAGGACCGCTGGTCGTGGGCGCCCGGTCAGCTCGAGCTCCTGGACGGCGTCAAGGCCAAGGCGAAGGCGAACGACTTGTGGAACTTCTTCCTGCCGGACGCCGATTCGGGCGAGGGCCTCAGCAACCTCGACTACGCCTACATCGCCGCCGAGCTGGGCAAGAACCCGATCGCCTCCGAGTGCCTCAACTGCTCGGCACCGGACACCGGCAACATGGAGGTGCTCGAGCGGGTGGGCACGCCGGAGCAGAAGGAGCGCTGGCTGAAGCCCCTCCTGAACGGCGAGATCCGCTCGGCCTACGCCATGACCGAGCCCGACCTGGCGTCCTCGGACGCGAAGAACATCGCCTGTCGCGCCGAGCGGGTCGGCGACGAGTGGGTGCTCAACGGAGAGAAGTACTACATCTCCGGCGCCGGCGACCCGCGCTGCAAGATCATGATCGTGATGGTGCAGACCAGTCCGGACGCGGCGCCCCACCTGCGCCAGTCGCAGATCCTGGTGCCCACCGACAACCCCGGCGTCGAGATCCTCGGCGGAATGGAGGTCTTCGGGAGGGACGACGCGCCCCACGGCCACATGCACCTGCGCTTCAGCGACTGTCGCGTCCCCGGGGAGAACATCCTCCTCGGCGAGGGGCGCGGCTTCGAGATCTCCCAGGTGCGGCTCGGTCCGGGTCGCATACACCACTGCATGCGCTCGATCGGCGCCGCCGAGCGAGCCATCGAGATGATGTGCCGGCGCGGCCTGGCGCGCGAGGCCTTCGGCAAGCCCATCGCCAACCTGGGCAAGAACACCGAGGTCATCGCCCGCGCGCGGGTAGAGATCGAGGCGATGCGCATGATGGTGCTGAAGGCGGCCAAGGCCATGGACGTGCTCGGCAACCGGCAGGCCCGGGTCTGGGTGAGCGCGATCAAGGCCCTGGTGCCCGAGCGCGTCTGCAAGATCATCGACGAGGCCATCCAGATCCACGGGGCCACCGGTGTGTCCCAGTGGACCCCGCTGGCGGACATGTACGCCAGCCAGCGCACGCTGCGCCTGGCCGACGGTCCCGACGAGGTGCACTGGTTCGTCGTCGGCCGCGCGGAGCTCCAGCACTGGGTGGAGCAGGGTGGCGCGTACGACCCGAAGGCCGCCTACGAGGCACGGCCCGAGAGCAAGGTCTTCAGCGGTCCGTGAGGAGAGTGCGATGACGAGTGGGGAGCGGCGGATCGCCTTCATCACCGGAGCGGCCAGCGGCATCGGACGCGCGACGGCGGAGCACTTCGCGGCGCAGGGCTGGTGGATCGGCGCCGCGGACCGCAACACGGCCGGCCTCGAGGAGCTGCGCGACGCCATCGGCAAGGAGAGCTGCCGGCCCTGGCCGCTCGACGTCACCGACAAGACGGCCTGGGACGCGGTGGTCGCGGAGCTGTCCGAGGAGAGCGGCGGCCGACTCGACCTCCTCTTCAACAACGCCGGCATCGGCGCCGCCGGGTTCTTCGAGGACATCCCGATCGAGGAGAGCCTGAAGATCATCGACGTCAACCTGATCGGCGTGATCAACGGGATCTACGCGGCGCTGCCGCTCCTGGAGGCCACGCCGAACAGCCTCTGCTTCACCACCTCCTCGTCCGCGGCCACCTACGGAGCGCCGCACCTCGCGGTGTACTCGGCCACCAAGTTCGCGGTGAAGGGCCTGACCGAGGCGCTGGCGGTCGAGCTCTCGCGCAAGGACGTGCGCGTCGCCGACGTCCTGCCGGGCGTGATCGATACCGCGATCTTCGGCGACTCGCCGGTCTGGGTGGAGGGCCGACGCGAGACCGACATGGGGCGCACCGTCGTCGACAATGCGCCCGCGGAAGGCCCCTTCCGGCTGATCCCGCCCAGCGCCGTCGCGGAGGCCGTGTGGCGCTGCTACCAGGGCGACCCGCGCATGCACTGGTACGTGCCGGACGAGGTCGAAGCGATCGACAAGGCCAAGGCGGCCGATCCCGAGGCCATGCGCGACGGCCGCATCGCCGCGCTGAAGGCGGGTGCCACCCCCCTGGACTGACGGCCGACCCATCCGGCGGACGAGGACGACCCGTGAGCCGCCTGACTACATCCCCGGGATGACGCCGGTCGGGTTCTCTCCGCGTGCGAGCTTCTTGGCCCGCTCGGTGAGCTGCGCCTCCATGTTCTCGCGGCCGATCATGATGACGAAGTCGCCGGCCTTGATGCCCTGGACGGCGAAGCGGGCCAGCTCGTCCAGATCCTGGACGGGCAGCTCCACCCCGAACTTCTTCATGGTCTCCATGAACTCGTCGAAGGTGGTCTCGGATCCCTCGGGAACCTCGCGCTCCCGCGCCAGCTCGGCGGGGCGGTTGCGCTTGGTGGTCCAGATCCCGGTCGCGAGCAGGCCGCCCGACGGGTAGAAGATCGCGGCGCGCAGCTTCGTGTCCGCGGCGAGCTGGGCGTCCAGGCACTCGGTGAGGGTGGAGATCGCCGCCTTGCTCGAGGCGTAGACGGACTGGGTCGCCAGGGCCTGGATGCCGCCGTCGCCCGACGACGTGTTCACGACGAGTCCTTCCTCGCCGGACTCGATCATGCGGGGCACGAAGGCCTGCACGCCGTGCATGACGCCGCGCACGTTGACCGAGTGCACCCACTCCCAGTCGTTGGGCGTGGTCTCCCAGACCTTGAGCTGGGCCACGCTCACACCCGCGTTGTTGCAGAGCAGGTGGCAGCCGCCGAAGCTGGACCAGGTGTGGTCCGCCAGGGCCTCGAGGTCCTCGTAGCGGCGCACGTCGACCGCCTGCGAGGTGACCTCACCATGGGCCGAGAGCTCGCCGGCGGTCGCCTTCAGCGCCGGCTCCTCCACGTCGGCCAGCACCACCTTCATGCCCTCGTCCAGGAGAGCCCTGGCCAACGCCTTGCCGATGCCGCTGGCGGCGCCGGTGACCACGGCCACCTTGCCTCGCAGCTCCTTCATGGTCTGGTCCTCCGTCGGAATCCCGCCCCTCAGGCCGCCGCCAGCCGCACCGGCAGCTCCTTCATGTAGGTCAGGATCGGGTTGTAGATGCTGAGGGCGCGCCAGGTGGGCGCCTCCAGGACCTCGATCTCGCGCGTCCGCTTCAGGAGCTCCTCGAACAGGATGGTGATCTCGCGCCGGGCCAGGTTGGCGCCCAGGCAGAAGTGCGGTCCACCGCCCCCGAACGCGACGTGGTGATTCGGGCTGCGGCCCACGTCGAAGCGGAACGGCTCGTCGAAGGCGTCCTCGTCGCGATTGGCCGAGGGATACCAGAGGCTGATGCGCTGGCCCTCGGCGATCGGAACGCCGCGGATCTCGGTGTCGCGGGTGGCGCGCCGCGCGAAGTACGCGACCGGCGACGTGAAGCGCACGATCTCCTCGACGGCGGCTCGGGTCACTCCTTCCCGGCGCAGGCGGGCCAGCTGGTCCGGATTCTCGTGGAGAGCCAGCAGGCCCCCTGCGATGGCACTGCGCGTGGTCTCGCTCCCCGCCAGGGTGAGCAGGAAGAAGAACATGTCGAGCTCCAGCTCGCCGAGCCGGTGACGCTCGCCGTCCTCGGTCTCCACCTCGACGGTCTGCAGGAGCGTCCAGATGTCGTCCTGCGGGTTCGCCCGCTTCTCGCGCCCGAGCTGCTGGGCGTAGCCGAACATCTGCGCCTGGATCGCGCGGCTCTTCTCCAGCCCGCCCGGGGTCTCGGGATCGCCGCCGGCGAGGATCTTCTGGGTCAGGTCGAAGAGAAAGCCGCGATCCTCCTGGGGGATGCCCACGATGTCCGCGATCATGTGCATGGGAAGCTGGTAGGCCACCTCCTGCACGAAGTCGCAGGAGCCCTTCTCGAGCGCCCGGTCGAGGATCTGCACCGCCCAGGTGCGGGCCTGCTCCTCGAGCCGCCCCACCATCCGCGGGGTGAACCCGGCGCTGATCAGCTTGCGCTGCCGGGTGTGCGGCTTCCCGTCCATGCTCACCAGCATCGTGCCACGCATCTCGGGCGGGCTGCCGAGCGACGGGCCGTCGAGCGCGCTGAAGGCCCCCGTGTCCCGATTGGCGGCCTGGACGTCGGCGTGGCGGGAGACCACCCAGAAGCCCTCGGGCTCGCTCTGGTGACCGGCCGGCGGCGTGGGCGGAGCGTGCCACCAGACGGGCGCGTCGCGGCGCAGGGTGCGGAAGATCTCGTGGGGGAACCCGCCCGTGTAGAGCGAGAAGTCGCCCAGGTCCAGGGTGTCGAGGTCGACGGCTGCGGGGGGAATGGCGGTCCTCCTTCAGGAGAGGGGCAGGCTGACCACGACGGTGCCGGTGGCGTGGTCTCCCAGGTCGTTGGCGGCGCGCAGCGCGATCTCGACGAGACACTCGTCGGATTCCTCGGTCTTGCTCGCGATCTCGCCGGAGAAGCGGAGGGGCTTGCCGGGCACCGCCGGTGCGCCGAGCCGGATCTTGATGGCCTTCACCATCGACTCGGGACCGGCCCAGTCGGTGACGAAGCGCGACACGAAGCCGTTGGTGGTGAGGATGTTCAGGAAGATGTCCGGCGCGCCCTGGCTGCGCGCGAACTCCGGATCGTGATGGGCGGGCATGAAGTCGCGGCTGGCGATGGCGCCGGCGATCACCCTCGTGGGCGTCACGTCCAGCACCCAGTCGGGCAGCGCATCGCCCACGGAGACGTCGGAGGCTCGAAGTGCGGTCATCACTGGGCTCCCAGCTTGGAGAGGTCGATGGTCGAAGGGTCGAACTTCAGGATGCGGAAGAGCTGGCGGCCCACCTCCTCGCCGTCCTGGTCCAGGTAGTAGGTGATCCAGGTGATGAAGTAGCCCTGCCCCAGGCCCGTCTTCTTGCGCGCGGAGATGGACTCGATCTCCGTCCGCGTGGAGATCAGGTCGCCGGGCCGCAGGTAGCGGAAGAACTCGAACTCGGAGTTGGTGGCGAGCGTGCCCACGTAGCCCGCCGCGTCGAGCACCGGGATCGGGTTGTCCGGACGCCACTCGCCGGGTGCGCCGCCGCGCTCCGCGATGCCCTCGATCTTGGGGCGCGGGAAGATCCACGTCTGGAGCATCGCCGGCGGCGCGACCACCCCGCCGTGGCGGGTCTTCACCGCCGCATCCTCGTCGAGATAGATCGGGTTGTGGTCGTCCAATGCGTCGACCCAGTGCCGGATCATCGGGACGTTGACCGGGTCCGGCGCCGTGCCCGGCGGTCCCATGGGCTGGCCGATGTACTTCTCGAGCCCCTCCCGGAGCTCGTCCACTTCTTCCGACATCGCGTTTCCTTCTCCTGCTCGGTTCAGAGACCCTCGGGACGGCTCCCGATGACCCCCTCGGATTCCAGCCGCTGCAGGTCCTCCGCCGACAGGCCCAGGATCCCGCAGAGGATCTCCTCGTTGTGCTGCCCGAGGGTCGGCGCCGGGCTGCGCAGCCAGGCTTCGTGCCCGGACCAGCGGAAGGGCTGGCCGGGGAGCGGCATCGGCCCCACCACCGGGTGCTCCACCGCCTCGAAGTAGCGCCGTGCGCGCAGCTGGGGATTGCCCTCCAGCAGCCGGCACGGGCTCGCCACCGCCGAAGCGGGGATGCCCAGCCCGCGCAGCTTCTCCACCAGCTCGGCGCGCGGATGCGCGGCCGTCCACTCTCGCAGCTTCTCGTCGATCGCGTCGTGCGCCGCCCGGCGACCCCTCCGGTCGTCGAGCGCGGGATCGAGGGCCCACTCCGGCTCCCCGAGCGCCGAGCGCAGGGCGCGCCACTGTGCGTCGCTGGCGACGGACAGCGCCAACCAGGAGGGAGCCAGGGGCTCGCCGTCGGCGCAGGGATAGAGGCCCTGGGGAGCGGCCAGCGGCGAGCGGTTGCCCTCGCGCGCGAGGAGCGCGCCGTACGCGCTCGACTCCACCACCGGCTCGGCGGCCACATTGAGGGCGCTCTCGACCATGGTGCTCTCCACGTGGCTGCCGCGACCCGCGTGGGAGCGGCCGGCCAGCGCCACCAGGAAGGCGAAGGCACCGTGCATGCCGGCGATGGGGTCGCAGGGGCCGCGCGGAATGCGCGGCTGATCGTCCACATGACCCGTCACCCAGGCCATCCCGGAGAGCTGCTCCATGGTCTGGGCGAAGCCGGTGTTGTCCCGCCAGGGGCCCGAGAGGCCGAAGGCGGGCATGCGCATCATCACCGCGTCGGGGTTGAGCTCGCGCACACGCTCCCAGCCGAGGCCGAAGTTGTCGAGCACCCGCGGCGTGAAGTTCTCGACGACCGCGTCGCACTCGGCGATCAGCTTCTCGAGGAGCGCCTTGCCCTCTTCCTTGCCCAGGTCGAGGGTGAGGCCGCGCTTGTTGCTGTTGGCGTGCATGAAGTGGACGCTGGCGTCCCACCACTGGGGGAAGTGGGCGGCCATCATGCCGCCCACCATGCGCATCCCGTCGGGCCGCCCCGCCGACTCGACGTGGATCACGTCGGCGCCGAAGCTGGCGAGAAGGTGGGTCGACGAGGGCCCCGCCCACCAGGCGGTCAGGTCGAGGACGCGCAGGCCCGCCAGCGGGAGATCGTCGCCGGCCTCGCCGCGCCCGGCGAAGCCCAACGAACGTCCTTCCGGACGAGGCCCGAACACGGCCTCGACGCCCGACTCGCCGACCGCCGGCGCCCGGCGCGGCGGCGGACCGCCCTCCCCGTCGATGAGGTACGGCCTTCTCGGCTGGACGAAGCGGTCCTCCGCATCGGGCCCGTAGACCCCGCGCTCCACCAGCTGCTCGTGCTCGCGCACGGTCTCGCCGTTGCACACCGGCGCGACCGGGATGCGCAGGAGAGAGGCCAGCTCGATGATCTCGGCGGTGGTCTTCGACGACAGCCAGGGCTGCATGATCCCCGTCCACTCCTCGAAGCGCATCAGCCGCCCCGCAACCTGCGCGAGCACCTCGTCCTCCTGCAGGTCCGGCCGCTCGATCAGGAGCAGGAAGTCCGAGAACTGCTGGCGCGAGTTGGTGCAGAAGCCGACGTACCCGTCGGCGGTGGGCTCGATCGACGGCGTCTCCACGGTGGGCGCCAGGAAGGCGTGCTCCGGATCTCCGGGCCCACCGTTCATCATCCGGTTCATCGACTCGGAGAAGTTCGTGTACACGAAGTTGGCGGTCTCGAGGAGGGAGACGTCGAGGTGGGCGCCGCGTCCGGACCCGGCCCCGTAGAGAGCGGCCAGCGCGCCGGCCGCCCCGTAGGCCCCGGCCGCCCACTCGGCGATGCGCCCGCCCGCCTGGATCGGCTCGTGGCCCATCAGCCCGCGCATGCCGATGGAGCCGCACTCCGCCTGGAGGGTGAACTCGGTGGCCTTCCGCTGCGCCCAGGGCCCCTGCAGCCCGTACGGGGTGATCGAGAGCACCACCAGGCCGGGGTGGGCGGCGAGCAGGGCCGGGACGTCCAGCGCCTGGCCGCCATCGCTCTCGAGACCATGGGCCTCGATCACCAGATCGGCGTCCGCGAGGAGGCGCTGCACGTGCGCGTCCGAGGGCGTACCGACCACGGACCGCTTTCCCGCGTTGAGGAAGGTGAAGAGGGCGGAGTCCCGGCCGCCCAGCTCGGCGCCGGAGGCGGACCAGCCGCGCAGCGAATCGCCCTCGGGCCGCTCCACCTTGACCACCTCGGCACCGGCGTCGACCAGCAGCTTGGAGGCGTACGGGCCGGCGATCTGGTCCGAGAAGTCGAGCACGCGGATTCCGGCCAGCCCCTGCGGCATCGGGCCCCCTGCGCCCCGGCACGGGGCGTGAAGCCGGATGTTGCCAGAAACTGAAAAACGGTTCAATATTCAGTCATGGCTGATTCTTCCTCCCTGGGCCCGGCGGCGGCCCCTGCCGCCCGCGCGGGCTACGCCAAGTCCAAGGACACCCGCGCCCGGATCCTGGCAGCGGCCCTCGAGGAGGCCAGCGAGTCGGGCTTCCACAAGGCCTCGGTGGCGGGGATCGCCGACCGCGCCGGCGTGGCCGTCGGGAACGTCCACTACCACTTCGGGTCCCGGCAGGGCCTCCTTCGCGAGCTGATGGGCTCGCTGGTGGCCGACCTGCTCACCGAGCTCCACGCCATCGACGCCGACGACAGCGTCGACTTCTTCGAGCGGCAGCGCGCCGCCATGCTGGCCTACCTCAACCACCTGCGTGCCAACCCCACCTACGTCCGCCTCGCCGACGAGATGAAGCTCCAGGACCCGGACATCTGGCGCGAGGCGGTGAACGAGTGGGTGAAGCGGATGGAAGCCCGCATCCGCTCGGGAATCGAGCAGGGCACCCTGCGCGCGATGGACGACGACGAGATCGCCGTCCAGGCGCACTTCCTGCTCGGCACCCGCCACTTCCTCGAACACATCCGCGAGAACGCCGACGGCCCGGGCGACGAGGCGATCCTCGACGCCTACCTCTCGCTGGTTCGGCACGGGCTGGGCAGATGACCTCCGACACGGACGGACTGGACCGATGACGACGCAGGAGAGCAAGCAGGACCTGGGCTTCGACCCGGACGCCCTGCGCGAGAAGTACCGCACCGAGCGCGACAAGCGGCTGCGACCGGACGGCAACGCCCAGTACGTAGAGCCCAGCGGCGACTTCGCCCACTTCGTCGACGATCCCTGGATCGAGCGGGCGTCCACCCGCGAGCCGCTGGCCGACGAGGTGGACGTGGTGCTCGTCGGCGGTGGCTTCGGCGGACTCCTGACCGGTGCGCACCTGCGCGAGCGGGGCGTCCAGGACGTGCGGATCATCGAGAAGGGCGGCGACTTCGGCGGCACCTGGTACTGGAATCGCTATCCCGGCATCGCCTGCGACATCGAGTCCTATGTGTACATGCCCCTGCTCGAGGAGCTCGACTACGTCCCCACCCAGAAGTACGCGAGCGGCGCGGAGATCTTCGACCACTGCAAGGCCATCGCGGAGAAGTACGACCTCTACCGCGACGTCCTCTTCCAGACCGAGGTGACGGCGATCCGCTGGGACGGGGACGACGCCCGCTGGGTGATCTCCACGGACCGGGGCGACGCCATCCGGGCCCGCTTCGTGGCGCTGGCCCAGGGCTTCCTGCAGAAGCCCAAGCTTCCGGGCATTCCCGGGCTGGGCGAGTTCGAGGGGCGCACCTTCCACACCAGCCGCTGGGACTACGACTACACGGGCGGCGACGCGAACGGCGGGCTCACGCGCCTGGCCGACAAGCGGGTGGGCATCGTGGGCACGGGCGCCACGGCAGTCCAGTGCGTGCCCCACCTGGGAGAGGGCGCGGAGCACCTCTACGTGTTCCAGCGCACGCCGTCCTCCGTGGACGTGCGCAACAACCGGCCGACCGACCCGGAGTGGGCGGCCTCGCTGCGGCCCGGCTGGCACCAGGCGCGCATGGACAACTTCCAGATCCTGACGGCGGGCGGCTACCAGGAGGAGGACCTGGTCGACGACGGCTGGACGGACATCATCCGCAAGCTTCTTTCGATCCTGTTCGCCGACGGCGACCCGGACCTCTCGCCCGAGGCGATCGCCCACAACCTGGAGATGGCCGACTTCACCAAGATGGAGGAGATCCGCGCGCGCGTGGACTCGATCGTCGAGGACCCGAAGACGGCCGAGGCGCTGAAGCCCTGGTACCGGCAGTTCTGCAAGCGACCCTGCTTCCACGACGGGTACCTGCAGACCTTCAACCGCCCCAACGTCACCCTGGTGGACACCGATGGAAGAGGCGTGGAGCGGGTGACCAAGACGGGCGTGGTCGTAGCCGGCAGGGAATACCCCGTGGACTGCCTCATCTTCGCCACCGGCTTCGAAGTGGGCACCGAGTACGTCAGCCGGGCGGGCTACGAGCTGGTGGGCCGGGACGGGCAGACCCTCACCGAGAAGTGGGCCCACGGCATCCGCACGCTCCACGGCATCCACATGCACGGCTTCCCGAACGCCTTCATGATGAGCATCGCCCAGACGGGGTTCACCGTGAACTTCCCCCACATGATCAACGAGCAGGCGAAGCACATCGCCTGGGTGGTCGACCGCGCGCTCAGCGACGGCATCCGCACCCTCGAGGCCAGCGAGGAGGCCGAGCGGGAGTGGGTGGACGCCGTGATCGCCCTCGGGGACCGGACCACCGAGTTTGGCGAGCAGTGCACGCCGGGCTACTACAACAACGAGGGCCAGCCCCCGCCCGAGGCCCGTCAGAACGGCTTCTACTTCGGCGGGCCCACCGAATTCATCGAAGTCCTGGAGGCCTGGCGCGAAGACGGCGACCTGGCCGGATTGGAACGGAGCTAGCCATGGCGACATCCCCCTCTGCCGAGACGATCCCCGGCGCGCGCAGCCACTTCGATCCGAGCCGCCACAAGTGGCGCACGGTGACGGGCGAGCCGGGGCTCTCCTACCTCGTCCACCACGACTACACGATCCTCGGCTACGACCTGGACGCGAACACCCTCGACATGGTGGTGCGCTGGCACCCGGACGGGGGCCACTGCCCCATCCATCGGCACGTCTCCACCACCACGGTGCTGGTCCTGGAGGGCGAGCAGCATCTCTGGGATGTGCACCCGGACGGCTCGCGCGGAGAGCACAGGGTGCGCCGCGCCGGCGACTACCACCTGACCACGGGCGACCCGCTACCGCACCTGGAGCGGGGCGGTCCCGACGGCGGCATCGCCTTCTTCGGCAACCACAGCCCGGACGGCAAGCTCTACGAGCTCGTCGACGAGGAGGGGAACCTCGTCCTCGACGTCACGATGGAGCTCCTCGTGCAGGACTGGAAGGACAACACCTGAGCGGGCCGCACGGGCCGCTCGGCAAGAACCCACACGGAAGGAAAGAGGGAAGCACCCCATGGAACTGGACCTGACCCCCCAGCAACGCGAGTTCCGCGACGAGCTGCGGGACTACTTCGACAAGATGATGACCGACGAGCTCCGAAACGAGCTTCACCTCGGTCGCGAGAGCGGCGAGGGCGGCGGTCCCGAGTTCCGCAAGGCCATGACGCAGATGGGCCAGGACGGCCTGCTGGGCCTCGCCTGGCCCAAGGAGTACGGAGGCCAGGAGCGCTCGCCGATCGAGCAGTTCATCTTCGCCGACGAGGTGCAGGGAGCGGGCTTCCCGCTTCCCTTCCTCACCCTGAACACCGTAGGACCGACCCTTCGCCACTACGGCAACGAGGACCAGAAGAAGTTCTTCTGCCCGAAGATCCTGGCGGGCGAGATCTTCTTCGCCATCGGCTACTCGGAGCCCGGCGCCGGCACCGACCTGGCCTCCCTCACCACCTCGGCGGTCCGCGACGGCGACGAGTGGGTGATCAACGGCCAGAAGATGTGGACCAGCCTGGCCCAGTACTCCGACTACGTCTGGCTGGCGGCCCGCACCGATCCGGATGCCAAGAAGCACCGCGGCCTCTCGATCTTCATGGTCCCCACCGATTCGCCCGGCTACTCGCGGCAGCGGATCGACACGGTGGGCGGCGTCTCCACCAACGCCACCTTCTACGACGACGTCCGCGTCCCGGCGGAGAACCTGATCGGCGGCGAGAACAACGGCTGGGCGCTCATCACGGGGCAGCTCAACCACGAGCGCATCTCGCTGATGACCGTGGGCCGCATGCGCCGCAACGTCCAGCAGGTGTCCGAGTGGGCGCGCGAGACCAAGGTGGACGGCGCGCGCGTCATCGACAAGCCGTGGGTGCAGCAGAGCCTGGCGAAGTGCTTCGCCAAGGCCGAGGTGCTGCGCCTCATGAACTGGAAGCAGGCGTGGGCCGCGGACCAGGGCCAGCCCAAGATGGCCGACTCGTCGGCCATCAAGGTCTACGGCAGCGAGCTTCAGATGGAGCTCTACCGGACCCTGATGGAGGTGCTCGGTGCCGCCGGGATGCTCGCCAAGGACAGCCCGGGGGCCGTGCTGCAGGGGACCATCGAGTCCTCGTACCGCAACGGCCTCATCCTCACCTTCGGCGGCGGGACCAACGAGGTCCAGCGCGACATCATCGCCATGGCGGGCATGGGCATGCCCCACTACAAGGACTGACCGATGAACTTCGACTACACGGAAGAGCAGCAGGCCGTGATCGAGCTGGCCCGCAAGATCCTCGAGGACCAGGCGACCAACGAGCGGCTCAAGGAGCTGGAGTCCTCCGAAGCCGGCTGGGACGAGGTGCTGTGGCGCACTCTGGCGGACTCGAACCTGCTGGGGACGGCCGTCCCGGAGGCGCAGGGCGGGTCGGACATGGGCTTCCTGGCCCTCTGCCTCCTGCTGCAGGAGGTGGGCCGGGCGGTGGCGCCGATCCCGGCCTTCCCGGCCCTGGTCCTGGGCGCGCTGCCGCTCGCCCGCTTCGGCAGCGAAGCGCAGAAGGAGTGGCTCGCCGGCATCGCCGGCGGCGACCGCATCGTGACGGCGGCGCTCTCCGAGTACGACTCCAGCGACCCCGTCGCCCCCGCAGCGCGAGCCGAGATGCAGGGGGACGGGGCCCGCCTGACGGGCGTGAAGACGAACGTGCCCTACGCCGAGGAGGCCTCGCACATCCTGGTTCCCGCACGCTGCGACGACGGCAGCATCGCCCTCTTCTTCGTCGAGCCCGGCGGTGAAGGCGTCGCCCTCACGGCCCAGGAGACCTCGGACGGCCAGCCGCACGCCCAGCTGGAGCTGACGGGCGCCCCGGTCGCTGCCGAGGCACGACTCGGCTCGGCCGACCAGGGTGCGGAGATCCTCGCGTGGCTGGTCGACCGCGCGGTCGCGGCCCGCTGCATGATGCAGCTCGGCGTCACCGAGCGTGCGCTCGAGATGACCGCCGAGTACAGCCGCGAGCGGATCCAGTTCGAGCGGCCCATCGGGAGCTTCCAGGCCGTGCACCAGCGGGCCGCCGACGCCTACATCAATGTCGAGGCCATCCGACTCTCCGCCCAGGAGGCCGCCTGGCGTCTCTCCGAGGAACGCGACCTGGAACACCACGTGGCGGTCGCCAAGTTCTGGGCGGCGGAGGGCGGCGCCTACTCGTCGTACGCCTGCCAGCACCTGCACGGCGGCATCGGCATCGACACGGACTACCCGCTGCACCGCTACTTCAAGTGGGCGACCCAGTTCGAGCACGAGCTCGGATCGGCTCGACACCAGCTGGACGGCATCGGCCGCAGCATCGCGGCCGACGGCCTCCCCGCCGTCTAGAGACCCGCGAACCACGCCAGAGATCGGAGGAACGTTTGAGCGGCCCGCGCGCGCACATCGTCGGTGTCGGCGAATCGAAGTACACCCGCTGGGGCAAGATCGGGGACGTCACCGAGCACGCCCTCGCCTGCCAGGTGATCCAGCGCGCCGTCGAGGACGCCGGTCTCTCGATGGACGACGTGGACGGGCTGGCCTCCTTTGCGGAGGACCGCAACGAGGCGGTCTTCATCGCGGCCGAGCTGGGCCTGCCCCGCCTGCGCTTCGGCAACATGGTCTGGATGCCGGGCGGCGGCGGCGGCTGTGCGGCGGTCGGGAACGCCGCCATGGCCGTGGAGACCGGGCAGGCCGAGGTCGTGGTGGTCTACCGCTCCCTCTGCCAGGGGCAGTTCTTCCGCTTCGGCGCCGGCGGCCGCAACGCGGCCGTCGCCGAGCCGGGCGAGCCCCCGCCGCCGACCGTACAGCCCGCGAACTCGTTGATGATGGTCTCGATGGGGTTCTCGATGCCCTACGGTCAGCTGATGGCCGCGGCGGCCTACGCCCTGCCCACCCGCCGCCACATGCACCTCTACGGCACGACGAGCGAGCAGCTCGGCCACATCGCGGTGACCTTCCGCGAGCACGCCAGCCGCAACCCCCGCGCGGTGATGGGCGGCCGCCCGATGACCCTCGAGGACCACCAGAGCTCGCCGATGATCGCCGACCCGCACCGCCTGTTCGACTGCTGCCTCGAGAGTGACGGCGCGTGCGCCGTGGTCGTCACCACGGCGGAGCGCGCGCGCGACCTGGCCGGGCCCGCGGTGGAGATCCTCGCCAGCGAGCAGGGCGCGCCCCAGGGCTACGCCTTCGGGCCCTTCACCAACGCCAACGTGGCCGAGGAGATCTATGCCACCGGCGGCTGCGAGGAGATGGCGAACCGCCTCTGGGGCAAGTCGGGACTGGGTCCTGCGGACGTCGACGTGGCCCAGATCTACGACCACTTCACCGGCTGCGTGGTGATGCAGCTCGAGGACTACGGCTTCTGCAAGCGCGGGGAGGGCGGACCGTTCGTCGAGAGCGGCGCCCTGGCCTGGAAGGGCGGAAGCCTGCCGACCAACACCCACGGCGGAAGCCTCTCCGAGGCGTACATCCACGGACTCAATCACGTGGTAGAAGGAGTCCGGTCCCTGCGCGGCGAATCGACCAGTCCGGTGGACGGCGCAGAGGTGTGTCTGGTCACGAGCGGGGCCTGCGTTCCGTCGAGCGCCGTGCTCCTGGGGCGACGATGAGCGAGCGATTCTTCCCCGACGGCATGCCGCAGCCCCTGGCGGACCAGATCCACCTGCCCTGGTGGGAGGCCGCGGCCGAGCACCGCCTGGTGGTGCAGCGCTGCACCGAGTGCGGCCGCACGCGCATCCCGCCGGCGCCGCTGTGCGCCTCCTGCGGCTCCCACGACTCCGACTGGCAGGAGGTGTCCGGCCGGGGCGAGGTCTTCACCTACACCACGGTGCACAGGCCGATCGCGGCGGACCAGGAGGTCCCGTTCGTCATCGCCGTGATCGCCCTGGAGGACTCGGGCGGCCTGCGCATGATCTCGAACCTGGTCGACGTGGCGCCGGAGGACGTCGAGATCGGAATGCCCGTCGAGGTGGTCTGGGAGGACATGAGCGAGGACCTGGCGGTCCCGCGCTTCCGACCCGCTTCGCCCTGACTCCCCGGCGAGGAGATTCCCATGCAGTGCACGGACTGGTTCATCGATGCGGACACCCACATCACCGAGCCGGGTGACGTGTGGACGGACCGGCTGCCCGCGAAGTTCCAGGATGCCGCTCCGCGCATGGTGCGTACCGACGACGGAGTGGACGTATGGCGCTTCGGAAGGGCCGAACGCAAGATCCCGGTGGGAGCCACGGCCGTGGCGGGCTGGAAGGACCCCTTCCCGTCGATCCCCCGCAATCTGGACGAGTGCCCGCCCGCAGCCTACGACGCGAAGGCGCGCCTGGCCTACATGGACGAGATCGGCGCCTGGGCGATGGCGCTCTATCCCAACATCGGCGGCTTCGGAAGCGAGACCTTCCTCGGTCTCGGCGACCCGGAGCTGATGCTGGCCTGCGTGCGCGCCTACAACGACTGGCTGATCGAGTGGAT